>NZ_JBXALD010000004.1:0-508908 GCF_058799075.1 Cupriavidus sp. GW822-FHT06G04 | reverse complement strand
CAGGAGCCCGGTGCGCGAATCGCGCACGCCGGGATCTGTGCGGGGGGTGCCCAGTAATGGGCATTCCTACCGCGACATTGAGCGGTAGATAACAACCTTCGGTTTGCTGAACACGCGCACAGACGAGACGAGGTGCCCGGAAAGGTCAAAAGCTCCGAAACCGCCCGGAACCCAGTGTTGGCACAGGAGCTTTCGAGGTGAACAAAGAGCTTGACGTATAAAGCGTGGCTGTATCTACTGCTTCGCGCGGCCGACGCATGCGTATCTCGATCTGTCTCCGGGACTCGATTTCGAATCGAAACTGTACGCCAAGGCCAATGCGGCGCAGCGGCTGCGCGAGGAAATCTCGCGGCCGTCCTATCAGTGCCAGACCATCGCGCTGGGCGTCAATACCGACGCCTATCAACCGATCGAGCGTACGCAACGCATCACGCGCAGCGTCCTCGAGGTTCTGCATGAGACCGATCACCCTGTTGCGCTTATCACGAAGTCGTCGCTGATCGAACGCGATGTCGACCTGCTTGCGCCAATGGCTGCCCGGCGCCTAGCGGTGGCCGCCGTCACGATCACCACGCTCGATGCCGACATCGCACGCACCTTGGAACCGCGTGCCGCGACGCCCGCACGCCGCTTGCGCACGATCCGCGAATTGACCGACGCGGGTGTGCCGGTTGGCGTCAGCGTGGCGCCGCTCATCCCGTTCATTACGGAGCCTGATCTCGAACGGATCCTCGAGGCCGCTCGCGAGGCGGGCGCGGTGTATGCCAACTACATCGTGTTGCGATTACCGTGGGAGGTGCGCCCGCTGTTCCAGGAATGGCTGCAGGCGCATTTTCCGGACCGTGCCGAGCGGGTCATGAACCGCGTGCGCGAAATGCGTGGCGGTAAGGATTACGACGCCGATTTCGCTTCGCGCATGCGCGGCACGGGAATCTGGGCGGACTTGATCCGCCAGCGTTTCTATAAAACGGCGGATCGGCTCGGTTTCCGCTACAACCGTTTCGAGCTCGATACCTCGCAATTCCGCCCGCCACCGAGGCCCACGCGGTCGCGCGCGGCTGACGTCGGGCAAGGCTCGCTTTTCTGAGCGGGTGCGAGGGGTGCATGTGATAGGTGGGATGGACGGGACGATGCCGCCGCGCCGTCCGGTTGTGCCTGAGCGTCGTCGATCATGCGACACGCCAGCTCCAACGCGGCGCGTGCGTTGGCGGGTGCCAATCCCGACGACATCGCCAGCCTCACGGCGATGGCCGCAAGGCGTCCTTCTTCGTAAGCCGGATGATCCATCTGCAGCTCCTTCGCAGCGCTGCCCGAGGGCGGAGCCGCATGTTACGGGTTGCGGGAACCTAAGCAGTATGGGCGATTTGCGGCGGCGTGGAAGGATGGCCGCGGTCCCAATAGGGTGGGGAGCCAAACCAGTCGGCGAAGAAGTCGACAAAAGCGCGCGTCTTGGCCGGCACGAGGTGTCGGCTGGGATAGACGGCCCAGATCGAAACGGCCGGCAGCACCGGATACTCGTCCAGCAAACTGACCAAGTCGCCACGTTGCAGATAGGGCGCGACATCCCAAGTCGATTTCAGCGCGATCCCCATGCCTGCAAGAATCGCGTCGCGTATCACTTCGCCGTTGTCGACGCGCAGATTCCCATGCACCGCCACCGCGTGTTCGCCGACCGGGGTGTCGAATCGCCATGTAGATTGATCGCCCAGCACCAGGCAGTTGTGCTTGCGCAGGTCTTCGGGATGCCACGGCGTGCCGTGACGGCCAAGATAGTCGGGCGATGCACAGATTACACGCCGGCTTGGCGCCAGCGGCCGCGCAACCAGCGACGAATCTGGCAGTGCGCCCATGCGCAATGCGACGTCGATGCCGGCATCGACAAGTCCCACGATCTGGTCGGTCAGGCGCAGGTCCAGCGTGATGTCGGGGTATGCCTTCAGAAAAGCGGGAATCGCGGGCGATACGTGCTGGCGGCCGAACGATGCCGGGGCGGTGACGCGCAGCGGGCCGCGTGGGGCTTCGGCGCCGCGGCCCACCGATTGGGCGGCCGCCTCGGATATCACCAGCAACTGTTCGGCATGCACGAGAAATCGCTCGCCATCGCCGGTCAGCGACAGCCGACGCGTGGTGCGATGGAGCAACCGCGCACCCAGTTGTTCTTCGAGGCGCTGCAATCTGGCGCTTGCCGTCGATGTCGACAACGCCAGGTCGCGGGCCGCGGCGGACAGGTTGCCCAGTGCGGCGGCGCGTACAAACACCGCAATGTCGAGCAGGTCGAAATGCATCGGCGAGCCGCGCCCGTTATTCCTGCGAGAGCGCCTTGGCGGCTTCTACCTGGGATTCAAAAAAAGTCTGGAAGCTGATGGCAAGGCCGGCCATCAACAGCCCTGTGCCGATCATCAACGAGAGAATCACAAGAATCACGACCGGCCAGCCCGAGCGTGTGGGCCGTCCTTCAGGGTTGTAACGCGCGTCCCATTGATCGTCGGGGCGCAGGCCGAACACGATGGCAGTCAGGAATGCAGCGATCATCGACGCGCCGCCGGCTACCGCGAAGGTCCAGTTCAATGCCGCGCTGCCGGTGCCAAGAACCAGCGAAGCAATGCCGATCACACCGGCCAGCGTCGCGAGCAGATGCGCCCAGCCAAACTTGTCGCCAAGCCCGCGCAGATAGAACCGATGCGCCCCGAGGCTGCCGAGCAGGAACGCCAGTGCGACGGTGATCAATTTTGACTTGCTGCCCGAGCGATGGGCGGTGGTGCGGGCAACGGTGGGGGCTTGGCTGGCGGCAGGCATCGTAGGCAGGCAATCTCGGAATCGCGTGGATGCCGACGGCATCGGCGCACATTGTACGCTGGCGCCATGCGGTGGCAGCATGTCTCACGGCCACGAAGGCCCGGCGCGCGCATACGGGTGCAACGCAGCAGCTTTGAGAATCGGAATGCAGAAATGGCCGGGATTCCGGCCACTTTCAGAGGCAAACCAGAGCTAACTAGTAGGCGATAAGCGGCGGACTAGCGGCCGCCGTCGCGACCGCGCGCCTGCCAGCCGGGGCCGACGCCGGACGGGCGGACCTCCGTGCCGCGCAACGAAGCATCGCCGGGGCTGTTGCGATCGACGCCGCCGGGTTGGCGCGCGAAGCGGTCGTCGTCTCGCCCGCCAGGGCCTTGCGGGCGTCCGCTCAGCCGGTCGTCGTTGCGCGCGCGCTGTTCCATCCGGTCGATCTGAGCCTGGACGTGGTCGCGGTTTTCCGCGCGCACGCTGGCCATGTCCCAGCCGCCGCCCCGTCCCATGCGCACCGAGTTGTCGGCGCGCGCATGGTGCCAGAAGGCGATTTGTGCGTGGCTGGTGGCGATGGAGCCAACCAGGCCGATGACGGCCACGGTACCAGCCACCAGACAGCGCAGGTGGGGGCGGGTAAGCATGTGGATTTCCAATGTCCTGTAGCAGGTGATGAGTCAGGCGTTGGATTCATGGTACGCAGGCAGCCTGGGATGGCCTATTCGAATCGCGTTACCGGTGTAACGGATTGTTTCGTCATTTTTGCCAACTTCGATGCGTCTGCCGCCGGCGTCGGGCACTTAGGCTCTGCCGCATACTACTGACGCCCTGCCATGCGTGGGGGCGCCTTCGACGATGCGCGACTCGATGTGTCGTATTCGTTGCATGAGCCAAGCACTGTCACCATTTTCGCCACGGCGGGCTTGCGTCGATGTTGCGCTGGCGGCGCACCGGCGGCCGAGGAGATAGCGAAAAGCCCTAAGAGTTTGTTCGGGGTCCCGAAGTGGGCTATACTCTTGCGTTTCGTGTTCGCACACCCCCGTTTTTTCGAGGAATTAACATGGTCGTAATCCGTCTGGCTCGCGGCGGCAGCAAGAAGCGCCCGTTCTTCAACATCGTTGCTACCGATTCGCGCAACCGTCGCGATGGCCGTTTCATCGAGCGCGTTGGCTTCTACAACCCGCTGGCTTCCGACAAGGAAGAAGGCCTGCGCCTGGTGCAAGACCGTCTGGCCTACTGGCAAGGCGTTGGCGCCCAGCTGTCGCCGACCGTTGCTCGTCTGGTCAAGCAAGCTGGCAAGGCTGCTGCCTGATAGCTTTAAGGCGTACCGGTTCGGGTGCGCTTGATGCATAACTGACGCTCTCTGCAACGTGACTGGCAACGCCACCGGCCGTAAGCCGCTGAATCTTTCGGGTGCTGCCGCGCAATCTGGCGCCGCTGCCCGCGAGGCGAAGCTGCCTGCCGCACTGCTGGACACAAATAGCCTTCCTGACGATCTGATCGAGGTCGGCTATGTGGGTGCGGCATATGGCATCCGGGGCTGGATCAAGGTCCATCCGCATGCGGACGACGCCTCCGCATTGCTGCATGCCCGTCGCTGGTGGCTGCTGCGTGCGCCGCCGGCAGGCGTGATGACCGCGCCGGCGCAGTCTGCCGAAGCGGTCAGCGTCAAGATTGCCCAGTCGCGCGAGCATAGCGGTACCGTGGTGGCGCAAGCCGCCGGCGTTTCGGATCGCAATGTGGCTGAAATGCTTAAGGGCCGTCGCGTCTGGATCCGGCGTGAGGATTTTCCCGCGCCGGAAGAAGGTGAATTCTACTGGGTCGACCTCATCGGTTGCGCCGTGGTCAACGAGCAGGGCGAAGCGCTCGGCGAAGTGACCGGCCTGATCGACAACGGCGCCCATCAGATCCTTCAGGTGGCTTTCAAGCTGCCGGATGGAAAGGCCGCGGAGCGGCTGATTCCGTTTGTCGACGCATACTTGCGCACGGTCGATACATCGGCCAGGCGCATTGTCGTGGACTGGGGGCTCGAGTACTGAAGTTCCGTCTAGGGAGGCGCGGATGCAGTTCGACGTAATCACGCTGTTTCCCGAGATGTTTCGCGCGCTGACCGACTGGGGCATTACCAGCCGTGCAGCCAAGCAGGACCGCTACGCCTTGCGGACCTGGAATCCGCGCGATTTTACTGTCGACAACTACCGGACGATCGATGATCGTCCCTATGGCGGCGGCCCCGGCATGGTTATGCTGGCCAAGCCGCTGGAAGACGCGATCGATGCCGCAAGCGCGGCGCAATCGCAGGCCGGTGTCGACAAGCCTCACGTTGTCCTGATGTCGCCGCAAGGCGCCACACTGACGCACGAGAAGGTCATGTCGCTGTCGCGGCGGCCCGGCCTGGTGTTGCTGTGTGGGCGCTATGAAGCCATCGACCAGCGTCTGATCGATCGTCGCGTGGACGAGGAAATCAGCCTCGGAGATTTCGTGCTGTCGGGTGGAGAGCTTCCCGCGATGGCGCTGATCGACGCGGTGGTGCGGCATCTGCCCGGCGTGCTGGGCGATGCGCAGTCGGCGGTGCAGGACAGTTTCGTCAACGGCCTGCTTGATTGTCCGCACTACACGCGGCCGGAAGAATACGAAGGCGTGCGGGTCCCCGATGTACTGCTGGGGGGGCATCACGCCGAAATCGAAAAATGGCGGCGCCAGCAGGCGTTGTCCAATACGGCTCGCAAGCGTCCCGATCTGATCGTGGCGGCGCGCGAGCAAGGATTGTTGTCCAAGGCCGATGAGAAGTTCTTGTCGGAGTGGGCGACGAAAGCAGGGCGGGAGTTCGCTTCCGCCAAGTGAAAACCCCATCCTCTGCCGGGGCCCAGCAAGGTTCTGGGGCATACAACGCCGGCACGATGGTTAAGGAGAAAACGATGAACATCCTCGAGCAAATCGAGAAGGAAGAAATCGCGCGTCTGACGGCGAACAAGACCATCCCCGCATTCGCACCTGGCGATACCGTTATCGTCAACGTGAACGTGGTGGAAGGTAACCGCAAGCGCGTGCAGGCCTATGAAGGCGTGGTGATCGCCAAGCGTAACCGTGGCCTGAACAGCTCCTTCATCGTGCGCAAGATCTCGTCGGGTGAAGGCGTGGAGCGTACGTTCCAGCTGTACTCGCCGCTGATCGCCGGCATCGAAGTGAAGCGTCGCGGTGACGTCCGTCGCGCGAAGCTGTACTACCTGCGCGAGCGCTCGGGCAAGTCGGCACGTATCAAGGAAAAGCTGGTGACGAAGGCCTCGAAGGCCGCCGCCGCCCAGTAAGCTTCCTGGTCAGGCGCCGGCAACGGCGCCCTGCCGGATTGCGAAGGACACCCTCGGGTGTCCTTTTTGCGTTCTGAGCCGATGTTGCGCCGATGTCGTCACGGTATTGTGCTGCAGTGCGGCAATACGCCGTTCTGTCATACTTGACGGCGTTATGCGCCCCATATTCGATCCCCAAGCGTTACCGGTCATCGAGACCGATCACCGTCGCGCGCCGCTTTCCGCGCCGCGCATGCGACCCGATTTCATCCGGCACAGATTGCTCTCGCCCCCGGCATGGGAGCCGGAGCTGACCGATGAATCGCGAGTCTATGACAAGTCGCGCGGCCTGCGCGAAGCCGCCGTGCTGGTGCCGCTGGTCGATCGTCCGGACGGCTTGACCGTGCTGCTGACCGAGCGCAATGCCAACCTCACGGCGCATGCGGGGCAGATCAGCTTCCCGGGCGGCAGCCGGGAAACCTACGACGCCGACCGGATTGCCACGGCATTGCGCGAGACACGCGAAGAAATCGGGCTGGATCGCGACCACATCGAGGTGCTCGGGTCGTTGCCCGACTACATCACCGGAACCGGATTTCACGTCAGTCCCGTGGTCGGGTTGGTGCGTCCCGGATTTACCTTGCAGCCCCATGCGGGCGAAGTGGCCGATGTATTCGAAGTGCCGTTGGCCTTCCTGATGGATCCGTCGCGGCACGAGCGCCGCCTGTTCCGCTGGGACGGGGGCGAGCGCCAGTTCTATGCCATGCCGTATCCGCGCGAGGATGGCGGCCATTGGTTCATCTGGGGCGCCACGGCCGGCATGCTACGCAATCTCTATCACCTGCTTGCCGCCTGAGCCCCGCGCGCCGTTGAAGACCGGGCCAGCCGGCTCACACGCCTGATGTCTCAGGCCGCGACCTGCGCGTCGTTGCCGTCCGACGCGGGCATCTGGTCGGCACAGTGCGGGCAGCTCTTGCCGACCACATACTTCGGATCTTGCTGCGCCTCGGGCGTCACCACTGCGCGGCAAGCGAAGCACTGTACCGGACCGGCGGGCTCCAGATTGGGATTCAGCGCGGTTCGGTAGTCGAACACGAAACAGTCGCCGCGATAGTGACTGCCGCCGACTTCCTCGAAATACTTGAGAATGCCGCCCTCAAGCTGATAGACGCGCTCGATCCCGACTTCCTGCATGTGGATCGCGGCCTTTTCGCAGCGAATGCCGCCCGTGCAGAACGAGACCACGGTCTTGCCCTCAAGCGTTGCACGGTTCTCGGCCACGGCCGGCGGGAAATCGCTGAACTTGTCGATGTTGTACTCGACGGCGTTCTCGAACGTGCCGACCGCCACTTCGAACGCATTGCGCGTATCCAGCATCACCACGGGACGGCCGTCGTCGTCGTGCCCCTGGTCGAGCCAGCGCTTCAGATCCGCCGGCCGGACTGACGGCGCGCGGCCGGCCTCCGGTCGGATCAGCGGCATCTTCATGGTGATGATTTCCTTCTTGGCGCGCACCAGCATCCGCTTGAACGGCTGGTTCTCGGACAGGCTCTCCTTGGATGCGATATCGGCAAAGCGCGCGTCCGCGTGCAGCCACGTCATGAATTCATCAATTTGCGCCCGGGTGCCGGCCAGGAACATGTTGATGCCCTCCGGCGCAAGCAGGATCGTGCCTTTCAGCCCCGCGGCCTCGCAGCGTTCGCGCATGGCGGGGCGCAGCGTCTCGATGTCTTCGAGAGTGACAAACTTGTAAGCTGAAATATTGACGATCTGCATGGCCGGTGCCGCGTGTCGAGTGCGTGAGCGCGCTCGATAACTGCCTGATTGGAAAGGCGAAATTATAGCCGCTTGGCGGCCGTGCCGATACCCGCCGGCGCGCTGGCACGGCGGTGCGCGCCGGCACATCACTTTACGAATTCTCTCAGCGTGCCGCGCAAAGGGAGCCGGTACAATGGCGCCCTATGTCTGAACCCCGCTTCGTACACCTTCGCCTGCATTCCGAATATTCGGTCGTGGACGGCATCGTCCGCCTCGATGACGCGGTCAAGGCCGCCGCCAAAGACGGCATGGGCGCGCTCGCGCTGACCGATCTCGCCAACGCCTTCGGCCTTATCCGCTTCTACAAGGAAGCGCGCGGCGGCGGCGTCAAGCCCATAGTGGGCGCTGACGTCTGGCTGACCAACGCCGACGATCGCGACAAGCCCGCGCGCATGCTGCTGCTTGTCCAGGACCGCATTGGCTATCTCAATCTCTGCGCGCTGCTGTCGCGCGCCTGGCTGGGCAATCAGCACCGTGGCCGCGCCGAATTCGAACCGGCCTGGTTCGAAGAGCCGGGCGAGGAAGGCCTGCCCCTGGCAACGGGCCTGATCGCGCTGTCCGGCGCAATGGGCGGCGATGTCGGCCAGGCTTTGGCCAACGGCAACGCCGATGGCGCGCGCCGCGCCGCACAGCACTGGGCGCGCGTTTTTCCGCAGCGCTTCTATATCGAATTGCAGCGCGCGGGGCATCCGGGCACCGAGGCATATGTCCAACAGGCGGTGCAGCTGGCCGCCGCGCTGCAGTTGCCGGTCGTCGCCACGCATCCGGTCCAGTTCATGACGCCGGACGACTTCACCGCGCATGAGGCGCGCGTGTGTATCGCCGAAGGCGAATTGCTGGCCAATCCGCGCCGCACGCGCAAATTCACTACCGACCAGTATTTCAAGACCCAGGACGAGATGTGCGCGCTGTTCGCCGACATCCCGTCCGCGCTGCAGAACGCGGTCGAGATTGCCAAGCGCTGCAACCTGACGCTGGAACTTGGCAAGCCGCGGCTGCCGCTGTTTCCCACGCCCGATGGCATGTCGCTGGACGACTACCTGGTCTTCATGGCCAAGGACGGCCTGGAAAAGCGCCTGGCGGTGCTGTTTCCCGATGAAGCCGAGCGGGAACGCAAACGGCCCGAATACTATGACCGGCTCCAGTTCGAGACCGGCACCATCATCAAGATGGGATTTCCGGGCTACTTCCTGATCGTGGCGGACTTTATCAACTGGGCCAAGAACAATGGCGTGCCGGTGGGGCCGGGCCGCGGCTCGGGCGCGGGCTCGCTGGTGGCCTATGCCCTGGGCATCACCGATCTCGATCCGCTCAAGTACGCGCTGCTTTTCGAGCGTTTCCTGAATCCCGAGCGGGTTTCGATGCCCGACTTTGACATCGACTTCTGCCAGCACGGTCGCGATCGCGTGATCACGTACGTGAAGGAAAAGTATGGCAAGGACGCCGTGTCGCAGATCGCCACGTTCGGCACCATGGCCGCAAAGGCGGCCGTGCGCGACGTGGGCCGCGTGCTCGATCTCGGCTATGGCTTTGTCGATAGCGTCGCCAAGCTGATCCCGTTCAAGCCAGGCAAGCTCGTTACCCTAGAAGAGGCGAAGAAGGAAGAGCCCGCGCTGGCTGAGCGCGAGCGCAACGAGGAAGAAGTCCGCCAGTTGCTGGAGCTGGCGCAGCGCGTGGAAGGGATGACGCGCAACGTCGGCATGCACGCCGGCGGCGTACTGATCGCCCCGGGTCGCCTGACCGATTTCTGCCCGCTCTATACGCAGGGCACCGATGGCATGAGCGGGGTGGTCAGCCAGTATGACAAGGACGACGTCGAGGCGGCAGGCCTGGTCAAGTTCGACTTTCTGGGCCTGACCACGCTTACGATCCTCGATTGGGCCGAGCGCTATATTCGCCGGCTCGATCCCGCCAAGGCCGACTGGAACTGCAGCCAGATTCCGCTGGACGACGGCCCCGCCTTCGAGATTCTCAAGAGCGCCAACACGGTCGCGGTATTCCAGCTGGAAAGCCGTGGCATGCAGGGCATGCTAAAGGACGCCAAGCCTGACCGGTTCGAGGACATCATCGCGCTTGTGGCGCTCTATCGCCCCGGCCCGATGGACCTGATCCCCAGCTTCTGTGCGCGCAAGCACGGTCGCGAAAAGGTTGAATACCCGGATCCGCGCGTCGAGCCCGTGCTCAAGGAGACCTACGGCATCATGGTCTACCAGGAGCAGGTCATGCAGATGGCGCAGATCATCGGCGGCTACTCGCTGGGCGGCGCCGATCTGTTGCGCCGGGCCATGGGCAAGAAGAAGGCCGAGGAAATGGCCAAGCATCGCGAACTGTTCCGCGAAGGTGCAGCCAAGAACGGGCTGAGCGCGCAACAGGCCGACGATATCTTCGATCTGATGGAAAAATTCGCGGGCTACGGCTTCAACAAGTCGCATGCTGCCGCCTACGCGCTGCTGGCCTACTACACGGCGTGGCTCAAGGCGCACCATCCCGCGGAATTCATGGCAGCCAATATGTCGCTGGCCATGGACGACACGGACAAGGTCAAGATCCTCTACGAGGATTGCCGGCTCAACAAGATCGAAGTGCTGCCGCCCGACGTCAACGCCAGCGAGTACCGATTCGCGCCGACCGACGCCAAGACCATCCGCTATGGCCTTGGGGGGATCAAGGGGTCCGGGCAGGGCGCGATCGAAGACATCCTGCGCGCGCGCGAGGAACGGCCCTTTACCGATCTGTTCGATTTCTGCGAGCGCGTAGACCGGCGGCAGGTCAATCGCCGCACCATCGAAGCGCTGATTCGCGCCGGCGCGTTCGACAGCCTCAACCCGAATCGGGCGCAATTGCTGGCTTCGGTGTCGATCGCCATGGAAGCGGCCGAGCAGAAGGCCGAATCCGCCAACCAGGTGTCGTTGTTCGACCTGATGGGCGACGCTGGCGACGCGCATCGCCCGGAGCTGGTCGACGAGCCGGCGTGGTCCACCAAGCGGACGCTGCAGGAAGAAAAGCAGGCGCTTGGCTACTATTTCTCGGGCCACCTGTTCGACGCATCGCGCGACGAGGTGCGCAAGTTCGTCAAGGGCACGCTGGCCGCGCTGGAAAAGGAAGTGCAGGGCAATGGCGGCGGATACGGCCGCGATGTGCGTGGCAAGGTGATCGCCGGCGTCATCATGGGTGTCCGCACGCAAATGACGCAACGCGGCAAGCTGATCATCGTGATGATCGACGACGGCACCGCGCAGATCGAAATGACCGTCTTCAATGAACTGTACGACGCCAATCGGCACATGTTCCGTGAAGACGAACTCCTGATCGCGCAAGGCAATGCCCGTCACGATACTTTCACCGGCGGGGTCCGCTTCACGGCGGAATCGGTAATGGATCTGGTCACGGCGCGCGCGCGATATGCCGAGGCGGTTTGCCTTGGCTTCAATGGCAATGCGTCGACCGAACGCCTGCGCGAGCTGCTGACGCCGTATCTGGCCAACGGCGGCAAGGGCGCCGGCGTGCCGGTGCGCATCAGCTATATCAACAAGACAGCTCAATGCGAGGCCATGCTTGGCGCGCAGTGGCAGATCACGCCGTCCGAGGAGGCGCTTGCCAGCTTCCGCAGCGCGCTCGGCGATGGCGTGCGGATCATCTATGCCTGATCGTGCCCCGGCTGCCGGCATGCGCCGGCGACGCGTGCTGTTCCACGTGACGCACTTCCTCCATGGCGGGATTGAAACGTCGCTGGTCTCGCTACTGAATTCGCTGGACCCGGATCGTTTCGAACTGGGCCTGACGGTGACCTATCCGTCGCCGGAGCTGGAATCGCACTTCCGGGCGCGCTTGCCGGCCCACGTCGCGGTCCATGTCCTGGCGCCGGAACCGTGGTTGTCGCGTTGCCGGCAATTGAAGAAGCAGCGCAAGCTTGGTCCGCTGGGCAAGCTGTATGAAGAGGTGTTGCTGCCGCCCGTGCGCAAGCCGCTGATGAACCAGCGTTTCCGCAAGATCCTGAACGCTGGCGGTTACGACGCTGTGGTCGACTACGACATGTCGCTGTCGCGCATTACCGGGCCGCTGCCGGTGCCGATGATTGGCTACCAGCATTTCAGCGTGGAACATCTCGCGCGCGGTCACGGACGCAAGCTGCGCAAGTTGCGGCATCAGTGCAAGGTGGATTACGACGCGGTGGTGATGCTGACGGACAGCATGCTGGCGGATGCGCGCAAGCTGATACCAGAGGCCGCGGACAAGCTCGTCCGGCTCTACAACGCGATCGACCTCGCCAGCATCCGCGCGAAGGCGGAGCAGCCACTCGATCCCGCCGTCGCGCCCGCTGGCCCATTCATAGTCTCCGTGGGGCGCCAGGAAGAAAGCCAGAAGGATTTCACGTCGTTGCTGCGCGCCTATGCGCGGCTTGTGGCGCAGGGCATCGAGGAAAACCTCGTGCTGGTGGGCGATGGCGCTTCGCGTCCGCAGCTCGAAGCGCTGGCCCAGTCCCTTGGCATCGCCGTGCGCGTAACGTTTGCGGGTTTCCAGTCCAATCCGTACGCGTGGATTCGCCGTGCCCGGCTGATGGCGTTCAGTTCCAAGATGGAAGGGCTGCCCAACGTCCTGCTCGAAGGGCTCGCCGTCGGCCAGGTGGTGGTCAGCACCGACTGCCCCACCGGCCCGCGTGAAATCCTCGATGACGGGCGCGCTGGCTTGTTGGTGCCGGTGGGCGATGTGGATGGGTTGGCTGAGGCGATGCGGCGCGGCTTGCAGGACGACGCATTGCGCAGCACGTTATTGGCGCACGCGGCCCGTCATGTCGAACAAATGGGTTTCGGCCCGACTTCCCAGGCCTTTACTGCACTGGTCGATCGCCTGACGAAGACGACTGCCGCGCCTGCTGCTGCAACAGCCAGAGCTTGATGTACTTGTAATAGCTGGCCTGTCCGTTCATCAGCGCCACGGCCAGCCCTTGCGGGCCGTCCAGAAAGCCGCGGCGGATCAGCCAGGTGCGCAGGAACGCCCAGCTTCCGTGGGTCCAGGCGCTGAACACGGACGCCGTCTTGCCGCGCCGGAACGCCTGCTGGGCGCCAAGCGTGGAATATTGATCGACCTTGCGCAGCACCTGGGAGAAATCGTCGTAGGTGTAGTGCAACAGCGGTGTTTGCAGGTGTCCGATGGGGCCGTCGGCGATCACGTTTTCATGGACGATGTCGTCGGTGAAGCGCGCCTTGCCGGTGCGGAACAGGCGGGTGAGACGGTCCGGATACCACCCGCTGTGGCGCATGAACCTCCCGCAGAAACGCGACAGGCGGGGCATGTCATAGGCGTCGAACCGGCCCGATCCGATCGCGGCGAGGATCTCGTCGCGCAGTTCGGGGGTGACGCGTTCGTCGGCATCGATCGAGAGCACCCATTCGCTCGTGGCCTTGGACAGGGCGAGGTTTTTTTGCGGGCCAAAGCCGGGCCAGGTGGCCGTTTCATGAACTTCGGCACCCATGGCGCGGGCGATCTCGAGCGTGCCGTCGGTGCTGCCGGAGTCCACTATAATCGCGCGGTCGCACCAGGAGACGCTCTCGAGGCACTCCCGAATATTGTGTGCCTCGTTTTTTGTAATCAGTACGACAGAAATTTTCATAGATGCTTGCGATGGGATCCCGCATGCCGGAATTGCCCGCCATTCTAGCGGCAGTCGGCGCAGCGCCCATTTGGCAAGTGGAGCCAACGTGAACGACAGCAAAAAGCAAACGCCCCAGGAATCCGACACGCTCAAGCGCGTCTGGGCCTATCTGAAGCCCGAGATGCGCAATTTTGTGCTGGCCATCCTCGCCATGGCCCTGGTCGCCGCCAGCGAGGGCATCATCCCGAAGGTCGTCAATGATCTGCTCGACAAGGGGTTTGGCGGCGACTACGCCGGCAAGCTCTGGCACGTGCCCGCGCTGCTGGTCGGCGTGGCGCTGGTGCGCGGCGTTGCGCAGTTTGCGTCGGGCTACCTGCTGTCGTTGATCTCCAATCGCGTCCTGCTCAAGATGCGCATGCAGATGTTCGAACGCATGCTTCACGCGCCCGCTCTGTTCTACCACCGCAACACCGCGGCCTCGCTGATCAACGCGGTGATCTTCGAAGTCAACCAGGTGATGCAGATCCTCACCGGCGTGCTGATTACGCTGGTGCGCGATTCCCTGACCGTGCTCGCGCTGCTGATCTACCTGTTCTACACGAACTGGAGACTGACGCTGGTGGTGGCCGTGCTGCTGCCCGCCATCGGATTTGTGATGTCGAAGGTCAATCGCCGCCTGCGCCGCCTGAACCGCGAGCATCAGGCCCTGACCAATACAGCTGCCTATGTGGTCGAAGAGGCGGCTGGCGGTTTCAAGGTGGTCAAGCTCCACGGCGGCGAGGCGTACGAAACCGCGCGCTTTGCCACGATGGCGGAGCGCCTGCGTGGTTATTCGATGCGCATGGCCGTTGCTGGCGGCCTCAATCAACCGGTCACCGCGTTCCTGGCGTCGCTGGCGCTATCGGTCATCCTGACCATCGCCATGGTGCAGGCGCAGGGCAACCAGACGACGATCGGCGGCTTCACCGGTTTCGTGATGGCCATGCTGCTGCTGATTTCGCCGCTCAAGCACCTGACTGACTTGAACCAGCCTTTGCAACGCGGCCTGACTGCCGCCGAAATGATCTTCGGGCTGATCGATGAGCCGGTCGAGCCGCAGACTGGCGGCTTGCCGCTGGAGCGCGCCACCGGCGACCTCGTGTTTGAAAACGTCGGCTTCCGCTATGGCGATGCGGGACGCCCCGCGCTCGATCGCGTGAATTTCCATGCGGCCCCGGGCGAGGTGGTGGCGCTGGTCGGGCCGTCGGGCAGCGGCAAGACCACGCTGGTGAATCTGTTGCCGCGCTTCTTCGATCCCACCGAAGGCCGCATCGTGCTCGATGGCCGGTCGATCGACCAGTTTGGCCTGGCGGACCTGCGCCGCCAGATCGCCTTCGTCAGCCAGGATGTGGTGCTGTTCAATGACACCGTGGCCGCCAACGTGGCCTATGGCGTCCATCCGCGCGAGAAGATCGACATGGCGCGCGTGGAGCGCGCGCTGGCCGCGGCGTACCTGACCGATGTGGTCAAGGGCCTGCCCGACGGCGTGGAGACCAATATCGGCGACAACGGCATGAAGCTGTCCGGCGGCCAGCGTCAGCGGCTGGCCATCGCGCGGGCGTTGTACAAGGATGCACCGATCCTGATTCTGGACGAAGCCACTTCCGCGCTCGATTCCGAATCCGAGCGTCAGGTTCAGGCCGCGCTGGAATCGCTGATGGTGGGCCGCACTACGCTGGTGATCGCCCACCGTTTGTCGACGATCGAAAACGCCGACCGCATCGTGGTGCTGGAGCAGGGTCGCGTGGCGGAGCAGGGCAGCCACGCCGACCTGCTGGCCGCCAACGGCCTGTACGCCGGCCTGCACCGTATCCAGTTCGCCACTTCGGCGCACTGAGCCGGAGAAGGATCCGATGGCCGCGGCGAGGGCTGCGGCCGGGCATGTACCAACAGGGGAACATACCCCGACGAGGAGACAGACATGACCAACGCTTCAGCGCCAATCAGCCGCTATCCGGTTCCCGCGATTGCCAAGCTGCCGGACGATATCCGCCAGCGCGTACTCGAAGTCCAGGAAAAGGCCGGCTTCGTTCCCAACGTGTTTCTCGCGCTGGCCCACCGCCCCGACGAATGCCGCGCCTTCTTCGCCTATCACGACGCGTTGATGCTCAAGGAGACCGGCAACCTGACCAAAGGCGACCGGGAAATGATCGTGGTGGCTACCTCGGGCGTGAATCAGTGCCTCTATTGCGTGGTCGCGCACGGCGCCATCCTGCGCATCTACGAAAAGAAACCGCTGGTGGCCGATCAGGTGGCCGTCAACTATCGCAAGGCCGACATCACCCCGCGTCAGCGCGCGATGCTCGATTTCGCGATGAAGGTCTGCACCGAATCCCATACGATTGGCGAGCCCGATTTCGACGCGCTGCGCGCGCACGGCCTGGACGACGAGGACGCGTGGGATATTGCCGCGATCACCGCATTCTTCGGCCTGTCCAACCGCATGGCCAACACCATCGGCATGCGTCCCAACGACGAGTTCTTCCTGATGGGGCGGGTGCCCAAGAGCAAATAATCGGCCGCGCCCTGCCGGGGCGGTCCCGCCCGGCAGCGCGTGCTCTGGCGCGAGCGCGACAGCCGGGGCGCCGCAACGGGCTGAACGCTATCGGACTTGCGCGCACGCTCCGCTTTTCGGATCGAACAACACAGGCCACGCCTCATCGTAGATGCCGGGCGTGCAGTGTTTTTCGCAATGCGCGTGGGCCAGCGTGATGCGGCGCGGATCCTGCCAAACCATCAGCGTGCAGCCGCTGCCGTCGACGGCATGCAGTTCGATATGCGGCGTTTGCTGTACCTGTTTGAATTCCGACAGATCGAAGTGGCAAGAGCCGCGGCGCGATACCCAGAGTTTCCAGGACAGCTGCTGCACGGCGTTGTGCGACACGCGCACCAACGCATCCTCGCGAAAGCCGTCTTCCTCGGTACGTTTGCATGTGCCGTTCATGTCGATTTCGTGTGCCGGGATCGGGGTGGCGCGCGCCACCGCAGGCGCGGGTCGCGTGGCGTAGGGTTCGGGAAACGGGCCGTTGTACGTCTGCGGGCCTTCGGTGGTCCCCGGCGCGGTGCACGCCGCGCACAAAAAAAATGCCAGCATCGCTGGCATGATGATTCTTGTTGACGTCATGTTGGCCCCCTCGTACTTCCTCCGCCTACTTCAATGTAGCGGATGGATTGCCAAAGGCCAGCCATATGCGATCGGGACTAGCCCTAGCAGGCGAAGAAAAAGGGCGACGACTATAGTGAGACGATACGGGCCGCGCGACGAAGCATGTCGCGCGGCCTTTTTGCGAATACCGAATTAAGCTTCGGCTCAGGCCACGGCCTGCAGCGCAGCCGCGCGCGGCGCGGCGGCATGCACGGGCGGGTAACCGGCGGCGAACACCAGCCGGCCGGCCGACCACGTGTGCGTGACCAGCGGCTGTCCGGCCACACTGGCCACGGCAATCACGTCGGCGCGCTTGCCCGGCGCAAGGCGGCCGCGATCATCGAGCTGGCACGCGTCGGCCGGGTTGGCGCTGACCAGCGCCAGTGCCTCGTTCAGTGGCAGATCGGCCAGACGCGCGGCGGCAAACGCGGCGGCGATCAGGGTCGACGGCTGATAGTCCGAACACAGGATGTTGCCCACGCCTGCATGGATCGCGTCGATGGCCCGCATCGACCCACTCTGGCTTTTGCCGCGCAACACATTGGGCGCGCCGAGAATCGTCGGCAGTGCGTGCGTGGCCGCTGCACGCGCCGTTTCCAGGTTGATCGGGAATTCGCTCATGCGCACGCCGAGCGATTGCATCGCGGCGATGCGCTGCGGCGAATCGTCGTCATGGCTGGCAGTGGGAATGCGCAGTGCGTGCGCCTTGGCGATCAGCCGATTCACGCGATCGGTCGCGCCATCGAGTTCGGCGGCTTTCTTCGTGGCGGCGTCGGCAGCTTCCTCGCGGCTCATGCCGTGGTTGCCCATCATGTAGGACAGATACGCGTCCATGGTCTTGAACTGCCCTTGGCCCGGCGAGTGATCCATCACGGACAGCAAATCGACCACGCCTTCTTCCATCAGCATCTCGAGCACCGGCACCGCGGCGGCGTCGGTCACTTCGTAGCGGCAATGGATGCGGTTGTCGACCAGGCTGTGCGCGCGGTAGCCGGCCACGGTGCGCACCAGTGTGGCGGCCGTGTCATTGTTGCGCACGCCAAACTGGTTGCTGGCGAAAGACAGTGCGTGATACGGCGTGGTGATGCCGGCCGCCGCGTTGCGGCGATCGACCTGCGCGACGGCAAAATCGAGCGGAAACAGCACATTGGCGCGCGGTTCGGCTTCCTTTTCGATGGCGTCGCAATGCACATCGATCAGGCCCGGCATCACGGTGTGGCCGCGCAGGTCGATGACGCTGGCATGGGCGGGCGCCGAAATGGGATCGATGGCGGCGATCTGGCCATCGTCGATCAGCAGGGCGCTGTCGTGCAGCACGCGATCTGGAAGAACGAGCGTCGCGTGCGTGAGGTACGTGGTGGACATGTCCGGTTCCGTTTCAGGTTCGGGGCAGTGGCTGAGGGCGATCCCGGCGCGCCTGAGTGCGAGGGGCGAGCAGGGCGCTTCGGGCTATATGGTCATTAGGGGCGAATGTTCGATATGGCGACCGGGACGATCGGCTCTGCTGGCGCGCCGACGCGACCCGGCCGATGCTTCAGGCATTGGCAGCCGCCACGGGTTGCAGTGGCAGCGCGCGCGTGGCAACCGCGTCGCGCACCGCTTCGTCGTGGAAGATGCCGATCAGTGCGCGGCCTTCGGCCAGCGCTTCGCGGATCAGCGCGATCACCACGGCGCGGTTGTCGGCGTCGAGCGAAGCGGTCGGCTCGTCGAGCAGCAGGATCGGGTGGCCGCCGATCAGGCCGCGCGCGATGTTCACGCGCTGCTGCTCGCCGCCGGAGAACGTCGCCGGCGGCAAATCCCACAGACGGCGCGGCAGGTTCAGACGTTCGAGCAGCACCGCGGCCCGGCCGCGCGCCTCCTCGTGACTGGCGCCACGTTGCTGCAGCGGATCGGCCACGACATCGAGCGCGGACACGCGTGGAATGGCGCGCAGGAACTGCGAGACATAGCCGATCACATCGCGGCGCAGCTTCAGCACGCGCTGTTCGGGCGCGTTGGTCAGCTCGACCCACGGCTCGCCCGCGGCGCTGGTATCGCGCAGACGGATGGTGCCTTCGGTGGCCAGGTAGTTGCCGTACAGGCAGCGCAGCAGCGTGCTCTTGCCCGTACCTGAGCGGCCCGACAGCACCAGGCATTCGCCGCGCGATGCATCGAAATCGATCGCCTGCAGCACGGGCAGCCGGATGCC
Organism: Cupriavidus sp. GW822-FHT06G04; assembly: GCF_058799075.1. Classification (NCBI taxonomy): domain Bacteria; kingdom Pseudomonadati; phylum Pseudomonadota; class Betaproteobacteria; order Burkholderiales; family Burkholderiaceae; genus Cupriavidus; species Cupriavidus sp. GW822-FHT06G04. The sequence goes on along the minus strand of NZ_JBXALD010000004.1, from coordinate 490,057 downwards.
GCCCTGGTTGTGCAGCGTGAACATCTTGCCGAGGCCTCGCACCTCGATCAGCTTGCGGGTATCTGCGTGCATCATGGTCAGCCTTGCAGGATGGAGGAAACGAGCAGCTGCGTGTAAGGGTGCTGCGGGTCGTCGAGAATCTGGTCGGTCAGGCCCTGCTCCACCACGCGGCCGCCTTGCATCACCAGCGTGCGGTGCGCCAGCAGGCGCGCCACTGCCAGGTCGTGCGTGACCAGGATCGCGGCCAGGCCCAGGTCGGTCACCAGCCGGCGCAACAGGTCCAGCAGGCGCGCCTGCACCGATACGTCTAGCGAGGCGGTCGGCTCGTCCATGAAGACCAGGCGCGGATGGGTCACCAGATTGCGCGCGATCTGCAGGCGCTGCTGCATGCCGCCCGAGAACGTGCTGGGCACGTCGTCAAGCCGCGCCAGATCGATCTCCATCTTTTCCAGCCACGCGCCGGCGATCTCGCGCAGATCGCCGTAATGGCGATTGCCGACGGCCATCAGGCGCTCGGCGATATTGGCGCCGGCGCTGACCTGCATACGCAGGCCGTCGCGCGCGTGCTGGCGCACAAAGCCCCAGTCGGTGCGCGCCAGCAGGCGCATGCGCGCGCTGGACAGCCCGCCGAGATCGGTCAGCCCGGTTTCACGCATGTCGTAACTGACGCTGCCGCGCTGTGCCTTGACCTGCATCGACAGCGCCTGCAGCAGCGTGCTTTTGCCCGATCCCGATTCGCCCACCACGCACAGCACTTCGCCGGGGTACAGGTCGAAGTCGACATCGTGGCAGCCATGCACGCCATCCCAGGTGTGCGTCAGGTTGCGGACGGAAAGCAGGGGTGTGGCGTTCATTGCGAGTCTCCGGCGGCGTGTTTGACGGCCAGCGCGGCCTGGCGGTCGGCGCAGTATTCGGTGTCCGAGCACACGAACATGCGCGTGCCTGCATCGTCGGTGATGATTTCGTCGAGATAGCTGTCGGTGGCGCCGCATTGCGCGCAGCAGCTCGACCATTTCTCGACGGTGAACGGATGGTCGACAAAATCGAGGCTCTTGACCGACGTGTACGGCGGCACCGCGTAGACGCGCTTCTCGCGGCCCGCGCCAAACAGCATCAGTGCCGGGCTGCGATCCAGCTTCGGGTTGTCGAATTTTGGAATCGGCGACGGGCGCATCATGTAACGCTGATTGACGATGACCGGGTAGTCGTACGTCGTGGCGATATGGCCGTGGTGCGCGATGTCTTCATAGAGCTTCACATGCATCGACCCGTATTCGGCCAGCGCGTGCATCGTGCGGGTTTCGGTTTCGCTCGGCTCCAGCCAGCGCAGCGGTTCGGGGATGGGCACCTGATAGACCATCGTCTGTCCGGCGCGCAGCGGCGTTTCGGGAATGCGGTGGCGCGTCTGGATGATGCTGGCCTCGGCCGTGCGTTCGGTGGTCTGCACGCCGGTCACGCGGCCGAAGAAGCGGCGAATGTTGATCGCGTTCGTGGTGTCGTCCGATCCCTGGTCGATCACCTTGAGCACGTCCTGGCGGCCGATGATGGCGGCGGTCACCTGAATGCCGCCGGTGCCCCAGCCATAGGGAAGCGGCATTTCGCGGCTGCCGAACGGCACCTGGTAGCCGGGGATCGCCACCGCTTTCAACAGCGCGCGGCGCAGCATGCGCTTGGTCGATTCGTCCAGATAGCCAAAGTTGTAATGCTCGTCGCGCGCGACGGCGGTGTCTGGTGTGGCGGCGTGGGCGTTCATGCCAGCGACTCCTCTTGCGACGGTTGCGGTTGCGGCGTGGGCGCGGATGTGGGCGTGGCGTTCGGGTCCTGCTCGGCGCGCAGGCGGCGCAGCAGTTCGAGATTGGCCTGGAAATCCACGTAGTGCGGCAGCTTCAAGTGCTGCACGAAGCCGGACGCTTCGACGTTGTCGCTGTGGTACAGCATGAATTCGATGTCGTTGGCCGGATTGTCGGCAGCTTCACCCAGCTCGGCCGCACGCATCGCGCGATCGGCCAATGCCATCGACATCGCCTTGCGCTCGTTGTAGCCGAACGTCAGCCCATAGCCGCGCGTCAGGCGCGGCGCTTCGTCGGCATTGCCGGCAAACTGGCTCACCATCTGGCATTCGGTGAGTTCCACTTCGCCGATGGTGATGGCGAAGCCGAGTTCCTCGATGAACATTTCCACTTCGGTGCTGCCGTAGCGGATCTCGGCAGCAAACGGGTGCGAGTTGCCGTAGCCGCGCTGCGTCGAGTAACCCATCGCCAGCAGAAAGCCTTCGTCGGCGCGCGCCAGGTTCTGCAGGCGCGCGGGACGATCCGCGGGGAACGTCAGCGGCTCGCGCGTCAGATCGGGCGGGGCGGGGTCGCCAGCCGGCACCGCGTCGGCCTCGACCAGCGCTTCGGCTTCGAGCAGGCCGGTGACGCGCGGCATGCCGGTCGGCAGCGGCTGCGGCGACGGCGGCAGCGCTTCGGGGTCACGGCCCGCTTCGAGCGAGAAGTCGAGCAGGCGCTGCGTGTAGTCGTAGGTCGGCCCCAGTACCTGCCCGCCGGGCACGTCCTTGAAGGTCGACGAGATACGGCGCTGCAGCTTCATCTTGCCGGTGTCCAGCGCCTGCGTGTAGCCGAAACGCGCGAGCGTGGTGCGGTAGGCGCGCAGCAGAAAGATCGCCTCGATCTGGTCGCCTGCCGCCTGCTTGATTGCCAGCGCGGCCAGGTGCGGATCATAGAGCGACCCTTCGGCCATCACGCGGGACACGGCCAGCGGCATCTGCTCGCGAATCTGCGCCAGCGTGAGTTCGGGCACCGACGTGTCGCCACGGCGATAGGCGTCGAGCATCCGGTAGGAATTGAGGATGGCGCGTTCGCCTCCCTTGACGGCTACATACATGTCAGTCCTCCACGCGCGTGGTGCGCGTCATCGCGCAGAATTGCCGGCCGCTGGCCAGCAGCAGATCGACGCCAAGCGGAAAAGTCGCGTTGTTGGCGCGCCATTGCGCGCGGAAATCGGCAGGCAGACCGCCGACATGCAGCGTCTGCGTAGCTTCGATGCCCGGCCCGGCAAGCGTCAGCGTGTCGCCGTCGTGCAACGACGCCACTTCCACGATCAGCGTGGCCGATCGGTCGGGATACGCGGGCAGACCCTGCGCGCAATCGGCCAGGCGTGGCATGGCGTGGCCGTCGGGCACGCACACGAAGGTGGCTTGCGCCACGTCGTCGACCAGCGGGCAGCCGCAATGAAAGCGCAGGAAGGCACGGGCGGCGGCGGGAACGTCGGCCGGCAGCCATACCGGCGTGTCGGGATCGGCCAGTGTCAGCAACAGTGCGGTGAGCGCCGGCGACAGTCCTTCGGGTTGGCCGCTGTCGGCCGGCAGCGTTTCAAGGCGCCCGGGATGCGCGAACGCTTCCAGCGCGGCGCGGAACACCGCCTGCGCGTCATCGACCGGATTGTCGAAACCGGGCAGCAGCGAGGTAGCCGGGGCTTGCATGGTGATTTGTGTCGATGACATGTCAATCCTCTCCGCGGGCCATCGTGAAAAACTCCACGCGGGTTTGCGCGGCAACTGCGGCCTGCTGCGCGGCACGCTCGTCGAGCGCCTGCGAGAGCGGTGCGATGACGATGTCCTGCACGCGCCGATGCCAGGTGGCGCGCTGCAACAGCGCATCGAGCACGGCAGCCTGTTCGGCGTGGCGCGCGCCGCGTCCTTGCACATAGGACACGCCCGCGGTGGCGGCCTCGTCGCCGGTCTGATCGAGCACCACGGCGCAGCGTGTCACCGACATCTCGCCAAGGTTGAACTGCGCGCCGGTGCCGCCGGCGCGGGCGCGCACCATCGCCATGCCCGACTCCGGCTTGCGCAGCAGCCGGTAGGCCGGCAGCGCTTGCGCTTCGGCCAGGCGTTGAAAGGCCGCATCGAGTGCGTCCGACCGGGCCAGCGCCAGCACCCGTAGCCATGCGGCGCGCGCCGCATTCGCCTGGTTGGCGTTTTCGCTTTGCATGATCACCCCTATACGTCTATACGTTTAGATGTACACTAACACAACACGGCGATAATAGACCACAGCCAGATGTCGGTTTCGTGACGCGGCGGGGCTTTGGTCGGGCACGCGGCGGATGCGGCGGGTATGAGGCACAATCGCACGAAACCCATGAACGCTTGATGACGAGCAGAGCAAAGATGTCCGAACGGGAAGTGGAACGTGGCTCCGGTGTGGCCGTATGGCGCCAGATTGGCGAGGCGCTGGCGGAAGACATCCGCAACAAACTCTATGGCCCCGGCGAGCAGTTGCCGCCGGAGCCCGAACTGGCCACGCGCTTCAGCGTGAACCGCCATACCATTCGCCGCGCCATGGGCGAACTGGAACTAAGCGGCCTGGTGCGCATCGAGCAAGGGCGCGGCACGTTCGTGCAGGAGCACGCGATCGACTACGCGATCGGCCGCCGCACGCGCTTTTCGCAGAACCTCGCAGCGCAGGGCATGCGCGGCCATCTGGAGATCGTCGAGAGCCAGGTGGTCCGCGCGCCCGAGGTGAGCAAGCACCTTGGCCTGTCGCGCACGGCCGAAGTGCTGCGCGTGCAGATGGTCGGCAAGGCTGAAAATCGCACCATCGACGTGGCCGAGCATTATTTCGATCCGAAGCGCTTCCCCGAACTGGAAGCGCGGCTGCGCACCACGCAGTCGATCTCGCGCGCGCTGGCGCAGTACGGCATCGCCGACTACACGCGCAAGTGGTCGCGCATCACGGCGGCCATGCCCAGCGCGCCGGTCGCGCGCCTGTTGAACCAGCCCAAGACGCGCCCCGTGCTGCAGGTGGAGGCGCTCAATGTCGATATCGACGGCGCGCCCGTGCAATACAGCGTGACCCGCTTTGCCGGCGACTGGGTGCAGCTTACGGTGTCCGACAACGACTGACAGACCTGCCGCGCGGTGTGGCGGCACAGTCGTATTGGTCTAGACATCCGTCTGTCATCTGACGCAGCTAACGTAATGCCCATGCATACGACAACCTCCTCCTATTCGGTCCCGCTGCGCGGGATCACCGGCCGCCGGGTACTGGGCGCCGCCGGCATCGCCCCCGCCACGCTGGCTTTCGAGCACGGCAAGATCGCGCAGCGTGACGCCGACGCCGGCGTTGCCATCGACGCGCAGGATCTGCTCGTCCTACCCGGCATTGTCGATATCCATGGTGACGCGTTCGAGCGCGCGGTGATGCCGCGGCCAGGCGTGAGCTTTCCGTACGGACCCGCGCTGATCGATGTCGACCGGCAGTTGCTGGCGCACGGCATCACTACCGAATTCCACGGCGTGACGCTGTCATGGGAAGGCGGGCTGCGTGGCGAGGCCTACGCGCTGCGCATGTTCGATGCGCTGGCGCAGCTGCACCCGGTGCTGGGTGCATCGCACAAGGTGCATCTGCGCTTCGAGGCGTATCACCTGGCCGGCGTGGAAACCGCATTGCAGTGGATTGCGGACGGCCGCGTCGGGCTGCTGGCGATCAACGACCATTTGCCGACGATGGCGCGCCGCATGAGCGACGACAAGAAGGTGGCGCAATATGCCGAACGCGCCGAGTGCGATATGGAGGCGTTCCGCAATCGCCTGCGCGCGGCCAGCCGCCATGCGCAGGATGTGCCGGCCGCCATGTCGCGCCTGATCGCCGCCGCGCGCGCCGCGCAGCTGCCCGTGGCGTCGCACGACGACCCCGACGGCGCCACGCGTCAGCACTACCATCGCCAGGGCTGCTCGATCGCGGAATTTCCGCTTACCGTCGATGTGGCCGCGATGGCGCGCCAGATTGGCGACGAAACGGTGTTCGGTGCGCCCAACGTGCTGCGGGGCACCAGTCATACCGGCGCGCCGAATGCCACCGAAATGGTGGCGGCCGGGCTGTGCACGGTACTGGCGTCCGACTACTACTATCCTGCGCCGCTGCAGGCAGCATTCAAGCTGGCGCAACTGGGCGTCTGCGCATTGCCCGAGGCATGGCATCTGGTGTCGCGCAATCCGGCGCGCGCCGCGGGCCTGCGCGATCGTGGCGCGCTGGTGCCGGGCATGCGCGCCGACGCGATCCTCGTCGATGACAGCCATCCCGGTTTGCCGCGCGTGTGCGGCGCCATCGTCAATGGCGAATTGCGTCATGCGACCACGGCGCTGCCATTGATCGACCTGGCCGACGCAGGCAGTCTGGCGGCATGAGCAAGACCGCACATCGCTACGCGATCTATCTGTCGCCGTCCGAGCCGTTCCGCAGCATTGGCGCGCAGTGGCTGGGCCGCGATGCCGATACTGGCACCGACGTGCCGCTGTCGCCGCGCATCGCGCAACGTCCCGCCGAGTGGGTCGCCGCGCCGGCGCACTACGCGTTGCACGCGACCCTGAAGCCGCCGTTCCGGCTGACCCAAGGCACCGACCCGGCGATGCTCGATCGTGCGGCGCGCGATTTCGCGCGGGGCCGCGCGGCGTTCGATGCGCCGTTGTCGCTGCGCGCACTGCGCGGTTTCCTGGCGTGGTGTCTGGCCGATGCCGAAGGCCATGGCGGCCGACAGATGCACCGGCTAGCCGATGACTGCGTGCGCGACTTCGATCGCTTCCGCGCACCGCCGACTGCCCACGACATCGCCCGGCGAAATCCCGCCAGGCTCGACGCGGCTCAGCGCGACATGCTGGAACAGTGGGGCTATCCGTACGTGTTCGATACGTTCACATTCCATATCACGTTGACGGGCCAGCTCGACGCCGCCAGCCAGACGCTGGCGCTGCGCATGCTGACCGAAGCCGGTGCGCAGCCGGACGCACCGCTGCATGTCGATGGCATCAGCGTCTACGTGCAGGCTGACCCCGGCGCGGACTTCGTGGCCGGGCGCCACTATCGATTCGACGGCGCGGTCAGGGATGGCGCCGGCGCGGTGTATCTGGCGTCATGAACCCGCCGAAGACAAGCGACGGCAGCGGCCTGTTCTACGTGATGGGCCCATCGGGCAGCGGCAAGGATTCTCTGCTGCGCGCGCTGCGTGAACGCCTGCATCGGTCCGATCCGGTGTTGGTCGCGCATCGCTATATCACGCGCGCCGCGGACGCCAGCGAGGCGTCCGTGGCGTTGAGCACCGACGAGTTTCACCGGCGTGTCGATCTGGGATGCATGGCCTTGCATTGGCACAGCCACGGCCTGCACTACGGCATCGGCGTGGAAATCGAGCAATGGCTTGCCCGCGGCCTCAATGTCGTGGTCAACGGATCGCGCGAATATCTGCCGATTGCCGCGGCGCGCTATCCAGGGCTTTGCGCCGTGCATGTGCGCGTGAATCCCGAAGTGCTCGCGGTGCGTCTGCGCCAGCGCGGACGCGAATCGGAAGCCGCGATCGCGCAACGTCTGGCACGCGCCACGCAACCGTTCGACGTGCCCGAAGGCGTGCGGCTGGTCGAGATCGACAACAGCGGTGCGCTCGATGTCGCGGCGGCGGCGTTCTCGCAACTGGTGACGTCTGGACGCGCCTGAGTGCGGTCGGGCGGGGACGGATCGCGCGGATCGCGCCGCGATCGCCGATTGCATTTCCTCGCGCGTGGCCGCAGCACGCTGGCCCTAAGCGCCGGCGTTTGACCTGCCGACGCCGCATACCTTCCCACCCGGCATTTTCGATTTACGCGATGCGCTGACCTGAACCGCCGCGCCGAGGCGTGCATCGCTTCGGCGCGGCGTGCGCCGCGTGCGCGTCTGCGCGGGAATCGGTGGAGCTATGCCGTGCGCATGCAGCGCGCAGCCATGTCGAGATAGTGGTCCAGCGGCGGCGTGGCCAGATCGACAACCTTTGCCAGATCGTCATAGCGGCGCAGGCGCACCGCTTCCAGTGCGTGCGGCGTGGCCGCGAAGGCGGCGGCCTGGGTGCCGTCGTACACGCCGCCCTGCAGTTGCAGGCTGTGCACCGACACCGGCGACAGCGTTTCGAAGTAGCCCGGATCCGTAGCGCACAGGTAGCGCTTGGCGGCCACGTGCAGACGCACCGGCTCGGTGACGTCGGCATCGAACAGCGTCGACAGCGCATCGGCGCCGGCTTCCTGGTGGCGCATGTCGGTCGTGCTGCTTTCCGCGAGCATCAGATGGCCGATGTCGTGCAGCAACGCGGCGACGATCAGCGCTTCGCGCTCGCCGGCCTGTTCGGCCAGTTGCGCGCATTGCAACGCGTGCGCGGTCTGGCTGATGGCCTCGCCGCCGTAGTAGGCCGTGCCGTGCTGTGCGAACAGGCCAGCGATGCGTTCGAGCGTCAGCATGCTCATACCAGCACCTTGCGGATCTGCGCGGAAATCACGTCGATGGCAACCACGAACAGGATGATGATGATCATCACCGCACAAGTCTGCGCGTACTGGAAGCTGCGGATGATCTCCCACAGCACTGTGCCGATGCCGCCCGCGCCGACGATGCCCACCACCGACGCCGAGCGCACGTTCGATTCAAAGCGATACAGCGCGAACGACAGCCACAGCGGCAGCACCTGAGGAATCACGCCATAGACGATTTCCTCGATCGGCCCTGCACCGGTGGCGCGCACGCCTTCCACGGGACGCGGATCGATCGCCTCGACCGCTTCGGCAAACAGCTTGGCCAGCACGCCCATCGTGTGGATCCAGATCGCCAGCACGCCGGCAAACGGCCCCAGCCCGACCGCGACGATAAACAACATCGCAAACACCATTTCGTTGATGGCGCGGCAAGCGTCCATGATGCGGCGCGCGGGCTGGTACACCCACACCGGCACGATGTTCGCCGAGCACAGCAGGCCCAGCGGCACGGCCATGAACACGGCCAGCGCGGTGCCCCAGAGCGCGATCTGGACAGTCACCAGCATTTCGTCGAGATAGGTCTGCCAGTCACGGAAGTTGGGCGGGAAGAAGTCCGCGGCAAACTTTGCCATGTTGCCGGAGTCGCGCAGCAGGTCCAGCGGACGCATGTCGGCGCCTTGCCAGGACATGGCGAGCATGGCCAGCACGATCGCCCAGATGAACATCACGGATAGCGATGTGCGCGGCGGCCGGACGGAACTCTGTGGCGAAGGGGGCAGGCCAGGCTTGGCGGTGGCGGTCATGGGGGCAATCCGAAAGTAAAACAGGGGCTGAAAAGTGGCAAAGCCGACGGCGCCACGCATGCGGCGCCGTCGGCCTTCATAACGACTTACTGCGTGCTGACCGCCTTGTCGAGCTCGGCCAGACGGCGGGTGACATCAGCCAGCTTCTTCTCCTTGTCGGCAGCAGCCAGCGTGCCGTCCGATTCGATCTTGGCCTTTTCCTTGGCCAGTTCGATCTGGCGGATCGGCACCAGTTGCGCGTCGGTCGACGGACGGAAGCCGCGGTAGGTCAGCGCGGCCAGCGTTTCCTTTTCGCGCGCGGCATTCGGGCCCTTGCCGTAGTTGACGAAGAAGTCCTGGATCTTCTTCTTCATGTCCGGCGACAGGTCCTTGCGATAGACCAGCGGATCGGCCGGGATCAGCGGCGACTTCCACAGCACGCGCACTTCGTCGTAGGCATTCTTGCCGGTGTTGATGCGATAGCGCTCGAAGTTCTCGGTGTTGTTCACGGCCACATCGACCTGCTTGTTCAGCACGGACAGCAGATTGGTTTCGTGGTTGCTGATGCGCACGGCCTTGAACAGCGACTTCGGATCCACCTTGTTGGCGGCCCACAGGTAATAGCCCGGCACCGCGGTGCCCGAGGTCGAGTTCGGATCGCCGGCGCCATACGACAGCTCCTTACCGTGCTTGATCACGTCTTCGACCGATTTCAGGTCGCTGTCCTTGCGCACGATCAGCAGCGACCAGTAGCCCGGATTGCCGTCCTTGTCGATCACCGAGGCGAACACTTCGCCATTGGCGCGGTCCACCGCTTCCATGGCCGACTTGTTGCCGAACCACGCGATCTGCACTTTGTTGAAGCGCATGCCTTCGATGATGCCGGCGTAGTCGGAGGCGAAGAACGGCTTGACCTGCACGCCGAGCGTCTTGCTCAGGTCGTCGATCACCGGTTGCCAGGCGTTCTTGAGGTTCGACGACGATTCGGTCGAGATAAAGCCGATGTTCAGGGTCTTGGCGTCCTGGGCGAAGGCGGGCAGCGCCATGACACCCGAAGCCACCACGGCGAGAAAGGTTCTGCGAAGCATCGAAAACTCCGTTGGAAAGTCTGATGGGGAAAACGCGGTCGGTAAGACGGGAAATTCGGGTTCAGGCGGCGGCCAGGTCCATCCTGACCATGACGGGCGCGGGCATGCCCTCGCCGGGCGCAGGTTCGTCCGCCACGGTGTCGTGCAGCAGTTCCTCGGCCTCGGTGCCATAGAGGTCGCGCAGCATGGTTGGCGTGAGCGCGGCCGACGGGCCGTCGTAGACCACCTTGCCCTGGCGCAGCGCCACTACACGCGGGCAGTAGCGCATCGCCACGTCGACCTGATGCAGCGACACCACCACGGCCACCTTGCGCGTGCGATTGATCTGCGCCAGCAACGACATCACGCGGCGCGACGACTCCGGATCGAGCGATGCGATCGGCTCGTCGGCCAGGATCACGCGCGCGTTCTGCACCAGCGTGCGCGCGATGGCCGCACGTTGCTGCTGTCCGCCAGACAACGTCGAGGCGCGCTGAAACGCATAGTCGTCTATACCAACTTGGGCCAAAGCATCGAGCCCGGCCTGCACTTCATCGGCCTTGAAAAAGCGGATCAGGCTGCGCCATTTCGGCACGCGCGTGAGCAGGCCCACCAGCACGTTGGTGATGACTGGCAAACGCCCGACCAGGTTGAATTGCTGGAACACGAATCCGATTTCCGCGCGCACACGGCGCACATCGCGCGCCAGGCGGCCGTTGCGTTGCACGACGCGGCCGTTGACGAGGATCTCGCCGGCGCCGGCGTCGCCGGTGACAAAGCCGGCCATATGGCGCAGCAGCGTCGACTTTCCGGAACCCGATGCACCCAGCAGCGCGACCATTTCGCCCGGTGCGATGTGCAGCGTGACATCGTCAAGCGCCTTGCGGTCCGCGCGGAACGACTTGCTCAGGCCGCGGACTTCGATTGCATGCGTCATGTCGACTCCTTGCTTGAATGACCTGCGCATTCTGGGGGGAGCGCGTGACAGAACGATGACGGGGCAGGACTTCCGTGAACGGCCGGAGCGCGGCCGCGGGACCGGTGGGGCGACGCGTGGTCTGTCCCAGATCACGGCGGCCCGGCCCGAATCTCCCTACGCTGCTTCGGGTTGTCTCCGAGCCACTTTCGTTCCAGATGGGATAGAGGAATCGCCGCGATGAACCGAGTCGTTGTCTTTCAGGGCCAATATGGCGTGTTTCCCACGCGCGGCCTGTCTTTGTCGATGCCCGCCGTGCAGACCTGCATCGGCGTCTTCGGAATCCACGATTCAGGCCAGACGCTGGTGGCCGCGCACTTCGATACCGACCAGATGCTCGAGGCCAATATTGGCGAAATCGAGAAGAAAATGCCGCGCGGGCACCAATGGCGCGACTATGACGTGACCATATTCGGCGGCGACGGCGCGGCCAGCATGTTGCGATGCGGGTGGCCCAGCACTTATATCGGCCAACGGATCCAGGCCTGTCTGCGCCAGCGCGGCTGCATGCGGGCGCAATATACGAACCATTACTCGGGCCTGATCCCGAGGACTTTCAACCTGCAGTTCGAACATGATCGGCCACGCATCATCGAAGGCCAGTCGCACAGGTTCTTCGACGGCCATCATCCGACCGCAAGGCACGTGGCGATCAACCGCATACGCAAGCGCCCCAGCGAGTACACCGTCGTGGACGCGTGCATGCTGGACGTCACGGATCTGTATGTACGGCGCGGGCGCTTAACGGGGGGAGGACGCGGATCCCAGGCCGGTGCCAAGGCCCGGCTAACCTTGCTTTCTAGGCTTACGGCATCGGCACGCCGCGATCCTCTGCCATGTGGGTAGGCAACGAGCAACACGGGTGCGGGCAGCCCGGGAGAAACTCAATGGCGACCGCGCGGGTCGGCTGCCCTTGAATTGGCACGTTGTAGGACGTACCGGGGCGCTCCGCCTGGACGCGATCCGGACGGAAACCGCGATCGGTAAGGAAGCGGCGAACCGAGTTTGCTCGATCCGCGGCCAATCTCTTGCCCCCTCGCTCGGACGGATCAACGTGACCCTCTATCGAAAAGCTTTCGTAGTTGGGGAAGCCGGCTTTTAGGTCAGCCACCCATGCGCCCAAGCGCAAAGCCGACGCGGCATTCAAGTTTGCTGACTCGTTAGCGAAAACCAGATCAAGCCCACGTATGGGGCTGCATCCGAATGCAGCCTGCTGCGCCATGCACCCCGCAAGGAACGCAATGGTGCCCTTACTCCGAACAAACGACATAGCCCGCGATGTTGTCTGCGTTTTCAATGGTTCTTGCATCTCTGGCTCCTGCGTGATCCTTGGCGCTGTGAGTGGAATACCAGTAGTCTTGAGAATTCATGACGTCTGTGAAATGGGATACCTCGTGTACCAGCGTGAGCAACTGCGAATCGAATCGCGGATGGCGGGGGCGTAGCGTACAGAAATCGAGGCGTATGGCGATAGTGTGCGTCGCCGTGTCCGGCGCGCATACCTCAGCGACGGCCCCAGGGCTGTTTTCACGGGAGACGCACCCGCCGACGCGCATTGCGTCGGCGGAGTGGCGGATGAAGTTGGCCGGCGAAAGTGTAGACAGTACGGTCCTCATTCTGGCGAGGCCTCTGGCGATCTCTACGCGAGCTGCGTCATCGGTTGTACCAAACCACAGTAGGAACCGGATCGTGATTTGTCGAAAATCAGAATTTCGAAAAATCAACAGGAAGGTGTGCCGGTTAAAAATCGGCCATTGCTGCGGATGGACGGAATAGAATGCCGCCGTGCGTGTAGAGGCAACTAAATCGTGCTTCAAATGGGGGCATCGGATTGAGGTCATTGGCCTCGCCGGTCTGCAGCCCGCGCAGCAACGAGTGCCAGGGATTGGTAAAGCCCATGAAGCGCGACTATGTCGCCTTCAGGGCCACGCCTCACGCAGAGACGGTTGCCCGCAATCTGGGCATTGCGGTTGAACACTACAACGAGCAGCATTCCCAACAGCGCCAACTGCCGAAGAGGCCAGTTCCTACCGATTCAATGTTCGCCTTGGATGCGCGTCATTGACGCGCCTGGAGATAGCGTAACGGCAAAACTCGTTGCCGTTTCTAGCTTTCCGGGCAGTCGGCGAGTTTGAGGGGATGTCCCCAAATACATCACATCAAAATGATGTCGTACTGTTCCTGGTGGAAGGTCGATTCCACCTGCAGCGAGATCGGCTTGCCGATGAAGTCGCCGAGCATTGCCAGATGTTGGCTTTCTTCCTCGAGAAACAGGTCGATCACTTCCTGCGACGCCAGGATACGGAATTCGCGTGGATTGAACTGGCGCGATTCGCGCATGATTTCGCGCAGGATGTCATAGCACACCGTGCGCGGCGTTTTGACCTGGCCCTTGCCGGTGCATACGGGGCATTGTTCGCACAGCACGTGCGCCAGCGATTCCCGCGTGCGCTTGCGCGTCATTTCCACCAGGCCGAGCTGCGAGAAGCCGTTGACCGTGATACGCGTGCGGTCGCGCGACAGCGCGCGCTTGAGTTCCGACAGCACGGCATCGCGGTGCTCGGCGTTCTCCATATCGATAAAGTCGATGATGATGATGCCGCCCAGATTGCGTAGGCGCAGTTGCCGGGCGATGGTGTGCGCGGCTTCGAGGTTCGTCTTGAAAATCGTGTCGTCGAAATTACGCGCGCCGACGTAGCCGCCGGTATTCACGTCGATCGTCGTCATCGCTTCGGTCTGATCGATCATCAGATAGCCGCCAGACTTCAGGTCGACGCGCCGCGACAGTGCCTTCTCGATTTCGGCGTCGATATTGAACAGGTCGAAAACGGGCCGCTCGCCCGTGTAGTGCGACAGGCGCGACAGCACGGCCGGCGTGTATTCCTGCGCAAACTCCAGAAGCTTCTGGTAGTTCTCGCGCGAATCCACCTGGATGACGCCGGTGGCGTCGTTGATGAAATCGCGCAGCACCCGCTGCGCCAGGTTCAGGTCCTGATAAAGCAGGCTCGGCGCCGGCTGCGTGGTGGCGTTCAGGCGGATCGTGCCCCAGATCTTGCGCAGATAGGCGATGTCGTTGCCCAGTTCTTCGTCGCTGGCTTCTTCGGCGATGGTGCGGACGATGAAGCCGCCGCGTTCATCGGCGGGCACCAGTCCTTGCACGCGGGCGCGCAGCGCTTCGCGATCCACTTCGCCTTCGATGCGCTGGGAAATGCCGATGTGCGGATCCTGCGGCAGGTAGACCAGCGTGCGGCCCGCGATGCTGACTTGCGTGGAAAGCCGCGCGCCCTTGGTGCCGATCGGATCCTTGATGACTTGCACCATCAGCGCCTGGCCTTCGAACAGCGTTTTCTCGATGGCCAGTGGTGCGCTGTTCTTGTCGCTGCCGTCGCGCGGGTGCCAGATGTCGGCCACGTGCAGGAATGCGGCGCGTTCGAGTCCGATATCGATGAATGCCGATTGCATGCCCGGCAGTACGCGCACGACCTTGCCAAGATAGATATTGCCGACCAGCCCGCGCGTGAGCGTGCGTTCGACATGCAGTTCCTGCACGGCCGCCTGCTGCACGATGGCCACGCGGGTTTCTTGCGGCGTGATGTTGACGAGGATGTCTTCGGTCATAGCGATTGGGTTCGCATGTTGGCGCGTCGCCGGTCTGCCGGCGCTTGTTGTTGTCGCCCGGGAAGCGCCCGGGCGTTAGACCCCTGCGCCCTTGCGCGGCGCGTCGGCAGGCGGATCAGAAGCGCAGACCCGCCTCGCGCAGCAGCGCCGCCGTCTCGAACAAGGGCAAGCCCATGATACCCGAATAGCTTCCGTCGATTCGCTCGACAAATTCCGCCGCGCGGCCCTGGATGCCATAGGCGCCGGCTTTTCCCAGCGGCTCGCCGCTGGCCACGTAGGCGTCGATTTCGGCGGCGGTCATGGCCCGGAAAGTGACGTGCGAGATCGACAACGCATGGCGCTTGCCCAACGCGGACACCACGGTGACCGCGGTCAGCACCCGATGCGTGGTGCCGGACAGCGTAGACAGCATGCGCGCCGCATCTGTCGCATCGGCCGGCTTGCCGAGAATCTCGCCGTCGCGGCAGACCGTGGTGTCCGATGTCAGGATCGGCGCATCGGGCAGCGCGCGGCGGATCCGGCGCTGCAGCGCGGCGTCGGCCTTCAGCGCGCACACGCGCTGCACGTAGGCGTCCGGGGATTCGCTGGGCAGCACGGCTTCGAGCGCTTCGGCATCTTCGCCCGCATCGGCAAGCAGCAATTCGTAGGACACGCCCAGTTGCGTGAGCAGTTCGCGGCGGCGCGGGCTTTGGGAAGCCAGATAGAGCAGATTGTGAGTCACTGGATTGGCGCGAAAAAGGACGCCAGCGCGTGACGGCGCGATATGCCGCGGGGCACGCACGATGTGGCGTCGGGATGAGATTCGGAGTGGCGTCGATTGTACGCGCCGCCGCCGGCCGGCGAACGTCCGCCGTGGCGCGAGGGTGCCGGAGCGTTTCAGGCGCGGTGGTACGGGTGATTCTGCGTGACCGACCAGGCGCGATAGAGCTGTTCGGCCAGCAGCACGCGCACCATGCCGTGCGGCAGTGTCAGGCTGGACAACCTGAACAGCGTGTGGGCGCGCGCCTTGAGGGCCGGGTCCAGCCCGTCGGCCCCGCCGATCAGGAACGCCACGTCACCGCCTTCGCGTTGCCAGCCGGTCAACTGGTCGGCCAGTTGCACGGTGGTCCAGTCCTTGCCGCGTTCGTCCAGCGCGACGATGCGGCATTGTTTGGACAGCGAGCCCAGCACGGCGTCGATGCGCGCAGCCTCGCGCTGCATTACCGTGGCGGCGTTGTTGCTGGAAGAGCGCGCCTCCGGCTTGACTTCCCGTAGTTCGATGCGGAGCTCTGGCGGCATCCGTTTCGCGTACTCGGCGAAACCGGTTTCGATCCACGCGGGCATTTTGTGGCCGACGGCCACAATCACGAGTTGCATGCGAAATGCCCGGTGGTCAGTGCCTCAACTGGTGCGATCAGGCCGAGCGCGTGGCGCGCTTGCGCGGCGCGGCGGTCTTTGCTGCGGCCGTCTTGCGTGCCGGGGCCTTGGCGGCAGTGCCGGTGGCCGTCTTGCGCGCAGGGGCCTTGGCAGCGGTACCGGCGGTCGTCTTGCGGGCCGGCGCCTTGGCGGTAGTGCCGGCCGTGGTCTTGCGCGCAGTGGTGGTCTTGCGTGCCGTGGTCTTGAGCGGCGTGCCGGTGCTGGTGGTCTTGCGCGCCGGCGCCTTGCGGATGGTGGCGATGGCGTCCGGATCGGTATCCTCATGACCCATCGGCGGCGACGGCTCTTTCATGCCTTCCGGCAGGCGCGCCAGCGCGGGACGCAGGTTCGACGCGCGGCGCACGCGCGGCGCCGGCTCGGCATCCTCGTCCTCTTCGGCGGGCTCGCTGGCCTTGGCCAGACCCTTGGCGGCGGCCAGTTTCACGCGCACCGGCTTGTCGCCCCAGATTTCCTCGAGGTTGTAGTACAGGCGCAGCTGCGGTTGCAAGATGTGCACCACGGCGTCGCCGCAATCGACCAGCACCCACTCGCCGGTTTCCAGCCCTTCGACGGCAACGATATGGCCGCCGGCCTCCTTGACGGTGTCGCGCACCGAAGCCGCCAAGGCCTTGGTCTGACGATTCGAATTGCCGCTGGCAATCACCACCCGGTCGAACAGCTCGGTCAGGTGAGTGGTGTCGAACACCTTGATGTCCTGCGCTTTCACATCCTCGAGCCCGTCGACGATCGCGCGCTGCAGTTTACGAATATCCATGGTGTCTTTCTTGTTCAGCTTCATTCGGGGTAGGGCGCGCGTCGGCTCAGGGGTGTCGGTACAGCCCTTGACGCGCGATGTAGTGTGCCACGCCGGCCGGCAGTTGGTCATCATCTGCCTGGTCCGACATCGGGCCGTCGGCGAGGCGCTCGCGCAGGCCGGTGGACGACAGGTCGACGGCCAGCGTCTGGTCGATCCACATATGTCCGGAGGGCGAGCATTGTATCAGGTGCGTGTCCGCCAGGCGTTCGTGCAGGGCGGCAAGCACCGGGCCGTCCAGCGCATCGAGATGGAAGCCCGGGCGCGTGGCAGTGCACAGGTGCACATATTCGAACAGCGCTTCCCAGCCATGCCAGGTGTGCAGGCGCAGCAACTGATCGGCGCCCATCAGCCACGACATCGATGCCTGCGGGCCATATTCGGCGCGCAATTGGCGCACGGTGTCGATGGTATAGCTGGGGCCGTCGCGATCCACCTCCATGCGGCTCACGCGCACCTTGGTGCGCCGCGTAGCCAGCGTGGCGGCGGCCAGTTCCGTCATGGCCAGGCGATCGGCGGCGGGCGTCACGTTGTCGCCCTTTTGCCACGAATGGCCGGTCGGGATCCAGACCAGTTCGTCCAGGTCGAGGTGGTCGATGCACAACTGGGCCAGTGCAACATGGCCGCGATGCGGGGGATCGAAGGTGCCGCCGAGGATACCCAGGCGGTAGGGACGTGGCGTTGGTGCGTGCTGGCCGGGGGCGTTCTTTGCTTCAGTCATCAGCTTCAGGCCCACGCGCGCGCCGGCAGGAAATCGGTATAGAGCGCGGCTTCCGGCGTGCCCGCCATGGGCTGCCAGTCGTAGCGCCACGCCGCCAGCGGCGGCATGGACATCAGGATCGATTCGGCGCGTCCGCCCGATTGCAGGCCGAACAGGGTGCCGCGATCGAATACCAGGTTGAATTCGACATAGCGGCCGCGCCGATAGGCCTGGAAGTCGCGTTCGCGTTCGCCATAAGGCGTGTCCTTGCGCGCCGCGAGGATCGGCAGGTAGGCGTCGAGGAAGGCGTCGCCGACCGACTGCATCATGGCAAAGCTGCGCTCGAAGCCCAGCGCGGAAAAATCGTCGAAGAAAATGCCGCCGATACCGCGCGCCTCGCCGCGATGCTTGAGATAGAAGTACTCGTCGCACCATTGCTTGAAGCGCGGATAGAGGTCGTCGCCGAACGGCGCCAGGGCGTCCTTGCAGGTGCGATGGAAATGCTTGCAGTCGGCGGCGTTGCCGTAGTACGGCGTGAGATCCATGCCGCCGCCGAACCACCATACCGGCGCGGCGTCAGGCTTCAGCGCGACGAAGCACCGCACGTTCATGTGCACGGTGGGGACATGCGGATTGCGCGGATGGAAAACCAGCGAGACGCCCAAAGCTTCGAAACTGCGTCCGGCAAGCTCCGGCCGGTTAGCGCTGGCCGATGGCGGCAGCGTGTCGCCGCGCACGTGAGAAAAGCCCACGCCGGCCCGCTCCATCACCGCGCCACCTTCCAGGATGCGCGTGCGGCCGTTGCCGCGCAGGCGGTCGGTCGGGGGCTTTTCCCAGTGGTCGGTCAGGAACGCCTGGCCGTCTACAGCGCCAATGGCGTCGGTGATGCGGTCTTGCAGGCCGAGCAGATAGTCACGGACTGCCTGGGAATCGATCATGATGGGCGGATTGGGATGGGCCGGTGGCACGACGGCGGGGCGGTTCGTGCGCAAGTCGTCATCGCGGTGTCACGATTGTACCGGCTTGACCCGCCCCACGTGATGTCGGGGCGAATCGGGCCGGCACACGGGCCGGATCAGCGCTTGATGGCGCGGTAGCCAATGTCGGTGCGGAACTGCATGCCATCGAAACGGATCTGCTCGACGGCGGCGTAGGCGTTCTTCTGAGCGGCCTTGACCGTGTCGGCCAGGCCGACCACGCACAGCACGCGGCCGCCGGACGTCAGCAGCGCGCCGTCCTTGAGCGTGGTGCCCGCATGGAAGGTCACCGCTTCGGCGGTTTCCGCCGGGATGCCGGTGATGACATCGCCCTTGCGCGGGTTTTCGGGGTAGTCGTAGGCGGCCATCACCACGCCCAGCGCGGTGCGGCGGTCCCAGTCGAGCTCGATCTGGTCGAGCTTGCCCTCCACGGCCGCTTCCATGACATCGACCAGGTCGGTCTTCAGGCGCGCCATGATCGGCTGGGTTTCCGGATCGCCCATGCGGCAGTTGAATTCCAGCGTCTTGGGATTGCCGTCGCGGTCGATCATCAGGCCGGCGTACAGGAAGCCGGTGAACGGAATGCCGTCCTTTTCCATGCCGCGCACGGTCGGCAGGATGATCTCGCGCAGCGCGCGCGCGTGCAGCGCCGGCGTGACCACCGGAGCGGGCGAGTACGCGCCCATGCCGCCTGTGTTTGGACCTGCGTCGCCATCGAGCAGGCGCTTGTGGTCCTGGCTGGTGGCCAGCGCCAACACGTTCTTGCCGTCGACCATGACGATGAAGCTGGCTTCCTCGCCTTCGAGGAATTCTTCGATCACCACGCGCGCGCCGGCATCGCCGAGCTTGTTATCGGCCAGCATCATGTCGACCGCCGCGTGCGCTTCTTCCAGCGACATCGCCACCACCACGCCCTTGCCCGCGGCCAGGCCGTCGGCCTTGATCACGATCGGGGCGCCCTGCGCATCGATGTAGGCGTGGGCGCCGGCGGCATCCGAGAAGGTCTGGTAGTAGGCGGTGGGGATGCCATGGCGATGCATGAACGCCTTGGCGAAATCCTTCGACGATTCGAGCTGGGCAGCCGCCTTGGTCGGCCCGAAGATACGCAGGCCACGCGCGCGGAACACATCCACGATGCCGGCGGCCAGCGGCGCCTCCGGCCCTACCACGGTGAACGACACGCCTTCGCGCTCGACGAACGCGGCCAGCACTTCCGGATCGGTCAGCGGCACGTTCTGCAGGCGCTTGTCGAGCGCCGTACCGCCGTTGCCCGGGGCCACGTACACGACCTGCACCTTGGGGGACTGGGCCAGCTTCCACGCCAGCGCGTGCTCACGCCCACCCGAACCGACAACCAAAACTTTCATGATCCACTGCCAGAAAAGAAACGCATGCGAAAAGCGGCAGCTGGCTGTTGCCGGGCTGCCGCCGTTGGGGCGCGGCGCGAGGGTTAGTCCTCGATCACCGCGTTGGTGAAGACTTCCTGTACGTCGTCCAGGTTTTCCAGCGCGTCCAGCAGCTTCTGCATCTTGATGGCGTCGTCGCCGCTGAAGCTCACTTCGTTTTGCGGCTTCATCACCACGTCGGCCACTTCGGCCTTGAAACCGGCGGCTTCCAGCGCCGCCTTGACCGCGCCGAAATCGTTCGGCGGGCAGGTGACCTCGATCGATCCGTCCTCGTTGGTCACCACGTCGTCGGCGCCGGCTTCGAGCGCGGCGTCCATCAGCTTGTCCTCGGGCGTGCCCGGAGCAAACAGGAACTGGCCGCAGTGCGTGAACATGAAGGCCACCGAGCCTTCCGTGCCCATGTTGCCGCCGTGCTTGGAGAATGCGTGGCGGACTTCGGCGACCGTGCGGGTGCGGTTGTCGGTCAGGCAGTCGACGATGATCGCCGCGCCGGCCAGACCGTAGCCTTCGTAGCGGATTTCCTCGTAGTTCGCGCCTTCCAGGCCACCCACGCCGCGCTGGATCGCGCGCTGCATGTTGTCCTTGGGCATGTTGGCGTCCATCGCCTTTTCCATGGCCAGGCGCAGGCGCGGGTTCGAATCGATGTCACCGCCGCCGAGCTTGGCGGCCACGGTGATTTCCTTGATCAGGCGCGTCCAGATCTTGCCGCGCTTGGCGTCGGCGGCAGCTTTCTTGTGTTTGATATTGGCCCATTTGGAATGACCGGCCATGTTTCTCTCCGAATGCGGAAAACGTGTCGTGTGGTGTGAAGCCCGGCGGCATTGCGCCTGCGGGAAGCCGGTTTCGGTCGTTTTCAGTGACAAATCCTGACAATCCGGCGGCCACGCCATGTGATTGATGTGCCAATCTGCTGGCTATAATCAGCGCAGGATTTTATCACGCGCCCCTGTCGCACCGAAGCGCCTTGCACGCTGCCCGCGAGTGCCGACGCCATTTCCTGCCTTTTGACAAGTCGATCACCGAGACCCGCCATGGCCGATCCCATCCTCATCGCCAAGAATGCCGACCACGAACTGGTGCTGCTGCCCGAAATGGGCAATCGGCACGGCCTGATCACGGGCGCCACCGGCACGGGCAAGACCGTCACGCTGCAGACCTTGGCGCAGGGCTTCTCGCGGCTCGGCGTGCCGGTCTTCATGGCCGACGTCAAAGGTGACTTGACCGGCATTTCCCAAGTGGGGCAGGCGTCCGACAAGCTGAAGGCCCGGCTGGCCGAACACGGCCTGGACGAGCCGGTCTGGGGCGCCTGCCCGACCACGCTGTGGGATGTTTTCGGCGAAAAGGGCCATCCCGTGCGCGCCACGGTGTCCCACATGGGCCCGCTTTTGCTGTCGCGCATGCTCGAACTCAATGACACCCAGCAAGGCGTGCTGAACCTGGTGTTCCGCATCGCCGACGCCAACGGCCTGCTGCTGCTCGACGCCAAGGATTTGCGCGCGATGCTGCAGCATGTGGGCGACAACGCCAGCCAGTTCACCACCGAATACGGCAATATCTCGGCGGCCTCGATCGGCGCGATCCAGCGCGGGCTGATGGCGCTGGAATCGCAAGGTGCGGACAAGTTCTTCGGCGAGCCGATGCTCAATCTGGAAGACTTCATCCAGACCGAAAAAGGCCAGGGCGTCGTCAATATCCTCGCGGCCGACAAGCTGATGAACGCGCCACGGCTGTACGCCACGTTCCTGCTGTGGATGTTGTCGGAGTTGTTTGAAAAACTGCCCGAGGCGGGCGATCTCGACAAACCGAAGCTCGTGTTCTTTTTCGACGAGGCGCATCTGCTGTTCAACGATGCACCGAAGGCGCTGCTCGACAAGATCGAGCAGGTGGTGCGTCTGGTGCGCTCGAAGGGCGTGGGCGTGTACTTCGTGACGCAGAATCCGGTCGACATTCCCGACACCGTGCTGGGCCAGCTTGGCAATCGCGTCCAGCATGCGCTGCGCGCCTTCACGCCGCGCGACCAGAAGGCCGTAAAGGTGGCAGCCACGACCATGCGCGCGAATCCCAAGCTAAATATCGAGCAGGTGATCGGCGAGCTGGGCGTGGGCGAGGCGCTGGTGTCGTGCCTCGATGCCAAAGGCACGCCGTGCGTGACCGAGCGCGCCTGGGTGCTGGCGCCGGGCAGCCGCATCGGCCCGATCACCGACGACGAGCGCAAGGCGCTGATCGCCAACTCGCTGGTGGCGGGCACCTATGAAAAGCTGATCGATCGCGAATCGGCCTACGAAAAGCTGCGCGGCGCGGTGGCGGCGCCGGCAAACGGAGCGCCTGCGGATGCCGGGAAGGGCGTCGGCGCGCCGGCACCGCAATCCGAAGGCGGCGGTTGGATGGATTCGGCCGGGGAGATCTTCGGCAGCTTGACGCGCGGCACTGGCAAGACGGGCCGGGGCGATTCGATCCTGGAATCGATGGCAAAGTCCGCGGCGCGCACCGTGGGCTCGCAGGTGGGACGCGAATTGATCCGCGGTGTGCTGGGCAGTCTGCTGGGCGGCGGGAAACGCAAGTGATCCGGCGAATCATGAGGCGAGTTACGCCCCAAAAATTGCGCAACTGAGCGCGCAACGCGCGCCGGGTTCGCGCAAATGAAGCACCAACAATTGAATACGCCCGCGAAATTGCGGGCGTATTCCGTGTTGCGGCGTCGAACGCTGCCGTGCGGACTTCCAGCGCACTGCGCGTCAGGGCGATTCAGCCGCAGCGGCGCGCCTGGCGGCCTCGGCATCCTGTCGGGCCTTGCGGGCGAACAGGCAGGCGAAGAACGCGGCCATCGCGATGATGAATGCGATGACCGCCAGACTGGCCAGACCCGTGGCGGTGGAGGTGAGAATCTTCAGTGCTTGCATGCGGGATCTCCTTCTTTGTCGGTGCCCGAAAGGCATTCAGTGTAGAAAGAGCGATCCCGCACATCCTTTGCGGCGCATCAACCGCCGCGGATTTCGATCAGTTTTTTGTGCCGAACAGACGGTCGCCGGCATCGCCCAGACCCGGAACGATATAGGCGTGCTCGTCGAGATGGCTGTCCAGCGACGCCACGTAGAGCTTCACGCCCGGGTGGGCCTTCTGGAACACTTCAACGCCTTCGGGTGCGGCCACCAGCGCCACGAACGTGATGGCTTCGTCCGGCACGCCGCGACGCTTGAGCACGTCCACCGCGTGTGCGGCCGAGTAGCCGGTGGCCACCATCGGATCGCACAGGATGAACGATCGATCCTCCAGATCCGGCAGCCGCACCAGATATTCCACCGGCCGATGCTGCTCGTCGCGATACACGCCGATGTGGCCGATACGCGCCGAGGGAATCAGCTCCACCAGACCATCGCTCATGCCGACGCCCGCCCGCAATACCGGCACGATCGTCAGCTTCTTGCCGGCGATCACCGGCGCATCGAGCGCCACCAGCGGCGTGTCGATGCGGCGCGTGGTCAGCGGCAGATTGCGCGTGATTTCGTAGCCCATCAGCAGCGTGATCTCGCGCAGCAGCTCGCGGAATGTGCGCGTCGACGTTTCCTTGTCGCGCATGTGCGAAAGCTTGTGCTGGATCAGGGGGTGATTGAGGATGAAGAGATTGGGAAAGCGCGGATCTTGTTTCATGGCGGGCTCGGCGGAATACGAAAATGGCCCTGACTGACGCGATAGGGCCGATGCAGCGCGATTGTAATGGATGCAGCGGCGCCCGCCGGACGTTGCGGCGGCCGGCCACAGGCGGCGCGCCGGCAATCGCTGCCGGGCGGGAGCGCCGCGCTGCCGGCCGTGCCGTCAATCGACGGTAATCGCGGCGGCTTTTGCGACCTTTCCAAAACGCTCGTATTCGGTTTGGGTCAGCGTCTGCAATTCCGCTGCGCTCGATGCCTTCGGATTAAAGCCCGCCTGCGCGAGCTTGTCGCGCACGTCGGGCCGCGCAAGCGCCTCGACGAATGCCGCATTGAGCGCCTGGACCACCGGCGCGGGCAGGTTGGCCGGCCCGTACACGCCGAACCACGGCTCGACTGCGTAACCCGCCAGTCCCGCTTCAGCCAGCGTCGGCACGTTGGGCAGCGACGGCGCGCGAGTTCTGCCGGCCACGGCCAGCGCGCGCAGCTTGCCAGCCTGGATGTGCGGCAGCGACGCCGGCAGGTTGTCGAACATCACCTGGATGTGGCCGCCCAGCAGGTCGTTGATGGCCGGGCTGCTGCCCTTGTAGGGCACATGGGTCAGGCCCGTCTGCGTCATTTGCGAGAACATCGCGCCGGCCAGGTGCATCGAGGTGCCGGTCCCGGCCGTTGCGTAGGTCAGGCCGGGATGGGCCTTGGCATAGGCAATCAGTTCGGGGACGGTTTTCACGGGCAGGCTTTCGCTGACCTCGAGCACGATCGTCGACGTGCCCAGCAGGCTGATCGCGGTGAAATCCTTGCGCGGATCGAATGGGACGTGCTTGTAGATATGCGGATTCAGCGCGTTGGTTGAAATCGCGCCGAAGCCAATCGTATAGCCGTCGGCGGGTGCCTTGGCCACGGCATCCATGCCGATGTTGCCGCCCGCCCCGGGGCGATTCTCGACCACCACCGGCTGCCCGAGCTTTTCTGCTACGCGCTGGCCCACCGTGCGCGCCACCAGGTCGGTGGTGCCGCCGGCCGCGTAGGGCACGACGAACCGGATCGGCTTGCTCGGAAAACTCTCAGCGGCAAACGCGGCGAATGCGCCGCCGGCCAGCAACAGGGCAACCAGCGAAACAAAGGCGCGGCGGGGAAAGTGAGGGCGATGGGACGACATGATGCGGGAATCTCCGGGATATTGTTGTGATGCATGTATGGCGCGATGTGGCTCGATTTTCTGCGCGCGGCGGGCTGTCGGCTGACGGTCCCGCCTGGCGTGCCGCCGGTTGCGCACGCGCCTGGTGCAGCATCCGGCGCGGGCCATTGTATGGGAAAGCCGCCGTAGTCGTGGCCGGCAGGTGGCGCGTCTTTTGACATACAATCGGCGGCATCCGTCGTGCCTGACTTTGCCGCCGGCAAGTCGTGTTGCCGCGCCATCCTGCGTCCCCGTGCCTGCATCCCAGAAGTCCCTGTCCCCATCCGCCGAAGTGCCTGCCGTGCAGCGCTTCGGGCTGGCCGCCGCGGCCATCGGCGCCGTGCTGTTTTCCGCCAAGGCGATCGTCGCCAAACTGATGTACCGCTACAGCGTCGACGCGGTGATGGTCATCACCCTGCGCATGCTGTTCGCGGTGCCGCTTTTCATGGCGATCGGCTGGTGGCAGGCGCGCAAGCTGCCCGCGCTGTCGTGGGCCGATCGCTCCCGCGTGGTGTTTCTGGGCTTTATTGGTTACTACCTGTCGAGCTTCATGGATTTTCTGGGGCTGCAGTACATCACCGCCGGCCTGGAACGACTGATCCTGTTTCTCACGCCGTCCTTCGTGTTGCTGACCACCGCGCTGGTGTTTCGTCGGCCCATCCATTTACGGCAGTGGCTGTCTTTGCTGCTGGCCTACGCCGGCATCGTGCTGGTCTTCGCGCATGACCTGGACGTCAGCGGCGACCAGGTCTGGCTGGGCGGCGCGCTGGTGCTGGGCAGCGCCCTGTCGTATGGTGTGTACCTGATTCTGAGCGGCGAACTGGTCAAGCGCGTGGGATCGCTGCGGCTGGTGGCCTATGCGATGTGCGTATCGACGCTGTGCTGCGTGATTCAGTATCTGGCGCTGGGCCGGCCGCTGGCCGAACTGGCGCAGCCGGCGCCGGTGCTATGGCTGTCGGTCGTCAACGCGGTGTTCTGCACCGTGCTGCCGGTCTCGCTGACGATGATCGCGGTGGCGCGCATCGGCGCGCCCATGGCATCGCAGGCTGGCATGATCGGACCGGTCTCCACGCTCGCGCTGGCCTTCTGGCTTCTGGGCGAGCCGGTGACCGGCGTGCAGCTGGCGGGCAGTGCGCTGGTGCTGGGCGGCATGTACCTGCTGTCGACCAAACGAGCCTGATCGAGCGGGCTTCGACGTGCAATTCAAAGCGATAAATAGCGATAACCAAGCAAGGAGAGCAAGAAATGGATTTCGGACTGCGCGGTAAGCATGCGCTGGTGTGCGGCGCCAGCAAGGGACTCGGTTTTGCGTGTGCGGATGCGCTCGCGGCCGAAGGCGTGGACGTGGTGGTGGTCGCGCGCGGCGCCGAAGCGCTGGAGAAGGCCGCCGCCGACCTGCGCGCACGCCATGGGCGTCGCGTGGTGGCCGTGGCCACCGACATCACCACGCCCGAAGGCCGCAAGCTGGCGCTCGATGCAGCGGCCAAGCTCGGCGACCTCGACATCCTGGTCAACAACGCGGGCGGCCCGCCGCCGGGCAACTTCCGCGACTGGGGCCGTGACGAATGGATCGCTGCGCTCGACGCCAATATGCTGACGCCGATCGAACTGATCAAGGCCACGGTGGACGGCATGATCGCGCGCCGTTGGGGTCGCATCATCAATATCACCAGCGGTGCGGTCAAGGCGCCGATCGACGTGCTCGGCCTGTCCAACGGCGCGCGCGCGGGCCTGACCGGTTTCGTGGCCGGCCTGGCGCGCGAGGTGGCGCAATATGGCGTCACCGTCAACAACCTGCTGCCCGGTCCGTTCGACACCGATCGCCTGAAGAAGACCATGGAAGGTGGCGCCAAGAAGGCCGGCATCAGCATCGAGGAAATGGCCGCGCGCCGTGCGGCGGCCAATCCGTCGCGCCGCTTCGGCGAGCCGGCCGAGTTCGGCGCCACGTGCGCGTTCCTGTGCAGCAAGCAGGCCGCCTACATGACCGGCCAGAACGTGCTGCTCGACGGCGGCGCTTACCCGGGCACGTTCTGATGCCGAGCGTCGAAGGCACACCGCGCATCGCGCTGATCGCGCACGACCACAAGAAGGACGACATCGTTGCGTTCGCCGGTCGTCATCGCGATTTTCTCAGTCGCTGCGACCTGCTGGCCACCGGCACCACCGGCGGCCGCATCGCCACCGAAACCGGCCTCGAAGTGACGCGCATGTTGTCCGGTCCGTGGGGTGGCGATCTGCAGATCGGCGCGCAACTGGCCGAGGGCAAGATCACGGCCGTGATCTTCCTGCGCGATCCGATGACGCCGCAGCCGCACGAGCCGGACATCAATGCGCTGGTGCGCGCCTGCGACGTCCACAACGTGCCGTGCGCCACCAATCTCGCAACAGCGGAGCTGCTGCTGGTGGAGCTGGCACGTCACTGCTTCGACGACTGCGGCGACGGCAAGGACAGCGGCGGCGCCAGTTGAGCGATGTTTGCCGGCCGTTGCGGCATGAAACGGCAATGCACCGCGAACAAAAAAAATCGCTGCCTGTTGGGCAGCGATTTTCTTTTGGATCTGGCCAGACGTTAGCGCGGCCGCACGGTCGTCGCGGCGGCGCGCATTTGCGCCTGGCGCAGGATGTGAGGCGGCAGGCGCTTTAGGATCAGGTGCACGGCCAGCGGAATGATCACCAAGTCGTCGACGATACCAAGCCCGGCGATGAAATCGGGAATCAGGTCGATCGGCGAAATCGCGTAGAACAGCAGCCCGAATGCAGCGGGTTTCAGCCATGGTGGGGCATCGGGATGACGCAACGCAAACCAGAACAGACGGCCGTCTCGCCGCACCAGCGTCCACAACGCTGACAGTCGTTTCCACATGATGGGCCTCCTTGGTCACACAATCGGCAGGGGATAGGCGAATAGCTTGGGCCGATGCATGGCGATTCAAGTTCCCCGGCGCGCGCCCAGAAAAAACGCCGGCCCGTTTTCACGGGGCCGGCGTTTCTGTCAGACCCGGGAGCGATCCGGATAAGGAACCGGATGGCGGCCGGGATGGCGCAATGGTTTAGCCCGGTACGTTGCCTTCCACGCCCTCGACATAGAACTTGATGTCGTGCAGGAATTTGTCGTCGGCCACCTGATCCTTGGCCAGTTGCTCCTTGCCGGCGTTGTCCTTGAGCGGACCCTTCCAGATCGGCGCGGTGCCGTCGATCACGCCCTTCTTGCGTTCCTCGACCAGCGCCCTGACGTCGTCCGGCACCACGGCGTTGAAGCCCTTCAGGTCGATCATGCCTTCCTTCAGGCCCCACCACGTGGTGGTGTTCTTCCACTTGTTGTCGAGCACGTCGCCGACGACCTTGTTGTAGTAGACGCCCCACGTGATCACCGAAGCGGCCAGATGGGATTTTTCGCCGAAGCGGCTCATGTCGCTATCCCAGCCGAATGCGTACACGCCCTTTTCCTGTGCGGTCTGCACCACGGCGGCCGAATCGGTGTTCTGCATCAGCATGTCGACGCCCTGGCCGATCAGCGTCGTGGCCGCTTCGCGTTCCTTGCCCGGATCGAACCACTTGTTCACCCACACCACCTTGACCGTCGCCTTCGGGTTGACCGAGCGCGCGCCCAGCGTGAACGAGTCGATGTTGCGGATCACTTCGGGAATCGGCACCGACGCCACCACGCCCATCTTGCCGGTCTTGCTCATCTTGCCCGCCACCACGCCGGCCAGGTACGCGCCCTCGTAGGTGCGCACGTCGTACTGGGCCAGGTTGTCGGCGGTCTTGAAGCCCGTGGCGTGTTCAAACTTCACATCCGGGAATTCGCGCGCCACCTTCAGCATCGACTCCATGTAGCCGAAGGTGGTGCCGAAGATCAGCTTGTTGCCCTGGCTGGCCAGGTCGCGGAACACGCGCTCGGCATCGGCTGCGGATTCAGGCACGTTCTCGACGTAGGTGGTCTTCACCTTGTCGCCGAACTTGGCTTCCACCGCCTTGCGGCCGGCATCGTGGGCGTAGGTCCAGCCGGCGTCGCCCACTGGTCCGATATAGACGAAGGCCACCTTCAGCGGCTCGTTGGCGGCCGCGGCCGGCGCCGATGCCGGCGCGGCGGTTTCGGCCGGCTTTTCGGCTTCTTTCTTGCCGCAGCCGGCCAGGGCCAGCACAGCGGTGGCGGCCAGGGCTGCCAGCGTGGTCCTGCGTGAAACGATCATCGATCTCTCCTTGTCAGACGTCTTTGTGATGTGGTTTGAGGTATGGCTCTTGTTATTGGACTTCGGTGATACGGTTCAGGCGTTGCCCGGGCGGAACGGCTTGCCGAGCGAGGCAGGCATGTTCAGGCGAATCCACGCCGGGTTACGCGAAATCAGTGCCAGCACGACGATCGTGGCGGCATAAGGCAGCATCGACAGGAACTGCGATGGCACCGACACGCCGATGCCCTGCAGATAGAACTGCAGGATCGTCACGCCGCCGAACAGCCACGCACCGATCAGCACGCGGCCCGGACGCCAGGTCGCGAACGTGGTGAGCGCTAGCGCGATCCAGCCGCGGCCCGCGACGAGGTTTTCCACCCACATCGGCGTATAGACCAGCGACAGATACGCGCCGGCCAGGCCGCAGCAGGCGCCGCCGAACAGCAGCGCGCCAAAGCGGATCCAGCGCACCGGGTAGCCCAGCGCGTGCGCCGACTCGGGCGATTCGCCGATCGCGCGCAACGTCAGACCGGCGCGCGTGCGGAACAGAAACCACATGATCGCCAGGCACAGCAGCAGGCTGACATAGACCATCCAGTGATGCTGGAAAAACGCCGGGCCGATGAACGGGATATCGGCCAGATAGGGCACCGACTTGGCCTGGGCAGGCATCGCATAGCCGACGAAGCGCTGCGCCATGAAGGCCGACAGGCCGGTGCCGAAGATCGACAGCGCCAGCCCGGTGGCCACCTGGTTGGTGGCCAACACCAGCGCCAGCCACGAGAACAGCGTGGCCATCAGCATGCCGGCGCCGGCGCCGGCGATAAAGCCAAGCATCGGCGACTGGGTCTGGTATCCGACCATGAAGCCCAGCGCGGCGGCCACCAGCATCATGCCTTCGGCGCCCAGGTTCAGCACGCCGGAGCGCTCGTTGACCAGCAGGCCCAGCGCGGCCAGCAGCAGCGGCGTGCCGGCGTTGATCGCGGTGGCGATCAGGGGAGCAAGTTGTTCCATGTTGTTGTCAGCTCCGCATCAGGCCGCGCGTGCGCGCCAGCGCAGATGGTTGTCGATCAGGGTGTCGCAGGCCAGCAGGAAGAACAGCAGCATGCCCTGGAACACCCAACCCAGCGCCGACGGCAGCCCCAGGCGCGACTGCGCCATTTCGCCGCCGATATAGAACAGCGACATGACGATGCCGCCGAACACCGCGCCCACCGGATGCAGGCGGCCCACGAAGGCGACGATGATCGCCGTGAAGCCGTAGCCGGGCGAGATCGACGGCAGCAGTTGGCCGATCGGACCCGTCACCTCGAACGCGCCGGCCAGGCCGGCGGTTGCGCCCGAGATCATCAGGGCGCTCCACAGCGCGCTGCGCGACGAAAACCCCGCATAGCGCGCGGCCAGCGGCGCGGTGCCGCCCACTTGCAGCCGATAGCCGGCGAAGCTGCGGAACACGAACACCGTCATGATCGCCACCAGCACCAGCATCACCGCGAAGCCGACATGCAGCCGCGATCCAGGCAGCAGGTTCGGCAGCAGGAACATCGACGCGAACACTTTCGATTGCGGAAAGTTCATGCCGTTGGGGTCCTTCAGCGGCCCGTTGACCACCCACAGCAGCAGTTGCTGCGCGATATAGGTCAGCATCAGCGACACCAGGATCTCGTTGGCGTTGAAGCGGTCCTTGAGCAGCGCCGTGATCGACGCCCATGCCATGCCGCCGATGCAGCCGGCCAGCGCGGCCAGCACCAGAACCGCGGGGCCGCTCGTGGTGTTACCCGGGCTGTCGAACCACAACACGGTGGCGCCGGCAAGGATGCCGCCGGCGATCAGTTGCCCATCGGCGCCGATGTTCCACACGTTGGCGCGATAGCAGACGGACAGACCGAGCGCGCAGAGCACCAGCGGCACGGTCTTGAGCAGGACTTCGCCGATGGCGCGCCGGTCCTTGAGTGGATCGACCAGGAAGACTTTCAGTGCCGCCACCGGATCCTTGCCGAGGATCAGGAACAGCAGCGCTCCGAACAGCAGTGTCAGCACGATGGCGAACAGCGGCGATGCGTACGCCATCGCGCGCGACGGTTCTCCGCGCGGCGCCAGCACGATAGGGGAGAGCACCTTAGCCATGAGCCGGCACCTCCGCGCTGGACGCCTCGCGCTGGCTGGCGGGACCGCCTTCCCAGAGTCCGCTCATCCACAGGCCAACCTGCTCGCGCGTGGCGGTTTCCACCGGGATCGACGGCGACAGGTGACCCTTGGCGATGACGTGCAGGCGATCGCAGATCGCGAACAGTTCGTCGAGTTCTTCGGACACCACGAGCACCGCGCAACCGGTGGCCTTGAGCGCAAGGATTTCGTTGTGGATCTGGGCCGCGGCGCCGACATCGACGCCCCAGGTGGGTTGTGCCACGATCAGTACCTTCGGGCCGGCTTCGATTTCGCGGCCGACGATGAATTTCTGCAGATTGCCGCCCGACAGGCTGCGCGCCAGCGCGCCGGGGCCGCTGGCCTTGACGCGGAAGCGCTGGATGATGCCGGCGGCCAGCCCTTCGGCGGCGCGCGGCGAAACCATCCCCCCACGCACATAGGGCGGCGTCTGGTGCGACAGCAGGACATTCGACGCCAGACTCATCGCCGGCACGGCACCTCGCCCCAGCCGCTCTTCCGGCACGAAGGCCAGTCCCGCGCGCCTGCGCGCGCGCGCATCGAGCCTGCCCACGGGCCGGCCGTCCAGATGCACGGCCGCGCCGCTGGTGCGCGCGTCCTCGCCGGACAGCGCCGCCAGCAACTCCTGCTGACCGTTGCCGGACACCCCGGCGATGCCGACGATCTCGCCCGCATGGACATCGAGCGAAATGCGCTGCAGTTCCGTGGCGAACTGGTGCGCGCGTGACATCGACAGATCGCGCACCGACAGTTTCAGCGGCCCCGGCTGCGCGCTCACGCGCACTTCGCGCGGCGGCTCGCCGCCGATCATCAGGCGCGACAGCGACGCAGCGCTTTCCTCGCGCGGATCGCAGGTGCCGGTGACGCGGCCCATGCGCATCACCGTGGCGTGGTGGCACAGCGCGCGGATCTCGTCGAGCTTGTGGCTGATATAGAGAATGCTGGTGCCCTCGGCGGCCAACTGACGTAGCGTGACGAACAGCGTTTCCACGGCCTGCGGCGTGAGCACGGAAGTCGGTTCGTCAAGGATCAGCAGTTGCGGCTGTGCCAGCAGCGCGCGCACGATTTCCACGCGCTGGCGCTCGCCCACGGACAGCGTATGCACGTGGCGATTCGGCTCCAGCGGCAGGCCGTAGCGCTGCGCGGTGGCGCGAATCCGCTCGGACAAATCCTTCATGTTGCCCGCGTCCTTGGGCGGCAACCCGAGCGCGATGTTTTCGGCGACGGTTAGCGTGTCGAACAGCGAGAAATGCTGGAACACCATGGCGATGCCCAGATTGCGGGCATCGTGCGGACTGTTGATCGAAACGGGAGCCCCATTGAAGTGCACCTCGCCGGCGTCCGGACGAACCGCGCCGAAGATGATCTTCATCAGGGTGGATTTACCGGCGCCGTTTTCGCCAAGAACGGCGTGGATCTCGCCGGGTGCGACGCTCAAGCTGACGTCGTCGTTGGCGGTGACGCCGGGATAGCGCTTGGTGATATGCGCAAGCGCCAGCCTGGGAGGGGTTTGTAATGTCACTGAGGCGGCTCGTATTGTTGTGGCAGCGACTTCTGAATCAGGCACGTGACAGCGACTGTGCGTGGCGCAGCATCGCCGCGCGGCATGTCGTCATCATCACGATTCTGTGATGTCTAAAATATGCGGTGAATTATATAAGTGCGCGGGGGTCTGGCGGCTCACTTTCACCGGCGCGCCATGCCCCACAACGGTTACAGACAGATTGCAAGTCGCGTGCCGACCACACAGACGAAGAAAAACCGCCGCGCTGCCGGCGAGGGCAGGGCGGCGGTCAGGGTTGACCCCAGTGCCAGCGTGTGAATCAGGCTGTGCTGGCAGGAATCGTCGCAAAGCGGCCTTCGCGGAAATCGGCCAGCGTCTGGTAGATCTGTTCCTGCGTGTTCATCACGAACGGTCCGTACTGCGCGATCGGTTCGTTCAGCGGCTGACCGGCGATCAACAAAAAGCGTGCGTCTTCGCTTGCCGTGACAACCACGCCGTCGGACTGGCCCGCGTTGTCAAGCACGCCCATGCGCTGCGCCTCTACCACCGCGGCATCGGCGCTGTCGCCGATCCTGACTGCGCCGCGATACACATACACGAAGGCGTTATGGCCGGCCGGCAGCGTCTGGGCGAAGCGTTGCCCTGCAGGCAGATGCACGTCCAGATACAGCGGCTCGGTAACCGGCCGGGTGATCGCACCGGCCACGCCGTGCGACGCGCCAGCCAGCACGCGCACCGTGCCGTCCGAAGGCAGCGCCACGGTCGGGATCGCCGCGGCGGGCATGTCGCGATACCACGGCGTGGTCATCTTGTCGGCAGCGGGCAGGTTCAGCCATAGCTGGAATCCCTCCATGCGGCCGTCTTCCTGCTCGGGCAATTCCGAGTGCACCACGCCGGCGCCGGCCACC
The DNA here is from genome assembly GCF_058799075.1 of Cupriavidus sp. GW822-FHT06G04. Taxonomy (NCBI): domain Bacteria; kingdom Pseudomonadati; phylum Pseudomonadota; class Betaproteobacteria; order Burkholderiales; family Burkholderiaceae; genus Cupriavidus; species Cupriavidus sp. GW822-FHT06G04. Next base: position 456,473 of record NZ_JBXALD010000004.1, on the reverse strand, counting down.
ATCCATTGCGCCCCGCCGTTTTCAAGCAGCCCTTCATGTCCCGCACTGTCGCGGTGGCGCATGCGGCCGGCCAGCATATAGGTGATGGTTTCAAAGCCGCGGTGAGGGTGATCGGGAAAGCCGCCGATGTAGTCGTCCTTGTTGTCGGTGCCGAAGGCGTCGAGCATGAGGAACGGGTCGAGCCGGCGCTGCAGGTTCTGCGTCAGCACCCGCGTCAGCTTGACGCCGGCGCCGTCCGAGGTGGCGATGCCGCGCACCACGCGGTCCACCGAGCGGGAGCGCTCGACGGTTTCCGTGGCGGTGGCGGCGATGGTGGGGGTGTGGGTCATGATTGGATCTCCTGTCGGGATGACTCGGCGCGAATGCAAGTCATCGGATCTACCCATGCAATGTAAGGGTTTGACAGCAAAGCGGTAGACGGCGGTCAGGCAACAGATCGTTCCATCGGCAGAACGAGTTCGGCGGATTTGAGCTGAAATTCGCAACGGCGGCAGCGCGTTTCGAGAGGCCCGCGACGTGGGCCCGACACTCGGAAAATTCCGTGAATCTGCCCCGTCGCGGTGCGTTGTCCGAAGCCGCCGCTTTCGGCGAAATAGCCGTCGGATCGGGCGCAGAAAAGCCGAAGATGACAGGATCGCAGAAGATGTGTAGAATAGCGATCTCTTTGTCATCCGTTGTCGTGAGTTGCGAGGGCGTGGCCTGCACCCCAAGCCCCGCGATCCGTTATCTGACAACGGCCGATTGACCGGCGGCGCCGTACCCAAAAGCGGGTCCGACACGACACCAGCCTGACGCAAGCCGGGCGATTGTCGATCTTTGTCGGCCCCTGTTGTCGGACCTCAGTCGCCACCATTGGCCAACCGTGGAAAATTCTCCGGTTGCGCCGCACCCGCGGGTTTGGGCATCACGCCCTGGCCCCATCAATCGGGTGCCTCGCTGACGTTCCTCGTCGGCGATGCATCCAAAGTCCGTCCGCCGGCAATCGTGCCGGTCATGGCGGCAATGCAATCTGAACCTGGGCCCGGCGGGCACCCCCATCGACAGACTCCGCCGGCCCTTTTGTTTTCCGCATCCGGGATGTGGAGAGTCGTGCATTTCGCGCGATTTTTCCGGCCGGCGTTGGAGAAGGGGAAATATGTCAAAACAAACCATCCGGACCGTGGCCGGAGGTGGTGTCGTTGCCGTCGCGCTGGCCGCACTGGTCGCGTGGATCGGCGTCGATGTCATCCGCCAGTACCAGGACCGGCTGTTCTACGACGTGATCGACCACCTTCGGCTGGTGGCGATATCGATGGCGCTGGCCTTGCTGACCGGCGTGCCGGCCGGCATCGTGCTGAGCCGGCCGTGCATGCGCCGCTGGGCCGATCGCCTGATGCAGGTCTTCAATATCGGCAACACCGTGCCGTCGCTGGCCGTACTGGCGCTCGCGCTGGCGGTGCTCGGCATCGGCGAGCGCCCGGCGATCCTGGCGCTGTGGCTCGCGTCGCTGCTGCCGATCGTGCGCAACACGTACGAAGGCCTGCGCACCGTCTCGCCGGCATTGCAGGAGGCGGCGCGCGGTATCGGCATGACGCCGTGCCAGCGGCTGTTGCGCGTCGAGCTGCCCAATGCGTTGCCGGTGATCCTGGCCGGCGTGCGCATCAGTCTCGTGATCAATGTCGGCACGGTGCCGCTGTCGTTCCTGATCGGCGCGAACAGTCTCGGCGAATTGATCTTCCCCGGCATCTATCTGAACAACCAGCCGCTGCTGTTGCTGGGCGCCGCCGCGACCGCGCTGCTGGCCCTGGCGCTTGACGCGCTGTTCGCCACCGCCGGCCACGTGTACCTGCGCCGTCGCGGCCTGGCGCAATAGGCCGCGCGCTGAACGTGGCACGACACAAGAGGCACGACGTATGAAACATGAAAACACCAGACGCCTGGCGAATCTGCTTGCCGAAGGGCGTTCGTTCTGGCTCGCCGCGGCGGCGGGCCTGGCATTCGCCGCACTGCTGCTGACCACCGCGCCGGCGCGCGCGCAGGAAGGCGCGGGCCCACTGCGCATCGGCGGCAAGAACTTCACCGAGCAGCTGATCCTGTCGTCGATGACGACGCAATACCTGAAGGCCAAGGGCATCGACGCGACGCTGACGTCGGGGCTTGGCAGTACGCTGATGCGGCAGGCGATGGAATCCGGCCAACTCGATGTGGTGTGGGATTACACGGGCACCGCGCTGATCGTGTTCAACAAGGTCGAAGAAAAGCTCGACGGCCCGGAAAGCTACAAGCGCGTCAAGGCACTCGATGCCGCCAAGGGTCTGGTCTGGCTCGATCCGTCGCAGGTCAATAACACCTACGCATTTGCCATGCCGAAGGAACGCGCGGGCGATATCAGGACGCTGTCGGCCTATGCCGAGAAAATGCGCAAGGACGGCGACGACACGAAGCATCCGCTCGCGGTCGATATGGAATTCGCGGCGCGCCCCGACGGCCTCGAGCCGCTCAAGGCCGCTTACCAGTTGCCGTTCGGGCGCAAGGACGTGATTCAGCTCGATCCCGGCCTGGTCTATACGGCGCTCAAGAACAACCAGGTGGACCTGGGCCTGGTCTACACGACCGACGGCCGCGTCAAGGGCTTCGACCTCGTGCTGCTGGAGGACGACCTGCATTTCTTCCCGCCGTACAACGCCGTGCCCGTGGTGCGCAAAGCCGCGCTGGACGCGCATCCGGAACTGGCGGATCTGCTCAATGCGTTGTCGTCGAAGCTCGACAACGCGGCGATGACCGACATGAACTATCAGGTCGACATCAACCAGCAGCCCGTGGACAAGGTGGCCGGCGATTTCTTGCGCGGCCACGGACTGATCTGAGGAGCCGCGCATGGACCTGCTGACTTATCTTCACCATAGCTGGCCGACGCTGCTGCGGCTGACGGGCGAGCATCTCGCGCTGGTCGGCTCCGCCGTGGGCATGGCGATCGTTATCGGCGTGCCGTTGGGCATTCTGATCACGCGCCACCGCTTTCTGGCGACGCCGTTGCTGGCGTTGGCCACGGTCGTGCTGACGCTGCCGTCGATCGCCCTGTTCGGCCTGATGATTCCGATCTTCGCGCGGTTTGGTCATGCACTCGGCTACGTGCCGGCCGTGACCGCCGTGTTCCTGTATTCGCTGCTGCCGATCATGCGCAATACGTACACGGCGCTGGCCAATGTCGACGCCGGCATCCAGGAAGCGGGACGCGGCATCGGCATGACCACCTGGCAGCGCATGCGCCTGGTCGACCTGCCGCTGGCGGTGCCCGTGATCCTCGGCGGCGTGCGCACGGCGGTGGTCATGAATATCGGCGTGGCGACCATCGCCGCCATCATCGGCGCCGGTGGTCTGGGTGTGCTGATCCTCCAGGCGATCAGCCAGAGCAACATGAGCAAGCTTGCCGTGGGCGCCGTCCTCGTCAGCGTGCTCGCCATCGCGGCCGACGTCTGCCTGCAAGCCTTGCAGCGCGCACTGACGCCCAAAGGAATCCGTCAATGATCGAACTCGACAAACTCACGAAGTCTTTCCCGCAAAAGGACGGTACCGAAGTGCGCGCGGTGAATTCCGTCAGCCTGACGGTGCCCAGCGGCGAAATCTGCGTCTTCCTCGGACCGTCCGGCTGCGGCAAGACCACCACGCTCAAGATGATCAACCGGCTGATCGAGCCGACCTCCGGCACGGTTCGCATCGAAGGCGAGGACACCGCCGGTATCGATGGCGTGACGCTGCGCCGCAAGATCGGCTACGTGATCCAGCAGATCGGCCTGTTTCCGAACATGACGATCGAGGAAAACATCATGGTCGTGCCGCGTCTGCTTGGCTGGGATCGCAAGCAGTGCCGCGAACGCGCGCGCGAGCTGATCCGCATGGTGCAGCTCGATCCGGACAAGATGCTCAAGCGCTATCCGCGCGAACTTTCCGGCGGACAGCAGCAGCGTATCGGCGTGATCCGCGCGCTGGCCGCGGACGCGCCGGTGCTGCTGATGGACGAACCGTTCGGCGCGGTGGACCCGATCAATCGCGAGAGCATCCAGAACGAGTTTTTCCAGATGCAGCGGCAACTCGGTAAGACCGTGATCATGGTCTCGCACGATATCGACGAGGCCATCAAGCTGGGCGACAAGGTGGCGGTGTTCCGCGGCGGCAAGCTGGTGCAATTCGATCATCCCGATGCGCTGCTGGCCCATCCGGCCGACGACTTCGTGCAGGCCTTCGTCGGGCACGACAACACGCTCAAGCGCCTGCTGCTGGTCCGCGCCGGCGACGCGGCGACGCTGCCGCCAAGCTGCCGTCCCGATATGCCGTTGGCCGAGGCGTTCGGCGTGATGGACGACGCCGACGTGCGGCACCTGCCGGTGGTCGACGACGCCCAGCGCGCGCTCGGCTACGTGACGCGCCGGGACGTGCGCGCGGCGCTGACCAAGGGCGGCCAGTGCGCCGACGTGATGCGCACGTTCACCACCACTGCCGCGTTCGACGAGCATCTGCGCATCGTGCTGTCGCGCATGTACCAGCACAACACCAGCTGGCTGCCGGTGATCGACGGCGACGGCGTCTATCTGGGCGAAGTCACGCAGGAATCGATCGCCGATTACCTGAGTTCCGGCCGCTCGCGCGGCAATGCGCCGGTGATCCAGCCGCCTGTGGCGAGCATCGCACCGGCCGCCACGGTCGCGGCTGCAAGCGAGCGCGCCGCCGCCTGAGGGCGCTGGCATGGCGGGCGCTGGAGTTTGCCCGCCATAACGGGCTTTCCGGATCGATATGATGGTCGAACCGATGGCGCCCCCGGCGGCATACGCCATGGCAGATGCGCCCCATGGAAAAGAAAAAGCGGAGCCCGCAAGCTCCGCTTTTTTTCGTGCATCGTGGCCGAGGTGCGCGCTGCTTTATGCGTGGCCGAGCTCGCCGTCCTTCAGGCGCCACAGTTTTAGCGGATTGCCGTCCTTGAGCGCTTCCGGCAGCAGGTTGGCCGGAACGTTCTGGTAGCAGACCGGACGCAGGAAGCGATCGAGCGCCGTGGCGCCGACAGACGTCGTGCGCGTATCGGAAGTGGCCGGGAACGGGCCGCCGTGCACCATCGCAAACGAGACTTCCACTCCGGTCGGATAGCCGTTGAACAGCACGCGACCCACCTTGCGTTCCAGCGCCGGCAGCAGCCGGGCGGCCAGCGCATGGTCGCCCTGGTCGGCCTGCACCGCGGCGGTCAGTTGACCTTCGAGGATGCGCGTGACGGCCACGAGCGCGTCGGCATCCTTGCACACCACCAGCACCGTCGATGGACCGAACACTTCGGCGTGCATGCGGTGATCGGCGATGAACTGGTCGGCCGACGTTTCGAAGAACACCGGTCGCGCCTGGTTCGGACCCGTGGCTTCGATGCCGCACGCCGCGCGCGTCAGGCCCGACAGTTCGGACAGCTGCGCCACGCCACGCTCGAACGCCTGGTGAATGCCGGGTGTCAGCATGGTCGCGGCCGGCTTGCCGGTCAGCGCGGCATGCGCGGCACCGCGGAATGTCTCCAGCGCCGGGCCTTCGATCGCCAGCAGCAGGCCGGGGTTGGTGCAGAACTGGCCGACGCCCATCACCAGCGAATCCACCAGGTCGCGCGCGATTTGTTCGCCGCGCGCGGCCAGCGCTTCTGGCAGCAGGTAGACCGGATTGATACTGCTCATTTCAGCGTAGACGGGGATCGGTACCGGACGGTTGTTGGCCACGTTCAGCAGCGCCAGACCGCCCGCGCGCGAACCGGTGAAGCCCACCGCCTGAATCACCGGATGCGCCACGAGCGCCGTGCCGATCGCGTTGCCCACGCCTTGCACCATCGAGAACACGCCTTCGGGCAGGCCGGCGTCCGCTACCGCCTTCTGGATGACACGACCCACCAGTTCGGATGTGCCCGGATGTGCCGGGTGCGCCTTGGCCACCACGGGGCAGCCGGCAGCCAGCGCCGAGGCGGTGTCGCCGCCGGCCACCGAGAACGCGAGCGGGAAATTGCTGGCGCCGAACACGGCGACCGGGCCCACGGCGATGCGTTGCATGCGCAGGTCCGGACGCGGGGGCGTGCGCTCGGGCAGGGCGCTGTCGAGCGTGGCGTCTTGCCAGCGGCCGTCGCGCAGCACGCGCGCAAACAAGCGCAACTGGCCGGCGGTACGGCCGCGCTCGCCCTGCAGGCGCGCCAGCGGCAGCGCGGTTTCGGCGTGCGCGCGCTGGATCAGTTCGTCGCCGAGTGCTTCGAGCCCCGTGGCGATCGATTCCAGAAACGTGGCGCGCTGCTCCGGCGACGTGGCGCGATACGTATCGAAGGCGGCTTCGGCCAGCGCGCAGGCGCGCTCGACATCGGCTGCTGTGCTGCCCTGATAGGCCGGTTCCAGCTTTTCACCGGTAGCCGGGTTGATGCCGTGGAAGGTGTCTTCGGTGCCGCGCACGGCGCTGGCGCCGATCAGCATTTCGCCTGTCATCGTCATGATCTTGGGTCCTGCGGGAGAAGAAAAACCGAAAGGGACGGCGTGAATACCGTCACGCAATGAAAGGGCAGCAAGATGCTCGTCGCCACCCGGATTGGGCTGTAGTGATTTTGTCGTAAGACATCATATGACATCACGCGGTGCCTCGCAACCGCTGACGCCCGGCCGGTGATGCCGCCGGGCGCATGATTTTAGACCGGGGATCCGGCCAGGGCGGACGCCTTGCGCAGGCGCTCGCGACTGTTGGTGAGGTGCATGCGCATCGACGCCTTGGCCGCTTCCGGGTCGCGGCGCTCGATGGCGTCGTAAATGCTTTCGTGCTCGAAGTTCACGCGCTCGAGGTATTGCTCGCGCTCGGGCTGGCTGACCTGCAGCCGGCTGCGCGGAATCACCATGGTGCCCAGATGACCCATGATGTCCGTGAAATAGCGATTGCCTGTGGCGCGCGCGATCGAAAGGTGGAATTCGAAATCCGACCCGACCGCGTCGCTGCCTTCCGCGGCATTGCGCTTCATGTCGTCGAGCGCGCGGCGCATGGCGCGCAGATGCTCGTCGGTACGGCGCGTGGCAGCCAGGCTGGCGGCTTCGGCTTCCAGGCTCACGCGGAATTCCAGCATGGCCAGCACGTCCATCGCGGTCACCATGGCCGACGGATCGATGCGAAACGGCGAATGGCTTTCCACCGGGCGATTGAGCACGAAAGTGCCGATGCCGTGGCGGGTTTCCACAAAGCCGCTGGCCTGCAGGCGCGACAGCGCTTCGCGCACGACGGTGCGGCTGACGCCGAGCGTGGCCATGATTTCGGATTCGGTCGGCAGCTTGTCGCCCGGTTTCAGCCGTCCCTGCTGGATGTTGTCGGTCAGGTTGCCAACCACTTCCTCGGCGAGCGTGCGGCCGCGGCGGCGCAGGGGAGCGGGCGAAGTCATCGGAGCATTGGACATGGCGTGGCAGGTGATAAACCGGTATGGGGATGACCCTGACGGTCGAATTGTTGACCGCGCGGGGACGGCCTCATTATACTGCGCCATAAGTTATACGACGACCGATAACGCACACGTTGTTGTTGCTGTGAGAGGTCCGCTATGGCCTCCGGGCAGCGGCAACACGCGACGGGAAGTGCAGCGACTAGCTAATATATTAGCGTATGACAACAGCGGGACGCTGCCTGGATACTCGGGGAGCGATCCTGGCGCCCCTTTACCAGGATTCGGAGACGACCTTCATGAACGCCATTGCCCCTGCCACCGCGACCGCGACGCCGATCGGCGCTACGCCGGTGGTCACCGAACTGACCGTTGTGCCCGTAGCCGGCCACGACAGCATGCTGATGAACCTGTCGGGCGCGCACGGTCCGTATTTCACCCGCAATATCGTGATCCTGAAGGACAGCGCGGGTAACACCGGCGTGGGCGAAGTGCCCGGCGGCGAAGGCATTCGCCAGACGCTCGAGGATGCGCGGCCGATGGTGGTGGGCCAATCGATCGGCCAATATCAGGCGATCCTCAACCAGGTGCGCGCGGCGTTTGCCAGCCGCGACGCCGGCGGTCGCGGCCTGCAGACCTTCGATCTGCGCATCGCGATCCACGCCGTGACGGCGCTCGAGGCGGCATTGCTCGATCTGCTTGGCAAGCATTTGCAGGTGCCGGTGGCGGCGCTGCTTGGCGAGGGTCAGCAACGCGATGCCGTGGAAATGCTCGGCTATCTGTTCTACGTCGGCGACCGCAGCAAGACCACGCTTGACTATCGCACCGAACCGAACGCCGACAACGAGTGGTTCCGCATCCGCAATGAAGTGGCAATGGACGCGAAGGGCGTGGTGCGCCTGGCCGAAGCCGCGTTCGAGCGTTACGGTTTCAACGACTTCAAGCTCAAGGGCGGCGTGCTCCGCGGCGACGAGGAAATGGAAGCCATCGTCGCGTTGCACGAGCGGTTTCCCAATGCGCGCGTCACGCTCGACCCTAACGGCGGCTGGCTGCTGGCCGACGCGATCCGCCTGTGTCGCGACAAGCACGGCATCCTGGCCTATGCGGAAGACCCGTGCGGCGCCGAGGACGGTTATTCGGGCCGCGAGATCATGGCCGAATTCCGCACTGCCACCGGCCTGCCGACCGCAACCAACATGATCGCTACCGATTGGCGTCAGATGGGCCACGCGGTCCGCCTGCATTCGGTGGATATCCCATTGGCCGATCCGCATTTCTGGACCATGCAGGGCTCCGTGCGCGTGGCGCAGATGTGTTCGGAATGGGGCCTGACGTGGGGCTCGCATTCGAACAATCACTTCGATATCTCGCTGGCGATGTTCACGCACGTGGCGGCCGCCGCCCCAGGACGGGTCACGGCGATCGACACACACTGGATCTGGCAGGACGGCGAGCATCTGACGCGCAATCCGCTCAGGATCGAAGGCGGGCTGGTGCAGGTGCCCAAGACGCCGGGCCTGGGCGTGGAACTGGATATGGACGCACTGGCGCGCGCCAATCGTCTGTATCAGGAAAAAGGTTTGGGCGCGCGCGACGACGCCATCGCCATGCAGTTCCTGATCCCGAACTGGAAATTCAACAACAAGATGCCCTGCATGGTGCGCTGAGCATCGAGCCGCCTTCGATTCGACCTCGATTCGACCTCGATTCTCGATTCCTCGGCGGCATGCGTCAGTGCGCCCGGACGACGGCGTGTGATGACGCGCCGTCGGCTTCGGGCGGCACGCCAGCATTGACCAGCAATCATCAGCAGTCACAAGCAATTCCCAGAGAAGCAGAAAGCCTACACAGGCAGGAGACAAGCCATGAACAACACTTATTCGCACGCGCCGCGCGCGTCGCGTATTTCCAGCATGCTGCGCCGCTTGGCCGGCGTGGCGATCGCCCTGGCGGCCGGCATTACGGTCAGCGGCGCGGCCCAGGCCGCGAATGCCGCATGGCCGCAGAAGCCTGTTTCGGTAGTCGTGCCGTTCCCGGCCGGCGGATCGACCGACACCATCGCGCGCATGCTGGCGCCGCCGCTGAACGAGAAACTCGGCCAGCCATTCGTGATCGACAACCGCCCCGGCGCCACCGGCGCGATCGGTGCGACGTTCGTGAAGCGCGCGCCGGCTGACGGCTACACGATGCTGGTGGCGTCGATCGGCGTATTTGCGGTCAACCCATTTCTGCAAAAAAACCTGCAATACGATCCGGCCAAGGATTTCGATCTGCTGACGGTCGCTGTGCGTGCGCCCAATGTGCTGGTTGCCAATCCGAACTTTCCGGCCAAATCGCTGCAGGAGCTGGTCGCGTACATGAAGAAGAATCCGGGCAAGGTGTCGTTTGCCAGCTCGGGCGCCGGATCGTCGGATCATCTGACGGCCGCGCTGTTCTGGCAGAAGAGCGGCACCGAAGGCCTGCATGTCCCCTACAAGGGCGGCGCGCCGGCAATCTCCGATCTGCTGGCCGGACAGGTCGACGTGTCATTCCAGAACGTCAACGCGGTGCTGCAGCACATCCGCACCGGCAAGCTCAAGGCTCTGGCGGTGACATCGGACAAGCGCTCGGTGGTCTTGCCGAACGTGCCGACCATGGCCGAAGGCGGTGTCAAGGATGTGGAGGTGTATTCATGGCAGGGCGTGGCCGCACCGAAGGGGCTGCCGGCCGACGTCAAGACGCGCCTGCATGACGCCATCGTCAGCGCGCTCAAGGACCCGAGCATGCAGAAGAAGCTGAGCGAACAGGGCTTTGAAGTCGTGGCCAATTCGCCGGAACAGTTCGTCGAATTCGAAAACCAGGAACTCAAGCGCTGGAAGCATGTGATCGAGCAAGGCAAGATCACCGCCGAGTAAACGGCGCGCGGCCGGCCGCAACGGCCGGTCTTCGCCCGTTCCAGGAAAAGCGCTCGCAAGCCAGACACTGGCACGCGCTGCAATCGGCCCCGCCCGCAAAGGCGGGGCTTTTTCATGGCCCGTGATTGCGTCGGAAGTGTCCCGGTTCGGGCGTGTATCGGCGAAGCCCCGACTGAAGTGGGGATGCCTCTGCCAAGGCTCAACAAATCTGTCTTTTGTCCGATACAGATCGAGGGTTGCGAAGAAATCCGTCCGGTAGAATTTTTCGCTTTTCGAAAAAATTTATCGAATCTCTTATTGGTTCGATCCTGCCGGCGCGGCATGGCTTGCGTCGCCCATTTCGCTTATCTGGAGAATTGAATTGAAGAATCTGAAGACCTGCTGCCTGCTGGGCGTTTTCGCCGCCATCGGCATGGCCGGTTGTGCGACGGAATCGTCGACTGCCTTGCCGGTGCAGAAGGTGGAAAGCGCCAGCCGCCCGTACAACGGCGTGCGCACACCGATTGCCGTGGGCAAGTTCGACAATCGCTCGAACTACATGCGTGGTGTGTTCTCGGACGGCATCGACCGCCTGAGCGGCCAGGCCAAGACCAGCCTGGTGACCCATCTGCAGCAAACCAATCGCTTCAATGTGCTCGAGCGTGAAAACCTCGACGAAATGAAGCGCGAGGCGGCCATCAAGAATCAGGCGCAGAAACTCAAGGGCGCCGATTTCGTCGTGACCGGCGACATCACCGAATTCGGTCGCAAGGAAGTGGGCGATGTGCAGCTGTTCGGCATCCTGGGCCGCGGCCGCGAACAGGTGGCCTACGCCAAGGTCAACCTCAATATCGTCAACATCAGCACGTCGGAGGTTGTGTATTCCACGCAGGGCGCTGGCGAATACAAGCTGTCGAATCGCGAGGTGATCGGTTTTGGCGGCACGGCCAGCTACGACTCGACGCTGAATGGCAAGGTGATGGACCTGGCCATGCGCGAAGCCGTGAACAATCTGGTCAACGCGGTGGAAAGCGGCGCCTGGAAGCCGACGCAGCAGTAAATCTTCATCCCAATCCACGAGAACAACAATGAAGCAAACGGTCACGCTGCGTAACGCGGCGTTCTTGTCGGCGGCGAGCATGCTGCTTGCCGGCTGCGCGGGTCCACAGCCCATGTATCAGTGGGAAGGCTATCAGGCGCAGGTCTATCAATACTTCAAGGGCGAGTCCAAGGAAGAACAGGTCATCGCGCTGGAAAGCGGTCTGGAAAAGATCAAGGCGAAGGGCGGGTTGGTGCCGCCGGGCTATCACGCCCAGCTCGGCATGCTGTACCTGAATCTGGGCAAGGACGATCAGATGGTCAAGGAATTCCAGACCGAGAAGACGCTGTTCCCGGAGGCCACGCCATACATGGATTTCCTGATGCGCAATATGAAGACCGATGCGCGCAAGGACGTCGGCGCCGATGCCGCGTCGCCAGTCAGCGCCAAGGGCTCGCCTGACACCACGGCCGAGGTCAAGTCCAACACCGTCACCGGGAGCGTCAAATGATCCGCCGCATGCTGACCTATGTCGCGACGCTGGGCCTCGTGATGCTGTTCGCCGGCTGTGCCATGCCGAAGAAGCAGGTCGACTACGCCGCATTCAAGGCGGCGCGCCCGCGTTCGATTGTCGTGCTGCCGCCGTTGAACGAATCGGCGGACATCAAGGCGAGCTACTCGATGCTGTCGCAGGCCACCGCCCCGCTGGCTGAATCGGGCTACTACGTGCTGCCCGTGGCGCTGGTCGACGAGACGTTCCGCCAGAACGGCCTGACCGTGCCCGGCGATATCCACCAGGTGCCGGCCAACAAGCTGCGCGAGATCTTCGGCGCCGACGCCGCGCTGTACGTGACCGTGACCGATTACGGCTCGCGCTATCAGGTGTTCAGCAGCGTGACGCGCGTGGCCGCCAACGCCAAGCTGGTCGACCTGAAGAACGGCGACACGCTGTGGAGCGGCACGGCCGTGGCGGTGGACGACGGCGGCAACGGCGGAGGCAACCTGATTGCGATGCTGGTTACCGCGGCCATCAAGCAGGCGGTCAACCATGTCACGGACGCCAGCTATCCGATGGCCGGCGTGGCCAGCGTGCGGCTGCTTTCCGCCGGTACGCCGGGCGGCATCCTGTACGGTCCGCGATCGCCGAAGTACCAGTCGGACTGATCGATCAGCGGCCCGCAGCGGCAAAGCAAAATGCCGCGGCACTGTCTCCCCAAGGGGAGGCGGCGCCGCGGCATTTTTTTATGTGGCGGAAGCGGTGAGATTCGAACTCACGGATGGGTCACCCCATCGGCAGTTTTCAAGACTGCTGCCTTAAACCACTCGGCCACGCTTCCGGATCGGGAGGACTGCGGGGCATTGTAGCGCGTCAGCCGAAATGCCCGGCCGCGCATTATACAAGGATGCGAGGCGGTGCAGTGTGATGCTTGTGATGCGGATGCACGCCTCCTATTGTTGATGGGTCCGTCATTGCGACGGTCTGTCGGGCGGTTTGTCGGTGTTTGTCGGACACAGCGGAACCATGTGGGTGTCGCACATCTCCTAGACAGTGCGACACGCCGTTTTCCGATGCTGCGTGTTGGCTTTTCAAACAGCCATTAGAGGAGAGATATTCATGCTGGATCAACGCAAGGACCAACCCCGGTCGTGGCTGGCCCTCGGCGGCCTGGGCGCGCTGGCGCTGGCCGCCGGCCTGGCCGGTTGTGCACAGCCGGGCTATGGCGGTTACGGCAACTACAGCACCGCGCCGCCGCCGGCCGGCTACGAGCAGCCAGGCACCAACACCTACCAGGCGCCGGCCGGATCGGTATTCACTGGCCGTGTCGAATCGATCGAGCCGATCCAGACGACGCAGGGCAGCTCGGGCATTCTGGGCACCGTGATTGGCGGCGCGGCGGGTGGTCTGCTCGGTCACCAGATCGGCGGCGGACGCGGCCAGACCGCAGCGACCATCATCGGCGCGGTGGGCGGCGCAGTGGCTGGCAATCAGGTCGAGAAGCGCGCCGGCAGCAGCACCTCGACCGTCTATCGCGTCAATGTTCGCCTTGACGACGGGCGCGTGGCCACGGTGACGCAAAGCAATATCGGCAACCTGCGCGTGGGCGATCGCGCGCGTGTCGCCAACGATATGGCAACGCCGTATTGATTGCGCGTCGATAAGAAAAAGAAAAGCCACACGTTTGCGCGTGTGGCTTTTTTTGCGCCTGCATTCTGCATCCCGCGTGCGGCATATCCCGAGGGGCTTGGCCTCAATCCTTGAGGAACATCTCCTGCAAGTCGTTCAGAAAGCGTCTGCCAAGTTCAGTGGGCTTGATCATGGTCGGATCCGCTTCGAGCAAACCTTTCTTTTCGGCAGCCGCCAATTGCTTGCCGATCGTATGCAGCGGCAGGCCGGTGTAGTCGTGAAAACTCGATGCCGGGACGCCGTCGGTCAGGCGTAGCGCGTTGAGCATGAACTCGAACGGCAGGTCGCTCGCGGCCACATCGTGCGCTTCCTGCACGGCGTTGCCTGCCATCGCCTGTTGCATGTAGGTGGCCGGGTGCTTGTGGCGCATCTGGCGCAGGATGCGATGCGGAAACGACAGCTTGCCATGCGCACCCGCGCCAATCCCGAGGTAGTCGCCAAAGCGCCAGTAGTTGAGATTGTGCTTCGCTTCCCGATGCGGCTTTGCATAAGCCGATGTTTCATAATGACGATAGCCGGCCTGCGCGGTGCGTGCTTCGATGATGTCCTGCATCTCGTAGGCCAGGTCTTCGTCAGGCAGTGCGGGCGGAAACTTCGCGAACAGCGTGTTCGGCTCGAGCGTCAGATGATAGAGCGACAAATGCGTGGTGCCGTATGACAACGCCGCTTCGAGATCGCGCAGGCATTGTTCCACCGACTGGCCCGGCAGCGCGTACATCAGGTCGAGGTTGACGTTATCGAAATGCGTCAGCGCGATGTCGATGGCGGCGCGCGCTTCGCGCTCGCCGTGGATGCGCCCGAGCGACTGAAGGTGTTGGCCGTTGAAGCTCTGGATGCCGATCGAAAGCCGGTTGATGCCGCTGGCGCGATAGCTGGCGAAGCGTTCCGCTTCGAACGTGCCCGGGTTGGCCTCCATCGTGATTTCGGCGTCGGCGTCGAGCGGCAGCAGCGCGCGGATATCGGACAACAGGCGATCCATGCCCGCCGCCGACAGCAGGCTTGGCGTGCCGCCGCCGATGAACACCGTGTGCACCGGTCGGCCCCAGACCAATGGCAGCGACTGCTCCAGATCGGCGCGCAAGGCGTCCAGATAAGCGTCTTCGGGAATGTCGTGGCTATCCGGCTTGCCGGGCACCGCGTGCGAATTGAAATCGCAGTACGGGCACTTGCGAACGCACCACGGAACGTGGACGTACAGCGACAGCGGCGGCGAGCCGGGCAGCGCGATCTGGCCCGGCTTTAGCCACAGTTGCTGGTTGTCGGCCGGTGAAACCTGCGCGGCGGGCGCCGGCTTGCCGCTGCCGGCCGGAATGATCGGAATCATGCGCCGACCTTGAGTTGCGCCGCCTGCAGGCGCGCGACCAGACCTTGCAGCGCCAGGGCCCGATGACTGACCGAGTTCTTTTCCTCGGCGCTTAGTTCGGCGGCGGTCTTGCCCAGCGTTGGCAGCAGGAAATGCGGATCGTAGCCAAAGCCGCCCGCGCCGCGCGGGGAGTCGACCACTTCGCCGGCCCACGTGCCTTCGGCGATGATCGGGCGTGGATCGTCGGCATGGCGCACCAATACCAGCACGCAATAGTAGTTCGCGCGCCGGTTCAGCTTGCCGGCCAACTGCGAGATCAGATGGGCGTTGTTGGCGGCGTCGGTCTTTGGCTTGCCGACCATCTGCGCATAGCGCGCCGAATAGACGCCCGGCGCGCCGTCGAGCGCGTCCACGCAGATCCCGGAATCATCGGCCAGCGCGGGCATGCCGGCCAGCCGGCTGGCATGGCGCGCCTTGGTCAGCGCGTTTTCCACGAAGGTGGCATACGGTTCCTCCGCTTCGGGAATGCCGAGCGCGCCCTGCGGCACGACGTCGAAACCGAGCGGCGATAGCAGCGCGTTGAACTCGCGCAGCTTGCCCGCGTTGTTGGAGGCCAGCACCAGGCGTTGCATCGTCGATCCCTCCCGCCCTCAGACGCCGAGCGCTTGCTTCTGGTGCCGCACCAGTTCGGCAATGCCGGCCTCGGCCAGGCGCGTCATCGCGTCCAGATCCGCGCGGCTGAACGGAACGCCTTCGGCGGTGCCCTGGACCTCGACAAAGCCGCCGCTGCCGGTCATCACCACGTTCATGTCGGTGTCGCAGTTGCTGTCCTCGGCGTAGTCGAGATCGAGCACCGGCACGCCGTCGACCATGCCGACCGACACCGCTGCGACGAAATCGCGAATCGGGCTGGCGGCGATCAGGCCGTCGCGCATCATCTTGCTGACAGCGTCATGCGCGGCGACGAACGCGCCGGTGATGGCAGCCGTGCGCGTGCCGCCATCGGCCTGCAGTACGTCGCAATCGAGGTGGATCGTGTATTCGCCTAGTGCCGACAGATCGAACACCGTGCGCATGGCGCGGCCGATCAGGCGCTGGATTTCCTGGGTGCGCCCGGTCTGCTTGCCGCGCGCGGCCTCGCGGTCCGAGCGCGTATGCGTGGCGCGCGGCAGCATGCCGTATTCAGCCGTGACCCAGCCTTCGCCGCTGCCTTTCTTGTGCGGCGGCACCTTGCTCAGGACGCTGGCGGTGCACAGCACCTTGGTATCGCCAAAAGCACTCAGCACCGCGCCTTCGGCGTGGCGGGTGTAGTGGCGGGTCAGGGTGATGGGTCGCAGCGCATCGGCTGCGCGTCCGCTGGGTCGCATGGGGAGTCTTTGTCGGAATCGTGTGAGACCGCGATTCTAACGCTGGCAGGCCGGCCGTGCCCGATACGTGCCCGATACATGCGAACGGGCGCCGCGAAACCCGCTTGGCCGTATCGAACAGGGCGACCGCGGCCGTGCGGCAGACGGCGGAGTGACGGGGTCGACAAACAGGGCGGGGCGCAGCCGTGGCGCTGGAGGCCGCGCCGAGGCAGTCCAAAGGCAACCCGGCCGCGGTCGGCCCGCGGTGAGATTGGCTGCGGAGCCTCCGGTGGCGCCCGCCGTGGGGCGCCGACGCGTCACCGCATCAGGTTGCTGGTCTTGTCGATCGCTGCGCGGATTTCGGCAATCGAGCGTTCGATTTCCTCTTCCGAAAGCAGATCGGTGTCGTTGCCGGTGCGTTCGAGGATCGACGTCGTGAAGGCGTTCAACGGCAAGGTGTCAGTGAGCACCGCATCGTCGTTGGTTACCGTCGCGTCCGCTTCCCACATCATGGCGATTGCTGTGGTGTTATCGGCACCTTCACCCGCGTTGGCCAGCGACTGCTCGATCAGGTCGGGGATCGCGTGGACCACCGACAGTTGCGTCAGCTTGTCGACAATGACCTTTTCGTCGATCGCGCCCCACAGGCCATCGGAGCACAGCATGGCGACGTCGCCTGGCTCCAGGCGCACCGGGCCGCCGATATCGATCAGCGGCAGGTTCGGCGATCCCAGGCAGTTATAGAGCTTGTTGCGCTCCGGATGGTTGGCCACTTCCATCGGTAACACGCGTTCCTGCTGCAGCAGGTTTTCGATCTTGGAGTGGTCGCGCGTGCGGGTCAGCAGGGCGGCCTTGCGCATCAGGTAGAAGCGCGAGTCGCCGGCATGCGCCCAGTGGATCTGGCCATGCTGGATCAGGCAGCACACCACGGTCGTGCGCGGCACGTCGGCCAGGCGATTGGCCTCCGCGTATCGGTGGATCTCGCGGTGCGCGAGCATGATCGTGTCCTGCAGGAAATCGGCCGGATTGCGGATCGCCGGTCGCGCCTGCGTCTGGAACTGGCGCGCCAGCGTCTGCAGCGCCTGTTGCGCGGCCACTTCGCCAAAGGCATGGCCGCCCAGGCCGTCGGCCAGCACCATCAGCAGGGCGTCGCGCGTGAAGCAATAGCCCATGCGGTCCTGGTTGATGCGGCGGCCGCCTTTCCGGCTTTCCTGATAGACGGAGAATCGCATTGCGGGAATTTGTGTCGGTTCGTGCGTTAGTCGCCGCTTTCGCCGGTTTGCACGGCGTGGGCGGGCTTTTCGGCAGGCTTTTCTTCGCGGCGGCGCAGCAGTGTCATAAAGCGGCTGGTCGCGTTCAGGCGTTCAGTCGCCGGGCCGGCCGGAGCGCTTGACGCCGCGGCGGATTGTTCTCCCAGCGCGTTGCTCTGATCGCGCAATTCCTTCTGCAGCCGGAAAACGCTCTGGGGCCGTTCGGAAGGCGCCAGGCGCAGGCACCATTCGACCAGATCGACGAGGCCGTTGGTGTAGGTGGCGCGCAGGCGCGCGATGGATTCGGCCATGCGGTCGTCTTTTTCGCGCTGGTTGGCTTCCTGGGGCGGCATGCCGGCCATGCAGGCATACAGCGTGGCGCCCAGGCTATAGATGTCGGTCCAGGGTCCCAGATCGGAATGCTTGCCGTACAGTTCTGGCGCCGCGAAACCGGGCGTGTACATCGGCTGGAAACGTGCGGCTTCCATCGTCAGGATCTGCCGCGCGGCGCCGAAGTCGAGCAGGATCGGCGATTCGTCCTCGCGCAGGTAGATGTTGCCGGGCTTGATATCGAGGTGCAGCAGCTTGTGGATATGCACTTCCCGCAGGCCGCTCATGAGGTTGTGAAACACCGTGCGGATGAAGCGCTCGCGCAGGACCTTGGCCTTGCCCTGCTGGCGGGCCTGCAGGATATGTTCCTGCAGCGTTTTGCCCAATTCGTAGTTCATCACCATGTAGACGGTGGAATTTTCGCGGAAAAAATTCACCACGCGAACCACGCTTGGATGAGAAATACGCGCCAGCGAGCGGCCTTCCTCGAAGAAATACTTCAGGCCCAGCCGGAACGACGCGGCATTTTCCTCGGGCACGACAGGAATCAGTTCGCCGGGATTGCGGCGCGCCAGCGATGACGGCAAGTATTCCTTGATGGCGACCGGAGCCCCCGTGTCGTCCGTGGCAAGGTAGACAAAACTGAACCCCCCGCTGGCCAACTTCTTTACAATACGGTAGTTGGCGAGCAGCGTGCCGATTGGGAGCGGCGCGCTCTTGGGTGGGTTGGCGCCCTTGGACTCTGTCATAGGATTCGGGACCTCATTTGCTCCCGGATTCTCCGGGCTAATCGGTCACTTGTAAAGGAATCCGTGGCGGGGTGTGTTGCCAAATATCCGCGCTTTCGGTTCGCTGATTTCCATTGATTTTTCGGGCAAACAAGCTTGCCCGATCCGGTTGGCCGGGCGTTGCGCGATGCGCCGCGCCGGCCCCATGCCAAACACCCGCTTTTTCGACTCTTTCTCGAGATAAACGACAATGATCCACAGCATGACAGGCTATGGCATGGCGACACGCCAGGCGCCGCTGACAAACGCCCAAGGGGAGCCAAGCGGCCGTACCGCGTCGGTTTCGGTGGAATTCCGCACTGTCAATTCGCGTTTTCTCGACCTGCTGTTCCGCGCGCCTGAAGAATGCCGCGCCTTCGAACCCGCCCTGCGCGAAATGCTGATGGGCGAGCTGTCGCGCGGCAAGCTCGAATGCCGTATCAACCTGCAGCGCACCGACGCCGGCGGCGCAACGCTGGCGCTCAATCACGGTTTGCTCGAACAAATCCGCGCGCTCGAATCGACCGTGACCGCCACGTTCGCGGGTGCCGGCACCATGCGCATGGGCGAGATCCTGCGCTGGCCGGGCGTGCTGGTCGAGCCGGAACTGTCGCAGGAGTCGCTGCGCGAAGCGGTGCTCGGCGCCGCGCGCGAGGCCGTGAACCAGTTGATCGAGGCGCGCCGCCGCGAAGGCGCTGCGCTCAAGGCCGCGCTGGAAGAACGTATCGACGCCATGCTGGCGATCGTCGAGCGCCTGACGCCGATGATTCCGCAACTGATCGCCCATCACCAGGAAAAGCTGACCGAGCGGCTGCAGGAAGCGTTCAACCTGGCCGCGCCCAACGGCATGCCGTCGATGAGCCGCGACGAAATCGCCGAGCGCATCCGCCAGGAAGCCACGGTCTACGGCATCCGCATCGACATCGCTGAAGAACTCTCGCGGCTGCAGGCGCACCTTAACGAAACGCGGCATATCCTGAAGAAGGGCGGGCAAGTCGGCAAGCGGCTCGATTTCATGATGCAGGAGCTCAACCGCGAGGCCAATACGCTGGGCTCGAAGGCCGCCGCCAAGGAGCTCGCCGACGCCTCGATGGAGCTAAAGCTGCTGATCGAGCAGATGCGCGAACAGATTCAAAACCTCGAATAAGATCATGAGCGAAACCACCCACACCGCCATCGATACGGTCTACCCCGGCAACCTGTTCATGGTGGTGGCGCCGTCAGGGGCCGGCAAGTCCACACTGGTCAATGCCTTGCTGGCGCAGGACAAGTCGATCCGCCTGTCGATCTCGCACACCACGCGCAAGCCGCGTCCGGGCGAGCAGAACGGGCGCGAGTACCACTTCACCACCATCGACGAATTCCGCGTCGCGCGAGATCGCGGCGATTTCCTGGAATGGGCCGAGGTGCATGGCAACTACTACGCCACGTCGCGCGTCTGGATCGAGCAGCAGATGGCCCAGGGCAACGACGTCCTGCTGGAAATCGACTGGCAGGGCGCGCAGCAGGTGCACAAGCGGTTCTCGAACGCCATGGAGATCTTTATCCTCCCGCCTTCGCTGACCGCTCTCGAGGATCGGCTCAAGAAGCGTGGCCAGGACGAACCGAACGTGATCGTGCGTCGGCTGCTGGCAGCAGGCAGCGAAATGGCGCATGCTTCGGAGTCCGATTACGTGATCATCAACGAGGTCTTCGAGGACGCGCTGCAGCAGCTGCAAGCCGTCGTCCGTGCCACCCGTTTGCGCTTTTCGTCGCAAAAGGCGCGGCATGCCGAGCTCTTCATCGAGCTCGGTATTCACTGAAGCCAGGGCGCCAGCCGGAGCGTTCCGGCTGGGTGCTGTAAAATACCGGCCTGTCGAACAGGTTTCATCCCAAGGTGGATTTCATATGGCGCGTATTACCGTCGAAGATTGTCTGAAACACATCCCGAATCGCTTCGAGCTCGCGCTCGCGGCGACGTACCGCGCACGTCAGCTCGTGCAGGGTCACACGCCCAAGGTCGAGGCCAAGGACAAGCCCACTGTCGTGGCGCTGCGCGAAATCGCGTCGGGCCAGGTCGGCATCGAAATGCTGAAGAAGGTTCCGACCTGATTGCCCGGGCGGCCCGTGGTTCATCCTTGCTTCGCGTGCGTGCGCATTCAGCCAAGCATTCAGTCGAATTCCAGGGGCCGCCGCCATGCCTTCGTCGCCACTCGATCCCGCTATCGCCCCACCGGCCCAGCCGGACGACGGGTCGTTGCGCACCTCGAAGGCGCCGGACGCTCTCAGCGGGGCTGCCGCTCCCACGGCCGTGGCGGCTTCGGCCACCACAGTGGCGCCCGGAGCACCGCTGCCCGGCGCTCTGCCGGTATCGAATTCCCTGCCTCCCGCACCGTCGTCCACACCCGGACGTAGGCATTCCGGACAACATCCAGTGAACGCCCGTACCGGTGCTCCCAATTTGCCCGATCCGCTCGGCGACAACGTCGTCGGCGAGCGCGCCGTCGTCCCGCCGATCCAGCAGGGCAAGGCGCGCGCCGCGCTGGCCAACGACCTGGTAGCCGAGCCGGTGGCCGGCACCGTTCCGGCCACGGCGGGCGGCGAGTTGTTCATCGATGCGGTGCTGGCGCAGTCGTACCGGCATTTCTTCGGGCCGACCTCGCAACCGGCGGTGCCTCCGCGCCAGCAGGTCATTTCGATCTCGCGGCTGATGGAGAAGCTGGCTTATCTGAAGCCGGCTGACCAGGCGCTGGTGCGCGAGGCTTTCCAGTTTTCGGACGAAGCGCATCTCGGACAGTATCGGCAAAGCGGCGAGCCGTACATCACGCATCCGGTGGCTGTTGCGGAGTTATGCGCCGACTGGAAGCTCGATGTGCAATCCATCATGGCGGCGCTGCTGCACGACGTGATGGAAGACCAGGGCATCACGAAAAGCGAACTGGCCGAGAAATTCGGACCCAAGGTTGCCGAACTCGTCGATGGCCTGACCAAGCTGGACAAGCTCGAATTCCAGAGCCGCGAGCAGGCGCAGGCGGAAAGCTTCCGCAAGATGTTGCTGGCGATGGCGCGCGACGTGCGGGTCATCCTGGTCAAGCTGGCGGATCGTACGCACAACATGCGCACGCTCGATTTCGTGCCGCCCGAAAAGCGGCGCCGGATCGCGCTCGAAACCATGGAGATCTACGCGCCGATCGCGCATCGGCTGGGTCTCAATACGATTTATCGCGAGCTGCAGGAACTGTCGTTCAAGGTTGGCTCGCCGTTCCGCTACGCCACGCTGGAAAAGGCGGTGAAGGCTGCGCGCGGCAATCGCCGCGAGGTGGTCAAGCGCATCCTGGAAGCCGCGCAGACCGCGCTGGCCCAGGCCGGCATCGTGGCGGAGCTTTCCGGGCGCGAGAAGACGCTGTACAGCATCTATCGCAAGATGCACGACAAGCAGCTGTCGTTCTCGCAGGTGCTCGACGTCTACGGCTTCCGCGTGGTGGTGGAAACGCAGATGCATTGCTACATGGCGATGGGCGCGCTGCACAGCTTGTACAAGCCGATGCCCGGCAAGTTCAAGGACTACATCGCGATTCCGAAGATCAACGGCTACCAGTCGCTGCATACCACCCTGGTGGGGCCGTTCGGCACGCCAGTGGAATTTCAGATCCGCACGCGCGGCATGCACCAGATCGCCGAGGCCGGCGTGGCGGCGCACTGGATGTACAAGCATCAGGCCGATCATGCCAACGACATCCAGCAGCAGGCGCACCAGTGGCTGCAGTCGCTGCTCGATATCCAGAGCCAGACCGGCGATTCGCAGGAATTCCTTGAGCACGTAAAGATCGACCTGTTCCCCGACGCCGTGTACGTGTTCACGCCGAAGGGACATATCCGCGCGCTGCCGCGCGGCGCCACAGCGCTCGATTTTGCCTATGCGGTCCACAGCGACCTTGGCAATCAGTGCGTCGCCGTGAAGATCAACAACGAATTGCTGCCGCTGCGCACCGAGCTCAAGAGCGGCGATATCGTCGAGGTGGTGACCGCGCCGTATTCGAAACCGAATCCGGCCTGGCTCGCCTTCGTGCGCACCGGCAAGGCGCGCGCGGCGATCCGGCACTATCTGAAGACCACCAAGCTCGACGAGGCGATCCAGTTGGGCGAGCGTCTGCTGGAACAAGCGGCGCGCCAATTGGGCATCGAACTCAAGGCGGTGCCGCAGTCGGTATGGGATCGCATGATCCAGTGGACCGGCAACAAGGCCAAGGAAGACATTTTCGCCGACCTGGCGCTGGGACGGCGCGTTCCGGCGGTGGTCGCGCGCCGCATGGAAATCCTGCTGCAGGAACTGTCCGGCGACGTCGACAGCGCTCTGCTGGCCGCGGTGCAGACCTTTGCCGGCGAGGAAGCGCCGGCCGTGCCGATTACCGGCGACGAAGGCATGTCGATGATTTTCTCGGCCTGCTGCCGCCCGATTCCGGGCGATTCCATCGTCGGATATCTTGGCAAGGGCGAAGGCCTGCAGATCCACGTGCAGGACTGCAAGGTGGCCAAGCGCCTGCACAGCAAGGACCCGGAGCACTGGATCGAGGTGATGTGGGCCAAGAAGACGACGCGCGCGTTCGACGTATCGATCAAGATCATGGTGCGCAACGTGAAGGGCATCGTGGCGCGCGTGGCCGCCGATCTCACGTCGGCCGATGCCAACGTGGCGCACGTCGCCATGGAGCAGCAGCAAAGCGGCCATCAGGAAGCCACCTACATGCAGTTTGTGATCCAGGTGCAGAACCGCCTGCATCTGGCCAACGTCATGCGCGCGTTGCGGCGCAACCCCGACGTAATCCGGATCTTCCGCGACCGCAACGACGGCTAGGCCTGCGCTCCTGCGTCCTTGGGCGGATAGCGGACTTCCAGAATATCGATCTGTTCGACGCCGGCCGGCGTGCGCAGCGCCACGGTGTCGCCTTCGCGCGCCTTGATCAACGCCTTGGCGATCGGTGAAATCCAGCTCACGTGGTTGTTGTCGAGATCCACCTCGTCCATGCCGACAATCGTGATCGTGGTTTCCTCGCCTGCCTGGTTTGCGTATGTCACGGTCGCGCCGAAAAAGATCTGATCGTTGTCGCCCTGTGCGGAGGGATCGACCACCTCGGCCTTGTCGAGGCGGCGCGTCAGGAAGCGAATGCGCCGATCGATCTCGCGCAGGCGCTTCTTGCCGTAAAGGTAGTCGCCATTTTCCGAACGGTCGCCGTTTGACGCGGCCCAGGAAACGATCTGCACCACCTCGGGCCGTTCCACATCGATCAGATGCATCAGCTCGTCGCGCAGCCGCTTGTAGCCGGTGGCGGTGATGTAGTTCTTGGTGCCGGGGGGCAGCGGCGTGGCGCCTTCGGGAAGATCGTCGTCGTCATCGTTGGACGACTCTTTGACAAAAGCCTTGTTCATGGTCCGAATCACTTCATAGGATTCTCATTATAGGAAGTTGCGCGCGCGGACTTCGTCGCGCGAAAAAGATGCGCGAGGGGGCTTCACAAAACTGAAAACTTCTATATAATCTTGTTTCTCGGTTGCGGCTGTAGCTCAGTTGGATAGAGTACTTGGCTACGAACCAAGGGGTCGTGGGTTCGAATCCTGCCAGCCGCGCCAACCTATACGTGAAAAGGGCTTCCAGAAATGGAAGCCCTTTTTGCATTGCGCGGGCACGCTTTCCAGCGTGGTCGTCGCAATCTTGTAAAGTCGCGCGGCCTTTGGCATGACTTTGCGCGGTGTTTGGCACATCGCACCGGCCGCTAATTTGCCCCTTTCCCTGGCGAGTCGTCCTCGATGGATGGCCGATAGCGAGGTGGCATGGGGGCTCCCCCTTCGAACCGGTCGGCCGCCTCCCGGACAAACTCGATCTCACACCCTAATTCCCGGATCTTGGCGACGTCCGAGTCGACGATCCGCGCCCCCATGCGAACCCGGATTCGCATGCTTCCCTTGAGGTCCGGACGCTTGCGGATCATCTCCTTCAGTAGTTTCACGACGCCCAGAACAGCGACAGCGGCCTCAGCACCATCCTTAACCAAGAGGAAGAATTGTTGCAGTTCCCCAAGCGTCGGGAACGCTCGGGTGAACGTTTCTTGGACAGCCACACCCTCAACAGGGTCGGTCCAGAATGCCATGCCAAGTCGCGGGCCTACTACTTCTATCTGCAATGCAACTTCATCGATTTGATCCACTGTTCCCTCCCGTCCTTAACATTGAGCATCGATGGTAACAGGAGGGTTGCATACGCTACTTAGAAGAGCTGGCCCAGTTCGGACGGCGTCCAGTTGGTGATCACCAGCTCGCGGCTGGTATCCGGCTGGCCCTGGCGGTTAGCCACGCTGTACTTGATGTCCAGACCCATCATATGGTGGCCGTCAAACGCTTTCCGAATGTCCGGATGGTCATTGATTGACACCATGACTTTGCCCTTGCAGGTCCGCATGATCTCAGCCATCCGCTCGTAGTTTTCGAAGCCGAACGGGACGCCATAGCCCTCGGTCTGCCAGTACGGCGGGTCGAGATAGAACAGCGTGTGAGGCCGGTCATAGCGCCGTATACATTCCTGCCAGGCCAGATTCTCTACGTTGGTGCTGGCCAGCCGCAGATGCGCCGCCGATAGGCTCTCCTCGATCCGCAGCAGGTTAACCATCGGCGCCGTAGTGGCCGTGCCATACGTCTGGCCATCGACCTTCCCCCCAAAGGCGTGGTGCTGCAGGTAGTAGAAGCGGGCGGCACGCTGAATGTCCGTTAGGGTCTCCGGGTTGGCCATCTGCTGCCATTTGAAGCCTTGGCGGCTGGAGATCGCCCATTTGAACTGCCGGACGAACTCCTCTAGGTGGTGCTGCACGACGCGGTACAGGTTCACCAGCTCGCCGTTGATATCGTTGATGACTTCGACCGGTGCCGGCACCTGGCGCAGGAAATACAGTGCGGCGCCACCGCAGAAAACCTCCACGTAGCATTCATGGCCCGGGAACAGAGGCAGGAGCCTGTCCGCCAAGCGACGCTTGCCGCCGAGCCAAGGAACGATCGGAGTTGCGCTTTGTAGCATGTGGTTAAAAAGCCCTATTTCGGAAGGTTAAAAACTGATAACCTCGGCCCGCTATGTCGACATGGCAGGGGGGCCTCGGCTCTGGCTCACAGCTACTACCTGTGGTCAGGGTGGCGGCTGGGTGTTCCAGCACCTAGCCGTCGCCCTCTTCATTCCTTAGCTAGCACGGCACCCTTCAAAAGTAGGGTATGTGCAGCAAACATTACAAAAAACGATGTAAGTCTTACCGTGACTGGTTTCGCGTCCGATACAATTCGGACGCACAAAAAAAACCAGTTCAACAAAAATGCCTACAAAGCCAGAACGGCTTACCGGGGTCGATTCGCTTCGCGGCATCGCCATCTTGCTGGTGGTCGCCGTACATTCATCCGGCTTCATCGCGCCAGAATCCACATGGCTGACAACGTTTGCGAACCTCGGGCCTCGCGGCGTCCAGCTTTTTTATGTGGTGAGTTCCTTTTCCCTTTTTCTGTCCTTTGCCAATAGGCAGGCTGCGCACCAGTTCTCTTATCGCGCCTACTTCATTCGACGGATCGCGCGGATTGCGCCCACCTTCTGGCTCGCCATGGCGTTGTACCTGCTGGCCTTCGGCGTGGCGCCACGGTACTGGGCACCAAACGGAGTAACGGGAATCGACATTGCGTTGACTGCTGCGTTCCTCAACGGATGGTCGCCCACGGCAATCAATTCCATTGTTCCAGGTGGCTGGAGTGTGGCCATCGAAACGACGTTCTACCTTTTGCTGCCGTTCTGCTTCCTCTGGATTCGCAGCCTTCGCGCGGCCGTGTTTGCCACGGTACTTGCATTGGTTGTGCGATATGTCCTCGGCAACTGGGTGTTCAGGACGCAGCTCCCAGGATTCCCCGAGGATCAGCGGTACCTCCCTTACAGCTATGCGTGGGAACTCTGGCTTCCGGCCCAATTGCCGGTGTTCATGCTTGGCATCGTGCTGCACTTTTTGCGAGAGAAGACGCGCGGTACGCAGCCGGGTATCGGCGTTTGTTGGCTCGCTGGCGCGATCGCTCTGATTGCAGTTTCCCGTTTCGTGCCGACGGAGGAATTCATTTCGAGTTCCTTCCTTGCAGGTGTGGGCTTTGTGTTGCTGGCCCTTGCAGTGTTCGACCGTGACGTGTCGTTTCTCGATAACCCCGTGTTTCGAAAGATTGGGGAAGTAAGCTTCAGCATTTACCTGTTGCATCACCTCGTCATGCACTTCGGAGCCGGTTACATCATTAAGGTGCTACAGGCATTGGGACAGGGTACAAAGGGCAATCTGTCGTATGGGGTTGCCTACCTCTTGATTGTTACCGCATCGACCCTGCTAGCCCTAGTGACATATCGCTTCGTCGAGCAGCCGAGCATCCGACTGGGCAACAAACTTGCTCGATGGATCGAGCGCGACAAAGCACTTCCTATCAGCGGTCGGGCGGAACCGGCCAACTGATCGCATGCGGAAAGCCGGGTTGCTGCGGCACGTCTCGTAGCGCCTGGCGATACGCCACATAACGCAACCGCGTTTCTTCCGGCACATCCCCAAGTTGCGTCCAGTCCGTAGCCCGAATCAAGGCATCTCGCTCGGCCCGCACGATATTAGCGAGATCCAGGTCGGAGTGACTACGCAAGCGTACCGTCGGTAGACCGTCATCATCGGCCACTACCTCGCCATCCGACCGTTGCGCCTGAATCAAGGCAAGGCGCTCGGCCGGAACCTCAAGAGCATCCGCTGGCCAGCTCCCCGCCTCCTCGTATAGCTCGCGGTCATCCTCCGGATAAAAGCCACCGGTCAACTTCGAATAAAAGACCTTCATTCGTTCCCTCCGCTCAGTAGCCAATTGCAATCCAAGAAATCGCAGAGGCCCCGCCATTACCGTTGTTGAATACCGTCATGCCGGTACTAGTCGGATTGCCCCAGCCACCAGATACTGCGGCCGAAATACCACCGCTATTGACGAACCCAGCGATTCCCATCAGAAACGCAGTCGGGAACGCTAGAGGGAACGTCACGTTGACCCCGCCAGCTGCAGGCACAGCGTTCGCTTGGCCCCACTGGATGATCAGCGTCCGCTTGGCACCTCCAGCGATTACTGGAATCTTGACGCACCCATTCTGAGTCAAGGAGCAGAAGAACTCGTTTAGATTGACCGCATGGCCGCCGCTTGTCGGCGTGGCGACGTTAAATACCTGAGTTGCCAGTCCCGCCAATGCAGCATAGCGAGCGTCGCCTGCATCAAGATTGACCGCGTGTTTGCCCTTGGTCGCCGCAGCGACCTGCAGCGCGCCTCCCGTGCAACCGCGAAGCACCCATGCACCGGCCCCGGCATTGAGTGCTGCCTGGAACTCCAAGTCCGCATTTCCACCGGCGAACATCTCGTTGCCTTGCAACGCCTGGAGGTTTTCACCCCAAATGGGCTTGGCCGCGAGCTCATTGGGAGCGAAGGTCGACGCGCCGCCGTTCGCAAGCTTGATATTTCCCAACGTCAAACGCATGCCATCCTGAAACTCGGTGATGGGCGGCGTGTAGATACCCTTGTAGACGTTCGCTGCGCCGGTGTCTGAGGCATACGTCGACGGCCGCTTCTGCAGAAGCTGCAGAAGCGTAGTGGCGAGCTGCGTTTGCTTGGCACCGTCCAGTTGGATACCCAGGATGGCCAGCACGTTGCACAGTTCCTCCTGGATGTCGTTCAGCCATTTTGCGGTAACGACAGTCCCGTCAAGGTATCCCGCTGCGGCGGTGCCATCGCTGAACAGACCGTTTCCAGTATTGATCCGTTGCATCGTTACTCCTGGTAGGAAAAGACGGCGAGCGTATGTGCCGGCTTCAGTTCGTTGAACACGTTCTCAATCACTGGGTCGGCCGCGTAAGCCAGGCGCTCGCCAGCTCGGCTCATACCTGCCCGAAACCGGTAGGTACGCACCGCTCCGCCAGCGACGTTGACGCGCCAGACCCAGATGACATCAAACGTTGAAATCCTTTGACCCGCCCTGGAGCTTCCAGCGCGAAACGGTTGCGGCTCGTCGATCGTGATCGTGTAGCCCAGCCCACCGGCCAGCCGGATAAAGTACGGAATCGACAGGCCGCCGGTTTCAGCGAGCTTCGCCAGTACAGCCTGCAGCCGCACCTGGTATGGGGCGCCGGGGGGTGCGGCGATTCCACACACGCGCTCCCAATCGGAAAGAAGCTCGCCGGCGAAAAAAGGGGTAATGGCACCCTCTACCTTCTTCGCATACGCCATCGCGACATCGAGCGAGTTGCCTTCAGCCAACAACTCTTGTTGCAGCGGGGACGCGGCAGGGTTGTAGCTCTCTGCCGGCAGCAACAGAGCGAGCAGCCGCGCATGGCTCATGGCATGGCCTCGACATTCACGGCTCCAAGACGAAGCCACTCGACCTTGGTCTCGTCAACCACAGGAACGATATTTGCGGCTGGTGTAAGTACCTCTCGATCAACCACTCCAGACAAACTGGAGATGATGGTCTCGATGCGGCTGCGGTACGCCGTCGCGCCAGGCTCAAGCTGGTTAAAGTAAGCTGCCTCAGCAGTGCCAATTTGCGTGCGTGCGTCCGCAAGGCTCAGCCCTTTAAGGGACACCAGCGAGTCGATAGTGACAACTCGCGGTGTAGGCGCGATGACCAGGCAGTTCTTTGCGGTAACGGGACGCTGATCGTCAATATGTGCCTGAACAGCCGCGAGCGTTTGTCCGGATGGCAACGCACCGGCCGAGGTGACGACAATATCGACCGTGCCCAATCCTCGGCGCAACGGATAGACATACGCGGCCGACACGCCCGCGACCTCCATTGCCCAGCGGCGGTAGTCATATCGATTTCCGCCTGCGGGCGGCCGGCGGATGAGATCCAGTAAACGTGCCAGCAGCTCCGCGTCGGTTTCGGCGTCGACACCACCAAGCATCGACACTATCGTTACCGCACTCGCCACGCCTGGCGGCGGCGCCACCAGAGTGCCAGCAGCACCAGCCGCCACGTTTCCGGCCGTACCTGCAACCTGCGCAACCGCTGCAATGGTTGCGGCGCCCGTGGCGTCGAGTTGTCCGGCCTCGGCAGTAATGCCCGAGAACTCGCCAATCTTGAATGCCAATCCAGTCGGCACGGGGCTGTTGGGCACACCGGTCATCAAGATGCTACCGGACGCTGCAACGGCCGCTTTCCTGCGGAGCCGCCGCACATTGGCGTGTCGCTCCAAGAATTCGCTGTCTGCGCTATCCGGGAACATCTGCTTAACCAGCCACGCCTGGTGCTCGTAGAGACCTTCGACCGCGCTTGCCACGGACGTCGCGCGGATAAAGTGGTCACTGTCGGGCCCGACATCAGCGTCTGGCAGAAGCGAACGAATGTCCCGCAGGATGTCGTCGCGAATCGAGGCGAAACTCGGCACTGGGTAGGCCATCAGACCACGCGCACAAGGTGCTGGAAGTGTTCGACTTTTCCACCTGCGTGCACGACCTCGATGGCCAGGATCAGCCATCCTGACTTGGGGCGTGTAGTGGAAACCGTGATGGACGTGGCGCGACCATCATCGATGATTGGTTGCAGCGCCTGCTGGGCATACTGCTGCGCGAGTTTCGCCACCCTCGGCGTGTCCTTCTCCCGCTTCAGCTCATGCAATCGCGAACCGAGCGTTCTATCGGCCCACCAGCTACCCAGAGGTGTTTGAAGTCTGAGGTAGACAGCGTTAGCGAGAGAGGTTGTCCGCGGGCCGGCGTAGCTGCCCGTTTGCGGATTGAGAAGTGCGTCCATGGGGGAATTCTCCCCATGCGACGCCGGTGGACGTATGGTGGTGGATGTCACCACATGAGGCGAGGACGGGCCGGAGGGGGTGGCTACTATGCAACCACGCTCGACTCACGGAGATCTTACTATGCTGCTCCTTTCCGAAGAAGGAACTATTGCTTACATAGCCACGGATGGAATGAAGCCACGGATCAAGCTGACGGCTAAATCGGTGTGCCCGTGGTACCACCAGTCTCCTGGTGACGGTGTCCGACCAAGCTCTTGCCGGACGCCTGCACGTCACCGTCGGTCGTATAGTTGCCGCCGGTCTGGCTTACATTCCCTTCGAATGATGCGCCATTTCCGCCCTTGATGGTCATGCCGCCGTTACCGTGAATCTGCTTCTGTGCAGTGACTTCCTCGCTGGCAGTGAGCATCGGCGTGTTGAAGTCCGATTGTTCGGTTGCGTTGACTTCGTACACCTTGCAGTTCACGCGATAGACATCGCAGTCCGTCTCAATGACGCGGCCACGCTTGAGAACCACCTTGGCGCCTTCGTCGGTATATAGAGCGACTTCGCCGGGCTTCAATTCCTTCAGCCGGTAAGTGCCGTGCTCTGTGGCCACGATAATGCCGTGGCTTGTCCGCCCACCTATTGGCAATACCACCGCCATCGTGCCCGCCGGCGGATTAGATGTGTAGCCATAGTGCTGGAACAGTTCATTGTCCTGGAGAGGTTCGCCCGCGAGACCCTCTCCCTGGACGAGCTGCACCTGACCACCGCTATCGACCCGTGCGAGCACCGATCGGAATGCACTTCGCACACCGGACATGGCGCGGCGAATGCGCTTATCGACTTCACCCCACATCGACAATCTCCAGAATCTCGCCCTTTGAGGTGCGACCCTTCGCACGCTTCTTCGCGCGCTTGTGCGGGTGGGCATCGAGGACCCACACGCCGTCTTCCTTGAGCGTCATCATCGTGACCTTTCCCTCGCCGCGGCCGCCGACGAATCGGCGCGCCATCAGGAAGTAGATCGCATCGATCCGGTGCGGCTCGCTGATAACGTGTATGCGCTGACCAGGCGCCCATAGCATGCCGTCGCTGGTGCGATGCCCCTTCACCTTCGCTGACAGGGTGCGCCCCTTCAGCCGCGAGTCTGAGATGATCTTGCGGGCGCGGGACTGTGCTGTCTGGCGATTGTCGGCATCGTGATCGATAACTACCTTCGGACGATACAGTGCAACACCTTCGTCGCGCACGGTCGCGCGGATGGCGTTCTTGCCGGCCTCGACGGACGTGCCGTGCGATTGGCCCAACACCGTGACCTCGGAGTATCGATCGGCCATGGAACGCGTGTAGCCAAGCTTAAGCAGGTTGTTTCCCTCGCCACTTCGCTTCATGATCAAGCTGGCAACAGGAGGCTTCGTGTAATCAGGGCCGCCTACCACCAGCGTGCCATCCGGTTCAAACCATGGCCACAGCCCATTAGCTTCGGCCGCATGCACCAGCGTGTCCCACGCTGCGTCGCCTGGCTCGACATTCACCTTGTCCGATGTCGACGTGCGATCGGCATCAACACGGATCTTGGTGATGCCCAAGGGCTTAACCACGTTAGCGACGATTTCCGCCAGCGATGCCATCTTCGCGGTGAAGATGGGCGATGAACAGTCGACCAGGACGGCGGCACCATCCCGGCCGCTGATCGTCAGATCATTGCTTTCCTTAGATACCTCGTGCGCAATGTCGTCGATGCGGCCGGTGAGCACAGTGTCCCGGCCGATCCGGACCTCGACCAATGCACCTTCCTCAACAATGGGCGGAAACTCGCCTTGTGGCAATCCGAGTCCGACCTGCCACGCATCGGCTGGGATTAGCAGGTCCGAGTCGATCTCGTATCGCGTCCAGGTGCCATGGACTTTGCCGCCGATGAGCAGGCTAACCGCATCATCGCTCTGATCGTTACTTGGCATAAGCGAACAGGACGTCTCCGGCCTGAATGTTGTTCGGGTTGCGCAGCTTTGGATTCAACCGCAGGAGTTCATCCGCACGGGTGTAGTCGCCATACCAACGATGGGCGACCAGGTGCAAGTTCCCCGGCGCTTCGACGGTCTTCTGACCAAGCGGTGGGCGCGCATCAATTACCGCGATAGCTGCGTCCTGGACTGCCGCTGCAGTGTCGCGCAATGCCTGAATCACCGGGCGTGCCTGGTCGACCGGGTAGAGGTCGCGCGTGGTCTCGATTGCCGCCTGGACATAGTCGCGGACATCGTTGTTGATGGCCTCGACCTCTTCTGGAGACAACGTCGGATCTTCCGCCTCATCCGCGAGAATGGTTGTAGCCGCGTCCGCGACCGCCGTCGCCACCGCGACCTGGACAATCGCATCGACGGTCGCCACGTGCACAGGATCGGCTGAGATCGGTTGCGCGGTAGCACCGCTCGAACTGCCGCCACTATCACCGTAGGGTGTCACAGTGCCGCTAGTCACATTGGTGGGCAAATGGACCACATAGTCCAGCTGGCCAATGAGGCTCTTCCAATCGCTCGCGATGACGCCAACATCGAACGATCGTAGGTCAACCATGTTCGTAAGCATGCCGACCAGGTCAGCAGCGAACGCGCGCGGAAAGTCGATCAGATCGAGCGTGGTTCCAATGAAGCCGGTAACCTGCGCGCGGATCGCCCCTAGAGTACCGGTTAGCACGCTACGCAGAGCCGTAACCGAAGCGAGGTTTCCTTGTACGGCTTTGATGCCATCGAGCGCGCTGGCAAAGAGGTCGATTCCTTTCCCTGAAGCCACCTTTGCCAACTGGCTGGCCTCAGTCGCTTTCTGCGCCGGCAGTTGCTGCACAAAGAACGGGTTGCCAGGCGTCGACTCGACTAGCTGGATCGATACCGTGCATGCATCGGGCGACTCCGCCTCGTGCTCGATGTCGTAGTGCAGGACCTGGGCTTTGATGCTGCCGAAAACAGGATGGATCAGCTCACCAGCGCCACGCTCATCCAGCGCCTTGATGAACGCCTGCAGGCGCGTCTCATAGTCAGCGCCATAGAAGATCGCCGTAATGGCCGTTGCACGGGCCTTGCGACCTTGATCGTCGGTATCTTCGCCATCGAGGTACGGATACGCGTGCCGGGCCACATCGCGTGGAGCGGAGTCGCGCGTTCGAATGCAATCGAACGGCACGCCCCGGAAGGATGCATCGAGCAGAGTCTCGTCCCAGGCCATCAGTTTCTCCGTGCGGACATGGCGTTGACGTGGTTGACGGACTGCGCCACCTGCTGCCCGTCGACATTGACGGTCACCGGCACAGTGATGGGCTGTGGCTGCTTGGCAGTCTCGGCGCGGAACAAGGCATCCCCCAGCATCTTGCCCAGACTCTCACCGCCCAGGCTGCCCAGGATGCCCCCGGCAATGCCGCCAATTGCGGTACCGACTACCGGCACGACAGATCCAATGGCCGCACCTGCAGCGGCACCGGCCAGCGCACCGCCTGCACCACCGGCAACGCGGGAGTACTCGCTCTTGCGCTGCGCATCCGTCAGCAGGCTGTTCTGGCTGACGCTATAGGCATCGAACCCGGCGCCGAGTAGCGCGACCGGTGCGGCGAGCTTGGCGAAGCGGCTGGTACCGGCCACCATGCCAGCAACCCGACCAGCACCAGCCGCCTGGGTCAATGCGGCGGCCCCAGCTGCGCCACCGGCACGACCAGCTAGCAGGTTCGCCGCGCCTCCCGCGAGTGCGGCGGCCGCCAGCGCCTTAACCGCCACCGTTGCTCCTACAAGGGACGCCGTCAGCGCGGGATACTTGGAACCGTACTCGGCCAGCTTCACGGCCACGTCACCCACGGCGCCATTGAGACCTCCGAACGCGTCGTACTCTCCCTTCTCGATAGCGTTCTGACCCTGCTGGAACTTGAAGGCCGCCTGTTCCTTGATGAATGCCTGGTTCACAGAAAGTGCGGTCTCATCGCCCTGGAGGATGCCGCGCTTCATGTTCTTGTATGCGTCTGGGTTAAACAGCATCGGCAGCAGCCCCAGCATTGCCTGCCTATCCTGGATGGTCTTCCCCACGCCGCGCGACATGAGGATGTCAGCCATGCCGCCGTACATGGCAGCCTTGTCCTTGTCGTCCTTGCTGTCCTCGGCGCGCTTAC
Organism: Cupriavidus sp. GW822-FHT06G04; assembly: GCF_058799075.1. Taxonomy (NCBI): domain Bacteria; kingdom Pseudomonadati; phylum Pseudomonadota; class Betaproteobacteria; order Burkholderiales; family Burkholderiaceae; genus Cupriavidus; species Cupriavidus sp. GW822-FHT06G04. Next base: position 422,054 of record NZ_JBXALD010000004.1, on the reverse strand, counting down.
GCATGGTCGCGAAATCCTTGTCGGCCTCGGCCACACGCCGCACCAGGCGCGTGAACGCCTCGACGGGGTCGACGCCTTCCTTACGTGCCTGGGCAAGAGTGCCATACAGATCGATGCCGGCATCGCCTTTGCCCTTGGTCCCGAGCGTCTTGGAGGACAGCTTCTTGAAGTCCGCAGCTGTGTCGGCCGACGTGATCTTCTGCAGCAGGTTGACCACGTTGTTGCCAGCATCGTCGCTGCCGCCTGCAGCGGTCACCGCGAGCTGGCTGGCCGCCAGGATGGATGCCATGCCATCCATGCCACGCAGGCCGGAAAGGCCACCCATGGCCAGCATCTTCGGCAGCCAGCGCGCCATGTCCTTGAGCTCGAAGCCGCCCATCTGGCCGGCGCGCAACGCCATGCCCAGTGCTTTCGGGATCTGGTCGACGGGGATCTTGGCGTTCTGAACGGCAGCCATGACCACGTCCGTCATCTCCTCGGACGACGATCCGGCGGCGGTGGCGGCCTTGTTGATCGTGGGCAGGAGTGCGCCGGCCTGCTCGGGCGAGAAAATGCCTCGGGCGATCAGCTTGTCCAGGGCGTTGGCGGTATCGTCGCGGGTGCCGCCCTCGCCAGTCGCGGCAGAAATGTAGCCTTCGAGCTGGGATTTTCCCCGGCGGCGGCGCTCAAGCTGCTCGGCTTCTGAGAGCTTGCGGCCGTCTTTGTCTTCGGTCTCCGCGAACGCCGTGTTGCTCATCTGCGCCAGACGCATGTCGTAACTGGCCACACGGCGCATGGGCTGGGCTACAACATAACCACCAGCCGCAACTCCGGCGGCACCCGCCACAAGCCCCTTTGCAGCACCCGAGATCGCGCGCTGTGCTGTACTGACGCCGGCCATCTCACGACGCAGCTCCCGGACGCGCTGCGTCATGGCCTCATAGGCGCGGGACTGCTCGCGTGCGGAAATGGTGCCAGACGCAGCCAGCCTGGCGTACGCGGCCTGTGTCTGGCGGATCTCGCGCTGGACGGCCTGCTCGGCGCGCACGCCGAGGATCTGGCGTGCGTCGGAGAGGCGCTTGCTTTCGCGGTTCAGGCCGACCGTCGATCGCTCGGCCGCTTCCGTCTGCTTAACGACATCGGCCATGCCCCTGGCCACAACGCGCGAGCCGTCGTCGCGCGCCTTGAGCAACATGGCGACTTGGAGATCGGTTCCCATCGGCTATTTCGGTCTCTTGTTGCGTTGACTGGTGATCCGTCGGGTCTTTGTCTCTGTGCCGCCATCGTCGCCCGACCGGCCACCCTTGCCGCGACCGCCATAGAGCTTGGAGATCGCGGCGAGGTAGCCTTCCAGCTCAGGGCCGGTCAGCTGGCGGACTGTGGACTCTGGGACGCCGTGGCGTCCGAGGAGGACGACGCTGAGTCGGTAGTCCGCGAGGTACCGCTCAACGTCCTGCGCTTTTTTTTGAGCTCATCCCGCTTGATGGCCAACACGTCATAGTCATCGTCGACCATGGTGTTAAGCAGCCCCGTGGTGATGGCTTCCTTCGGGATGTCGCCCAGGCGCACCAGGCACAACGCCATCATCGCAACAGAGATGCGCAGCGACGAACCCGCACCGACCTCCTCGATCGCAGTAACGTTGTCTTCGATCGTGGGCAGGCGCAGTTCAAAGTCGAAATGCAGCGTGCCCGATGCCGGCGGGTATTCGACGCCGTAGGTGAGAGTGCCTTTCTCGATCATTCCTTCACCTTGCGCAGGGATTGCATCTTGATGTCACGGCGCGCTTCGTTGTCCACCGTGTATTTGTTGCCCACCTCGGTGGTGAAGCAGTCGAGATAGCTCTCGCGCTGGCCGCCTGGGCTGTTCGGATAGATCGTCAGCTTGGCGCCTTCGATCTTTTCCCAGTCCAGGTCACCCGACAACGGAATGGCGACGGTCAGCGACAGGTCGTACTCGGCGATGCCTCGGGCAAAGCCCTTGGCACGGCCGGTGCGGTTCATCGTCTTAACCAGCTTGCGGCCGGTGCGGACGGTATCGCTGACGTCGATGACCTCAACTTCTTTCCCGTCCACCTCCAGCACGATCGCGCCGGCATATTCTTGCAGTGCCATATTGGCTCTCCTGTGGATGCGAGCGTTGACTCGCGATTACAGCAACAGGTCGATGCGGCCTGCGAATACGTGCAGGCCGTTGACCACGTCGACCGGGATCTTTGCGTTCAGACGGTTCACGTCCTGGCTGTCGCGCTCGGTGATCAGGCCGTCCTTGTTTTCCTCGACAGCCTCGACGATTTCAAGCTCCTCCAGCTTGAACAGGACATCGAGCAGCTCCGAGCGGACCTTGGGCGGCGTGCGATCCGACAGCTTGTCGCGCGGGAACCGCAGAGCAACGCGCTCGCGGCAAGCCTTGCGCACGTAGTCGAGCGTACGGATCGTCGTGAGATCCAGCAGCGCAACGTCGTCGATGCCCTGCGGGTCCTTGGTGTACGTTGTGATCGCACGGACGATCTGCACCACGTCGCCCGGACCGACTTCGAGTGGCGAGAGGCCGTTATAGAGCGCGTTCTCCTGCTCGGTGGTGCTCGGGCGTTGGTCGATTGGCGTCACATCGATGCCGGCGATCGCGAGGGTATTAAGTGGGCGCGCGGGATCCTCCTCGCTTGCGATTACGGCGGCATACCCTGCGGCGATCTCGCATGGCATCTTGACGGAGCCCCGATGCCACGCGCCCGTGATCCGACCGTTGTTGACCTGGCTGGCCAGCGCTTCGCCGGTGGCAAGGGAGTTCGGCCACGCCCACACGCCAATCGTGCCTCGCTGCTCACGTGGTCCGGACACGAAGTCCAGGTGCGTACGAATCGCGGTGAGGCTCGCCTGGGCGGCGAACGGGTCGACCACGATATCGTGCCCACCTTTGACTACCACCGCCAGGGCAGGCGCGATGTCCGGGTCAATCTGACCGCCGGCCATCGCTGCGGCGGTGGCAGAAACGCCTTCGGCCGTGCTGACGGCGCTGAGCTTGATCGCGTTGCTGGCGGCGCCCTTGTTTCGCGCCGTGACCGTAATCTTTCCGGCATTGGCAGCGGCCGTCACCGGCAGATCCACCTGCTTTCCGAGTGCGGCTGCCAACGCTGTGGCGATTGCAGCGGCGGTATCGCCAGCAGCGGCAACGACATCGGTGCGGACATCACCGACATACAAGCTCACGACGCCTGAAGATATGGCAGGGCCAGTGAGCGTGACGTCCGCAGTTGCGGCTATGCCAGCCGGGGCGTCATCCACAGCGATCACCGTCAGCTGCAGGTAGGGGTTGGCCTTGATCGCGGCGGTTGCCATCAGATGCGCGATTGAGCCGCGCCCAAACAGCTGTGCGGCTTGCTCGTTGCTGAAGACGTCGGCGGAGACTAGAGCAGGTTGTGTGCCGCTTGCCAGGCGCTGACCAACGATCAGCACCTTCTGCTGGTTTCCAGGCAGCGTGCGGACGGCCAACTTCGTGTTGAACTCGAAGTATTTTCCTGGCTTGCGGATGCTGCTCTGGATTTGATCGAAACTGATATTCGGGCTGGACATGGATGCTCCTTTGCGTACCGGTCAGCGTGCTTTCTTGCCCGTGACGACAGGCTCGGCCGTCACGGTCTCGTCTGCCTGGGGCGTCGCATTTTCAACAGCTGCCGCCTCGGCGTCGTCGGCCGGCACTAGGTCACCATCAGCGAGCGCGCGCAGGTAGTACGCGCTGCGCGGCACGTCAACGGGCTCAGCCGCGGTGATGTACCGACGCGGATTGTCTTCGGTGGGCACCCGAAGACCGGGTGCGGCTCTTACTTTCATGGCTCACTCCTTGTCTGGGCCGATGAGATCTGTGGCGTCCGGATTTCCATCGTCGGGCGCCAGGTGGTAATTCAGACCGGTGCGCAACCAGTCCGGGTCAGGCTGGCCAAGCTCGCCGCCGTGCTGCTCAAAGATGGCGTCCGGATCGGTCGGGCCTGTGGGTGCAGGGAAGCGACCGTGAGGCAGTGCATCGTCAATCCAAGCGGTATGGAACTCGATGGCAAAGCAGGAGAACGCCTCGCGCTGCACCAGGACGTGGCGCAGCGTGCGGATGCGTCCAGGCGCCAACTCCCGGATCGGCAAGTCGAGATCCTGCTGGGTGAGCAACCGGTTCACTGCGTAGATCAGCTGGTTGGTGCCGACTTCATGTCGGCCGGCACCACCGTGCCTAGCAGCCTGCTCATTGCGCACGCTGCGCGCGCCGACCATGACAGCGAAAAGCGCTTCCTTCTTCCACTTCCCGCGGCTGGTCGACACAGGCGATGAATCGCGCACGCCGCCGAACGTCACCCAGGCAGCAGGGAAGCGACGGATCACCTCGTCAGTCTCGTCATCGAGCTCGCCGCCATAGGTCTCGACAGACTTAACCATCTTGCCCAGACCGAGGCGCAGTCTGGCCACCATGGCGAGCTCGACGGCCGTGATGATTGGCGTGCCCACGAGCTCGATCACAGTGCACCTCGCCCACGGCCGAATGCCTTGGCGCCGCTGTTAAAGATCACCTGGTTGCTTGCCACCGGCACCGACGCCTGGGGCACAGGCCCGATGGAGACAGAACCATTGGCGACCTTCTCCAGGAAACGAATGGCGTTCTTGTAGCGATCGTTGATTTCGTCGGTGCTGCGAGTGCCGCTGCCGCATAGGCGATACCGGGCAATGTCCTGGCACAGACCAGCGAGGAAGCGAGGCGCCTGCGCAAGCGGGACGGGATAGCGACCGGCAAGGTAGCTGTCGATCTCGGCGCTGGCGTCTTCCAATGCACTATCCAGCAGCGCCGTATCCACCTCTCCGATCTGGGCGCGGTCGGTCAACTCGATGAGCTCTTCCTCACCAAACCGCGCCGTCATCGCGTCCCGCGTTGCGTAGGCCATAGCTTAGCTGCTCTTCTTGCCGGTGTTGCTAGCCTTTGCCGCAGCTTCGATGGCAGCGGCCTCGCGAGCCGCGACGGCCGTTTCGCGAGCAGCGAGCGCCTCCTCGGCCTTAGCCACGGCTTGTTCCCGATCAGCGACCTGGCCTTCACGCACCGTCAGGTCGTTCGCCTGGCGGTTCAGGTCTTCCGCCCAGCTCCGGAGGTCCTGGGCCGCGCTGTCGATCAGCTCGGCCGAGACATCGATCAAATTGCCCTGGTCGTCGACTACCATCTCTGCTTCCACGCAGACCAGATTCGACTCGCTCTTGAGCGCGGTGAGCTGGTTTTCAGAAAGCGACGCCAGCGGGATATTTTTCGGGTGGGCGCTGAACTCGTGTCCAGCGCGGCGAAATTTGTCCAGGCGGCTGATCACGCGCAGAACCTTCACTTTGGTGGCCATCTTGGCTCTCCATCAGTTGATTATTTAACCGTCCGGAACCCAGCAACTGCGCCGAGGGTTCCGGTCTGTCTGCCTCCGCGCTTACGGCGTTACGCGGCAGTCTTCGGCGGGGAGTTATCCCGTCAGCTCAGCCAGGGCGTGTTCAGCAGCTGGGCGGTATTACGGTAGATGTTGTCGGCGCCGTTGGCGTTCTTCTCGGCTTGCAGGATCTGCAGGCCCTTGCCTTCCAAGCTCGGCGGCACGACCAGGAGCGATGGGCGCACTCCGAGCGGCTTGCCGTTGTCACCCTTCATGGACATCATCGCGGCGCGTGCGGCGGCGTAGTTCTCCGGCGTCAGATCCTGCTTGGAGGCATAGCCGAGCTGCCACAGGCCGAAACCGACATTCGAGCGAGCGTCGACGCCGTAGCGGAACTTCTTGCTGGTGAAGACCTGCTCGTCGGTCTCCTGATCCATGGCCACGAACTTGTAGTCCTTGCGCACCTGGTAGATGAGCGGCTTGATCATCTTGGTGGTGTCGAGCAGGTACCAGGCAGTGCCCGCGCCGCCCTGGAAGTTGGAAACCGAGCCAACGGAGCCGTCTGCCTGCAGCACGGGGTGATCCGTGTCGAAGAAGTATTGGCCGTCGTAGCAGGCGGATGCGAACCCGGCCGCGAGCAGGCTGAAGACGAGCTCGTCGGGGTGTTGCTTGGCGTCCTGGCCGAGCTGCGATGCCATCGGCGCGTACACACCATACGAGTCGTCATCGATCTCGTCGCGGTCGATGGTGATGGTGTTTTCCCACGGCTTGTTCTTGATGGTGAAGTCATGCAGCATCAGGTTCTGCAGCACTCGATCACCGATCCACTCACGGAAGCGAGTGGTCTGACCCAGCCAGGGGTACACTTCTTTGGACGACGTCGATGGCACGCGCATCGCCACCTTGTCCCAGTCCGCCGGCACACCATCGAAGGCTTTCTGGAACAGCACCTTGAATCCCTGGAACAGGGAATTGAGGTTGCTGCGGTTGATCACCAGGCCGGCACCGCAGATGCCCATGAGGCGCGGGTCAACCTGGTCCATGCTGAAGCTCACCAGCGTGGCGGCCGTGGCGGGGCTTGCACCCCCGGCCATGCTGGCCAGCGCGGCCACAATGCCGGCGATGGCCAGACCGGCACCGACCACCAGCACATTCATTCGACTGACTTTCATCTATCTCTCCGAGAGTTAAGCGAGGTGGGTTGCGTTAGAACTCGACCCAGACGCCGTTGGCATCCACGTCGCGCACCTTGCCGGCGATCGAGCGCGTATTGCCGCCGTTGGTCTTGGCCACCGTCTGGTCGTCGACCAGGTAGCAATCCGACTGAACATCAGCCAGGGTGATCTGGTCGGCCGCACCCGAGTTGGCCAGGTACCACAGGCCCCGGCGTACACGCACGCGGATGGCACCTGCGGCGCCGCCGGTGTTGTCAGCAGCGGCCTGGGCGATACCCACGCACTTGAGCGTGGTGCTGGTAGCGCCCTTGTTCGCCAGCGCCGTGGCAGTGTCGATAGCCACGATGGCACCGGCGAAGATCCGGGCGTTGGCCGCGACCGGAAACTCGAAGTCGGTGCCGGCGCGGTTGGTGGTGTTGCGGTCGCCTGTGAGCGAAGGCATGCTGTTCTCCAGTAGTTAGGTGAGGACGGACGCCTGACGGGCTACTTGCCGGCAGTGGCGAAGTCGGCGCCGTCGACGCCGAGCGCCGAGCAGATAGCCAGTTGCGTGGCGTCGGGCTGACCGGCCGGACTCAGGGTTGCGGCGAGTGCCGGCGCGATGACGGAGGTCTGCGTGGAGGTCAGCGCGGCAATCGGCTTGCTCTTTTCCACGTACTCCTTCAGGGCGGCGATGTCCTTCTCACCCAGGGCGCGCGCCCAGGCTTCCATCGTGGGATGCAAGCGACCATCGGACAGCGCAACGGTCACCAGGCCGTCGACCGTGGTAGCACTGGCCTGCGCCGCCGAGTTGGCGACTTGGGCCGTGAGCGCTGCGATCTCGGTGCGCAGCCCATCGACGACCGCCAGCGGCACGAACTTGGCCGGGTCGACCTGGTTGGCGGACAGGGCGACAATCTGTTGCCCTTGGTTGGCAATCAGCTCGGCCACGTTTACCGACGCAGCAGCGGTGCCTTTGCCTTCGGACAACTGGGCGATCAGCTTTTGCAGTTGCGCCTTGACGTCATCGGCCGTGGCGCCGACAGGCAGGTTGAGCAGCCAACGCAGCTGCTCCAGCAGTTCATCCATTTCTGGCTCCTGATTGGGTTCGACGGGAAGAGCCCCCGTCTGGGCGGTTAAATCGGCGAGCAGGCGCGATGCGGCGGCGACGGTGACTTCGTCCATGCCATCGAGCGCAGGGTTGTTGGTGAGTGCCACGTGGAGCAGTTGCCCCACAGCGCCTGTTTTGGCGTCATAGGTGAATACCGGCGAAATGAAGCGGTATTCCTTCGCGGCGATCATTGCCTGCGCCCTGGGCGTCCACTCGACATCGATGGCGAACAGACCTTCGCCTTCGCGCCATTCCACCTTGCTGAACCAGCCGGAAGCCGGCGCGGGATGTCCATTGGTCGCCGCTGCCAGGGTCTGGTGCTCGTAGTCCACGACATAGGGTGTCTGCCGTGCATTGACGGCAGCGACGACGACCGCCGCGATCGTGGAGTCGATGTGCCAGGCGTCGCATTCCTTGGGCCGCCCATCGTTGGCGCGAAACGCGCCCGCCGGCATCAGCTGGATAGCGTTGGAGCCCGTCGAGATTTCGACAGACAACCGGGCAATGTGGGGGTGGGTGGTGCGGGGGATAGCCATGTCGCCATCTTGGCGACGGCATGGCTATCGGCGGAGGTGGAAGGGTGTCACCCGGCCGGGTTGACGCGGGCGCGGGGAAGGACGGGAGGGGGGAACCCCGCTAGGACCGTTTTTAACCTGCCCTTAACACTGTTTGGGGCGGGTGGGATAGGCCACCGTAGCGGGATGGGGGTCAAAATCGCGCCACGGGCCGGATTTCAGTTTGCGCCGCCAAGGGGCGTAATCGGCCTCGGAGCTTTCGAAATGTTGGGCGAGCCAACAGTGGTTGCTACGGGCTGGGAGGGGTTCTTGCCGCGCCCACGCTTTACCCGTGCCGGAAGCTCGAAAAGCAGTTCCGCCAATGCCTCTGCAAAGCGCAGCGCTCGCTCAGCATCCTCCTTCGTTGGCTCGGGGCTGGTCGTATCGGCGTGCCGTTCGGCATTGGCATCCAATCTGACTTCGTCCGCCCATTCCTTCATATCTGCTGTGATGACGTGCTTCGCCGCCGCGTCATTTATGCGTCCAGCCAAGTTGGTACCTTTCCCGCCGGGAAAGCCCTTCTCGGCAAGCATAAAGTCGACTGCGCGAGCCGCCCCGATAATGCTTAATGATGGCGTACCCAGAGTGTCTGCAGCGTCTTTGAGAGACTGTCGCGCCCGTACCGGTATGTCCTCGGAGTACTGCCTAGGTGTAGGCCAAATAGCCAAGGTCGCAGTCAATGAGGATTTGACAAGCGTCATATGCTTGCAACTCCCACAAAGGAGCAAATTGTAGTATTGACTCTTCAACGGCTGCTCAGTGTCCGTCGCATAGTGATACGCGGTGGAGAGGTTCGGCTTTGCAATGCCGCATTGGGGACATCTATCCAGGCCGTGCGTTGCCTGATACTTTGGTGCCGACACTTCATTCTCCTAGGTCTTATGTAATAGACCAAAGCATAGCGGAGAACTACTCGAAAACGGACGCCAGGTAGGCGGACACCGTCTGCTCGATCTGGTCCTCGTCGGCCGAAGTCAGGGCTAGGAATGGTCGAGCCGGCATCTGGATCTTGCTCTCGCCTGTTGTATAGCGGACCCTCTTAACCCGTTTGTGGGATTCCTTGGCAAAGACCGCTAGATGGGCTGCGCGGCCTTTGCTTCCTTGGCGCACCAGGTTGCCCCTGGCGTTAGTGCGTAGCCGGACCCAGCCAGAATGGGCAGCGCGGGTGATTTCACCGCCGAGCTGGTGGATGGCAGCATATTTGACGTTGGTTCCCACTGCAGCGGAATCGCTGTCGGCCTGGCTCTGAATAGAGGCGGCGAGCCGACCGCTCGCCTGGAGAATCTTGCCGTCGGGTCGGCGTTTGCGGGTGGACTTGGCCAGACCGAGCCATTTGGGCCGACCTTCCTGTGCGAAGTTCTCCTCGACGGCGTCGGCCATGATGGCGGCCAACTTGCGCATCAGCGGCCGCTTGCTGCGCTGGAAGCCCTCCAGGCGGCCGAGCGCCCGTTTGACGGTCGTAGTGTCGATCTTGAGTTCGATCATGCCTTATACTCCTCCCTGAGCCTCGGAAACACGGTGAATCTCCCGGCCGTAGGACGCCTCGGGACCAGTCCCTTGGTGGATCGCGTGAGGGAAATAGGGAGTACCCTCCTGAGGCTCATTTCTCTTCCAGCTCATTGCGAACGACTTCACCACGACGCAATGCCCGCTTGGCCTCGGCCATATTGGTTTCCCGGAACGACGTAAGAAACAGCGCCTTGCCACTCCTGGTGGCCTTGATGACGGCGTGATAGAGCCGCTCCTCCTGGCGCACGAATACAAGGCTGGTATCCCCGTCACGCACCACGAGCTGGGCCTGCTCGATAACGGCTTGGACGCGCCAATAGTCGGCCATGCCGATCGCCTGTCCATCCCGGCTCACCAGTTGCTTGGCTAGGGTCTCCTCGGACAGCCAGACCGTCTGTGACTCGACGCCCAGCGCCGCACGGTCGGCCGCTCCCAGGATGCCAACGGGAAACCGCTGGCTCTTGTCGAGTTGGCCCGCCACCGTTGCACGAATGGCCTCTTTTGTTGCGCCTGGCACGGCGTCCTGTGCCGCCTTAACCACGGTTTCGGTCTTTTCGTACCAGCGCTGAAACGCCGGCCCGGTCAGGCCGCCCTTGACGTACTGGCGCGCCACGTCGGCCGGGTATCGGTCCAGCTCGGGCTGAAAGGCAGCGCGGCCGGCGTTGTACCCAAAGCCGGCGTCAGCCATGAACGTTTTCCCCGACACAGGATCTCGATAGGCCATCGCCGGTCGGGTATTCCCGTCTCGGTCTATGACCTGGTCAACTTCCTCCAGACGCCCCTCGCTGCTGGACGCAGCAAGGTTAAGACGTTCCATATCGGCGCGGCTGCGCGCACGCACGCGGCACCGGCAGCGCCACCCATTGGGCGGATAGAAGTAGCGCCAGTACGGATCGCCGGCGGGGAAGATCCGGCCATGCTGGGCGCGGTGCGACGGCCGGGTCCGGCTGTCAAGGATGGCGACGTATTCCCAGAATGGCCGCTCGTCGGCATTCTCCAACTGGGCCTGGTATCGGCCCGCCGAGTAGGCCGACTGCATGTTCGTCTCGAAGATCGTCTGCAGACGGCGCGGGCTGAGCCGCTTGCCCTGGATCTCGCCAGTGGCCTGGTCGACGACCAGCCCCTTGCCCAGCCAGCCCTTTGCTTCCAGCGTGGGCAGCAGCGCCTTACGGAATTCGGCAAGCGTGCCACCTTCCCGGATGGCCTTGCCCATTGCCGAACGGATGTCCTGGAGGACGTCCATCTTCATCACGCCAGCGACGGTAAAGGCCCGCGAATGGGCTTCCTGCCAGACGTCCTGCCATTTGAACCCGATGGTATAGCCCTTGCTCTCGAAGAAGCGGATCGCTTCTTCGGGCGACAGGCCCAGCGCGTAGGCGAGATCAGGCGTCGCCATTCAGTCGCCCCCAGACATCCGCGACAAAGATGGCGCGAGCGAGCAGCTCGGTCACGGCCCGGTCATCGAGATTTGGGTACGCTGCCACCAGGGCAGCGATGGCCTGGTCAGGCTCTTCGCCGGCACGGATGGCTTCGATGGCCGGAGCGAGCAGCTTGGCCATCCCGACGCTGAGCGCTTCCGCCGGAAGACCAGCCGCTGCCGTGTCGATCGCGTGCTGATCGGGATAGACAATCTCGCCTTGGTCGTTTGTCAGCACCGCCCGATAGGTCAAGGCAGCCTTACCTGGTGCCGGCGGGTTTTCCTTCGGTCGCATCTCCGGCGGCACAGCCATCTCCGGCCGCGCCACCTTGAGGATCTCTTCGTCCTTGGCCGGCAGCGGAATGGCGAGCTTCTCATGCGCCCAAGCGCGTGGCACCTGCATGCCAATGCCCACGAGTTTGGGCAATGCGTCGGCATACAGTTTCAGGTCTTCCGGTTCGCGGGTGTCAAAGACAAAGTCCGGAATGCGGCGACGATCCGTGACGCCGAAGTTAAGCCCGCAGATGGCAAAGATGATGTCGCGTTTTATCGTGCCGGAGAGCTGCCGGGCGTCGGACACCATCAGATCGTGCCTGACCTCGTTATGAACGTTGCCCAGGGCATTGGTCGACGACTTGCCATCGGCCTGGCTGGTCAGCGTGCCGCCCAGGATCACTTTCGATTGCGTACGCTCGCACCAGCCCATCATCGCTTCGTAGGGCTTCTCCGATCCATCGGCTGCGGACTTGAACTCGATCTTCATGCCTTCCGGAATGATGCCGGCGGCGTTGTGGCCGATCTCGGTCACAGCGCGCAGCAGCGCCATCTTTTCGTCTTGGCCCGCGCCGGCACCATACGTGCCCACGCGCAATGGCAGTCCGTAGATTTCCAGGAACTCGGCGAGATCTCGAACGGAGAAATTCTTGAACAGGTATGGCCAGGCCAGCACGCGATGCAATCCGCCGCGGCCGATGAAGCCGGACTTAGCTTTGTGCCGATGAACTGTCCATCCGAATGGCCACAGCTCGATGCCGGCCACAGCATTGCCGCGCAGGCGCAACTCGTTTGGCTGGCCATATGGCGTCATGAACCAGCGTTGTGGCCGGTGCTCAAAACGAGCAGGCAGCCAAGTACCATCGACACGCTCCCAGGTGATCTCCAGCGCCGAGAAGCCATGCCCAATGCCGTCCAGCATGTCGAGGAGCACGTCGTCGAGATCCGGCAGGTCGCGGAACCATTCATCGATCAACTCCGCCTGTTTCGTTTCCTCGCTCGATGCGTTCTTTGGCGGGACGACGTTCCAGTCCAGGGTGAGCAGCGCCCGCTTGCGCTTGCTCATCTCGGCGAAGATATGGCCGTCCTTCTCTTCCATGTCCTGAAAGAGGTCAGACTGCGCCATCAAGTCGCCTTGCTCTGCCAGCTCCAGGATGCTGGCCAGCTTGGCGGGGGTCAGCCCTCTGGACGGGTGGCCCGCGAAATCGTGCTGCAGCGCCTGGAGGCGTGCCGATTGGGATTCGGTCAAGGCGGCCCGTTCGAAGGGCCGCCCAAACTGGTCAAGGATTTTTCCCATGATGGTTCCTACCAGGCGCCAGCGGCGCCCGCATGCGGGTGGTCGTCGTGGTCGGTGCTGCCGCCGCGCTCCGGTAAGCGCTTGGGCACCGGCGTGTATTCGTTCAGCCCACGGCCTCGGGTGCTGGCGATCATCCACAGGATCTGCAGTGCGGTAAGACCGTCGTAGTGGTGATGGGCCTGCTTTTCCGGCCAGGTGTCGAGTTCATCCAGCAGCGCGCGCAAGGCGGAGTGGAAAAGGATGCTGGCCGCCAGCCGATCGGTAATGAATGGCTCCATTCCATCGATACGCACGTCGGCGGGTACGGAGGCCGTTACCCCGACCAGCGGCAGCGGCACGCCGGCCAGCATGCCTGCCTGGATGAAGGTCTGCCGCGAGTGCTCATAGGCGTTGTTGTTCTCGAACCCGATCGCGCGGCACTTGAACTCACGCTGCATGCCAATCAGATCGGATTCCAACTTGGAGGGAACGCGACGCTTGATCTCGGCGTGGATGACGTGCAGCTTGCCGTTCCAGGTATCGAACCCACCGGCCACCAGCGCAGAAGGGTCGGATCTCTCACTGAGGCCCATTGACGGGTCGCAGGCGCCGAACATGATCCAGTGCTGCAAGCGCTGGACCCAGAACGTGAGGTGGCCAAACGTCTTGTCTTCTTCGGTGCGCGGATCACCCTGCAGTTCAGTGTTAAATGCCTTCGGCGCCTTGGCGCGCTGGCGCATGAGCCAGAACAGGGTACGCACGGACGGCCACGAGATCCGGGCGCCTTCATCCATCTCAGCCTTGTGGTCGAGGTAGAAGCGATACGACGGCAGCTCGTCGTCGGCCAGGGTCACGCCACGCTTGGACGCTTCGTCGATGGCCTCTCGGTCGACGTTGAGCATCATCTCCTCGCACTTCTCCCACAGATCCGTATTAGCCGGCATCTGCTCAATGGCGCGGAAGTGATGCACAACGTGCCCGATGGTCTTCTTTGCCTTGGAGATTGGATCGTCCTTGTCCAGGACGGTACCGACGCCGACATACTTAACGCTGCCGTCCGGTGGGCCGAGATAGTCAATGGCCTTGGTCAGCCAGTTCCAGCGGTTCGTGCGCTCGGTTGGGCTCTTGGCTTCCGCATCGGTGATCAGGTCATCGCCCATCAGCAGCTTGGGACGACTGGCGCCGTGGAATGTGCCACGGATAGCCTGGTCGGCACCGAAGCTCTCTAGCTTGACGTTCGTCTTGAACACGGCTTCGCCAATGCGCCAGAGCGGCGTGCTGCCGCAGGCTTCCGGGAAGTCCAGCTCCAACATAGCGTTGGCCGTCAGCTCGGTCTTTACTACCTCGATCAACTTCGCAGGAAGCTTGGTCTCGGCGCCGAGCAGGATGACGTAATCGACAAAGGGCGGCAGCGTCCCCTGCAACTGCAGTTCTTTCTGGACGTTGGGCTGTTGCAACAGCCCACGCACCACACAGTACGCGGGGCCGATCTTGGTGGCCAGCGACGACTTGGCCTCGCCACGAGGTGCTACCCACCATTCACGTGCGCCGCCGGCCAGTTCCAGTACGCGCGGGAAGCGCTGGCAGAAATGGCCCTGGAAGCTCGATGGCGTGCCACGGATGTGGTGCGGGAAATAGGTATAGGCGAAGAACTGGAAGTCGCCCATCAGCACCCGCCGTCGGCGCTCGGCGATCGCGGCGGGGCTGCTGTCGAGGCCAGACTGGTGCGACTCGATATCCTTGCGTAGCTTCGTCGCTAACTCTTCGAGATCGTCGCGGAAGTCGCGGACGGAGAACTTGTCAGCCATAGGCACGGCTCAACTCACTGCCGAAGGGTTCCAGGATCTCGACGAAACCGAGGACGAGATCCGGTCGGTTTTCCTTCACCCACGACGCCAGGCGCTGGAGCACGTCCATGGCCACGGCGAGCTCGTTTGTCTCGGGCAAGATTTTCTTGCTGGCCGACACCGTCTTCTGGAAGCTGTCCGCCAGGCTGGCCAGCAGCTTCGTCTTCTCGACGGGGGCCACGTTTTCGGATTTGGCTAGCTCCTCCATGGTCGCCTGGTATTGCGTGACAAGACCAGCCAACACCCCGCGCGCGATCTCCTCCAGCGTGCCTCCGGCGATGAGGTGCGCGCCTTGTGCACGATCCCAATCGTCGCCAGTCTCGGCGGCATCGGTCTTCCACCGCCGTGCTGTGGCATAGGAGACGCCCGCCTTCATGGCTGCAACTTCGAGCGTGAGGCGATCGAAGATGTAGGCGCGGCGAACGATATCGCGTACTTCTTTTGGATGTGCCATAGCGGTGTTACCAGCGCGGCCGAGGCGTTTCGATGACTTCCTGGATGTCTGCTGCCGGGAAGGTGTGTTTCTTCTCGTACTCGTCCTGAATGATCACGAACACACCTTCGTACCCGCGCACGTGTGCCGGGTACGGGAAGTCACGGGCTGAGCCATCCTTGAACTTGACCTTCACGCCGGGCATGAATCAGGCTCCCAGCTTGAATTTGGCCAGCATGACACCAACGGCCACGATGCCACCGGTAATGCCGCCTGCGGCAGCACCAGCGGTCGCACCGAGGCGAATAGCGCGGCCTTCGATCCGATCGATCTTCGCGTCCATGGCATCCAGCTTGGCGTCCATGCCGCTCACCTGCCCGCCGATCTGGCGCAGCAGGCGCAGCTCTTCACTTTCTTCGTTCCGGGTGGTCATCAGGTTTTGTCTGCCTTGTTGTCCAGCTTGTCGTAGAGTCGGTCCAGCTTGGTGGAGAGGTTGTTCACGGCGTCAAGAACCTCCTGGCGGCTGTCCTTAACGTCTTCCTTGCGCGCGTAGTGCTGGGCGATATCCAGCTTCAGCGCGGTGAGCTCGCCGCCGATCGCCGTCGTGGCGGCCTTGACTTCCTGGCGCTCGGCGCGCTCCCGTGCGAGCCACCAGGTCAGTGCTGGGCCGCCGAGCGCCACTGCCAGCGAGATCAGCACCTTCACGATTTCCCAGATCTGTCCAATGCTGATCGTCATCGCGCCTTCTCCCGCCGCGCCTGGCAGTCGATGCAGAAGCGGCATCCCTGCACGGCCAGGCGACGCGCCTCCGGGATGGGTTCGCCGCACACGTCGTCCTGGCAGAATTCTGCGGATTCCCCGGCAGCCTTGAGCGCACGCACACGCTCGATGGCGTGATCGCGTTCTGCCTGCTCGATCTGGGATGCGTGGTCCAGCGCGCGGTTACTGAACATCTTTGCCTTCCTCGTAGTCGATCAGCCGATTCAGTGCCTCCTCCAGCTTCCGGGCCCGCGCGGCATAGTCGATGTGGTGGCTCAGGATGTCCCTCTGGTCGATGCCGGCGGGAAGGAGATCGTCTTCTCCCGCAACGGTTCCACCGGCGTCGGCCGCTTGAGCAGATGGGCCGGTGCCTTCGCCGGCAATGGACACATCAACGCCGATGGCGGCGTTGTAACTGCGCAGCCAGCCACGAGTGAAAACGCACTGAGGCAGAGGCTGCGTGGGAGCGCCAGGCGCCGGACGATAGACGGTCGAGACATGGTCCACCTTGGATTGGAGTTGATGGGAGAGAAAGTCGATCCTGTCGTGCGCCTGGTCGAGCTGGGCGCTCAGCCGGTTGCCGCGTGCCGTTTCCTCGGCCAGTACCTCGCCAGCATCCCTCAGCGTCTTGGCACTAGCGATAGCGGTCTGCTCGCGCAACTCCGCGACCTTGGCGTTGCCAATGGCGGTGCCATGACTGGTGCCGTACCACAGGGCTACGGGTGCGCACAGCGCAGCGCCAGCCAGCAGCGACAGAACCGCAAGGACGATAGCTTCGACGCGGTTAAGTCCGTTCATTGGCTTTCCTTTCGCGGATCAACTGGGCGAGACGCATGACGGCCGTGTAGCCGCCGACGCAGGCGAGATATGCCCACCAGATATCCGCCGTGAGCTGTCCCTGCCAGCCAGCGCGCACGAAGACAACCGTGGCCACGGCATTTGCCACGTTTGGCCAGAGCTTCGTGTGCGACAGGCGGCCGGTGCGCTCGTCGGTGAAGAGGTCGGAGAACTTCCAGCTCATACGACGCCGGCCATCCGGATGGCCTTGTCGATCTGCTCGGTCGAGTACGGCTGCATGCCATTCTCGTGTTGGATGATGGCCGGCAGCATCTTGCGCAAGACGTGGGGCGACGTAAGGTCAATATGCTTGTTGGCGTCGACACCCACGGCCTTAGCCACGCTGGCGATGTACGCCTCCGTATCGTTCTCGTTGGGAGGCGCCCAGCGGCCGATGACCTCGCGCACCGTGTCGATGCCAGGCCCACCGATATTGGGCTGGCCGTTCTTGCTTCCGTAGTTCACCAGGATCACGCAGATCGCGCGCAGACCGTAGGCAGGCTCGGTGAACTGGCAGAAGCTCTTGTCGGTGCGCTGGTGCGGGGCGATCAGCCCCTGCCAGTTGTCGCCCCAGCGGATGTTTCCCGGATTATTGTTTCGAATGCCGCGCGGTTGCACGCTGCCTCCTGCAGAGACTGTGGATACAGCTCACAGTCTCGTATCAGGCAGCGCACCAGCGAATGGTGGCGAGTGTCAGGGGGTGGAAAAGCAAAAGCCCCGCGAGGTGCGGGGCTTCGGTGCAGTCAAAACAGTGTAGCTTGAGACGTCTTCGGCGGTCCATCCCGATTCGTTTGATTCAGGATTCGCCAGACCTGGCGGTCCGAGATGCGGTACCGGATGGCCAGTTGAGCAACAGCGTGCAGCGCACTGTACTGCAATTCCTTGCCGGTCATGCTATCGAACTCGGTACGCATCTCGCGGTCGCGCAGCTCGCGCAACGCGGCTGCGCACAGCGGGATATAGACTTCCTGCCCACCCAGCGCGCTCACGAGTTGAGAGGCTGCCTGCTCTCCAACAGTTTCAACCAGGATCTGGTACCGGACCTCGCCAGCAGCATTCTTGCGCAGTGGCACGGGGAACGTTGAGCCGCCCAGACGGTCGACCAGCCGGATCGTTTGCTGAATCCCAATGGTGTGAACGATTGCACGCGCCACCGCCGGCAGCAGGTTGGTAACTTCTGATAGATCCATGTTACCTCCCGTGGCGGTTGGCATCTTTCTGCAGCGCCGCAGTGATGCGCCAGAGCTGATCGGCGTCGCACCATGCGACTTGGTCAATCTTGAACATATGTGCGGCCATGGCGTCGGCATAGGACCAGGGGCGCTTGGCTTCAGCCAGCAGCGCTTCGATCTTGCCAATGAGCTTCTTACGATCGGCGCGGGTCGGTGTGGGTCGACGGCCGATTTTCTGGGCGGGCTTGAAGCCGCATTTTTCGAGATGGGCTAGGACCTTCGCCGCGCTGAAAGGCGTCAGGTCCTTGGCCGACTTAACGCCGCCCACGCTGTCCAGCATGGCGCGATATGCGTCGTCATCCATCGCTAGCTGTTTCTTGGCGATGTGGATCTTGGCGAGGGTTGTTGCGGCGACCATGTGGCTCACTCCATCGGGTACTTGCGGTCGAGATAGTGCGACCATGCCATGTAGGCAACGACGCTAACGATCAGGACGATCATGACCAGGGAGCACCAGGCGGTGTCTGTCATGGCGCGCGATCCGGCGAGAATGCGACCTTCAGGGCGGCGCGGTATTGGCTCATCGACTGGAAGGTGATGGCATATCCGTCGTGATCGATCACGGCGCGCACTTCCTCGCTGAGCTCCGCCCAGGCGGCGTGTGCGGCCCGGCGCATTGCAACGCGCGTCGTGTCGGGGAAACCTTCCCAGCTTCTGCCCGCCTCCCAGGCTTCGGGGTACATGACCCTGCAGATCGCAATTGCGGCCCGCTCCATGCTTTGTTCTGTCATATCTCTATCCTTGGTTGGGCTGCTCATCAGTGCCAGGCCACCACGCCAGGCAGACACCCGCGCAGGCGGGTGTTTCGCGTCAGGAAACAACAGCCTTGAGGTTGCTACCCGGCTTGAACTTCGGCACCCGGGCTTCGGGAATCCGGATGTCCTCGCCGGTCCTCGGATTGCGCGCGCCACGAGCGGCGCGAGTAACGACACAGAAAGCACCGAAACCCGTTATCGCCACAGTGCCGCCCTTGGCCAGTGTTTGCGTGACTCCGCCGATCACGGCATTGAGAGCGCGCTCAGCTTCTGCCTTACTAAGACCGACTTCGCTCGCGACGTGGGCTACCAGTTCTTGCTTGTTCATGATGTAATCCTTCGTTGGTGAGTGGTTAAATCGCAGGTTCCAGATCTTTCACGAGCGCCTTAGATGTGGCGCTGGCGCTTGCGGCCGCATAGCCGATCGACGTCACCGAAACCGATTCGCAGTGCTTGCAGAAGTGCCTGACCATCGAGCGCACCGATTGCCAGATTGGGAGGTAGATCGTCGACGTCTTGTTGTATTCGGCGATGAACTTCGATCCGTGACGCTTCCCCAAGTCTTTGAGGATCTTGGATTTCTGTGCCGGCTTGAAAAGCTCGACAGTTGTAGGCCGCAGGAACCGCGTCGCCTCTTCGCAGCCACCCCTCGTCCAAACAGCCTTAAACACATCATTCACGTACACCATGAGCTCGTACTTACGCGGGGACTTCTGCTCCACCGCAACAGTGACCTTGTAGCTGTCGCAAGCCAACACGACTCGCCCGAAGGGAGAGGCAAGCTCATATTCGATTGCGGTAATCTGTTCCTTCGTGAGCGTTCCCATGACCGCTCCTTAGATGGCCGCGATGTCGAGCGAGATCGGACGGTACTTCTCGGTGTCTCCGATGCGCTCATACACGCGAACATAGGACTTGGTACCGATGACCTGGACGGAATCGGAGATGGCAAACATCGCTTGCTTCCAGCGGGGGTCCTGAATATCGAGGCGGCGCAGGGAGAGAATGCGGCCGGTATTCAGGTTGCCTTCCTTGTCGGTGTCGAAGGCGCCCTGGATAAGCGATTGGATCTCCGGTCGGGAACCCTCAGTCCATTCGGCCAGCAGTTCGTCGATCACGACCTTCGCAGCCTGCAAACGCTCGTCGAACGTAATGTTTTCGGCGCGTTGGATCTGGATCTTGTATTGGCCATCGAAGCTGTGCAGTGTGACGTTGCCTTTGGCGCCGCCGACCTTCGCCCCGTATTCCTCGGCCGACATCGAGATGAACGCCTCGGTGTCGCCAAACACGCGCTTCTTGAAGTCAGCCAGCGCGGCGTGATGTGTCTTAGCGATGCCGACAAGTTCCGTGACAATTTGGTCGCGGGCGCGATCGATCGGTTTCACCATGCTTTCGTGGATCAGACGGCCGCGCGCGTCTTTTACGTAGCCGGCTGGGATAGTTGCTTCGCTCATGGGGTTTCCTGTTGAATATTGGTATCTGCCTTGCGGCTCTTGGCGGCGCGCAGTGCTTGCTGACGCAAGGCCGGATCAACGGCGGAGCGCGGTGCCGTGGTATGGCTGGTGATGGGCTGCACACGCGCAACCGGTGTACCGAAGCCGGCGTGGCCAGCCCGCTGCGCTTCGGTAGTGCGTTCGACGCTGGCTGCTGCCTTGTTGGAGAAGCCTGCGACGATGGCGCACAGGTAGCCATGGGACTTGAGGGGCAGCCGCAAGCCACCGGCCGCGCCTGCGTCACGGCGGGCGAGCATCTCCTCAAATGCTTGGCACCAGTAATCCATCGGCGCGGGCCACTCCCGGCCATGCGCGTCGCGCACGATGCCTGCTTTGATCATTGGCACGAGTTCACCTAGGATCGACGCCACGCGCTCGTAGCGCATATCAGTCTTTTCCGGGGCGAACAGGCCGACATAGGCCAGCATCGGCCGCAGCAATTTGCTTGCCGCAGGGTGAGCGTTGAGTAGGTGCTGGACCGATTCGCGCACGCCCTCGTGCGCGAACACAACCTCCACCGTCAGCTCATTGCGGCAGCAAGGGCAGCGGAAAGACGGCATCGGCATCAGGCAACTCCTGCCGCGCGCATCACCTGGTCGACGTTGATGCGGTCGAGATAGGCCACCAACTGGCGGGTGCCATCCGGCCGCAGAGAAACGGTCTTGCGGCCATCGTTGATAGTGAGCTCGCCGCGCGACGACAGCGAGAAGCTGACATCCGAAGGGCCGGTCTTCGCACCGACGTCCCCCTTAACCATGCGCTGGCGAGGCGTGAGCGTTTCATCGGGAGGATTCTCGGCATTGACGCGATACGCATTGACTTGGCGGCTGCCGTGCTCAGTGGCCACTTTCTCGACCAGGATCTCACCGCGATCGATCTCGCCTGTTATGTAGGCGGACGGGTTATCGATCGTCGTCATGTCGACCAACTCGGGGGTACGGATACCCGGATGGGCTTTAATGGCGGCGATCAGAACTTGTTTGTTGGATGGCGTGCTCATACTGGCTCCTTATGTCGTGATACGCGGTGCGCGGGCAGCCGTGTCGGCGTGCTTCGCGGTGGAAATCTGGCCGGCTTGGTAGGCCAGGATGGCCACCAGGAGCGTCCAGACAGCGGCGCCCAGGCGGGTGTGCAGAAACGCACGAAGGGAGAAAGGCTTCTTCACTTGGCGCCTCCGGAAAGCTGTTGCAGGCGGGCGGTCAGGGCGTCGCGATCGCACTTGTGTACGAACTGCAGGCGAATCCAGTTGTTCTCCTGGCTTTCGAGCTCGTCGCGCAGCCATGCCAGTTCGCGCTGCGCGCGATCGGCCTCGCGGTCGATGGCCTGCAGTTGGCGGTAGATGCGCAAGCGCGCGAGGCACCGCCGCAGCTCCGCGCGCATGGTGCGAAAACAATCGCGCAGCTCTGTCGCGACGGGGCTGTCACGGCGTAGAATTTCTGGCAGTACAACAGCGCCGCGCTTGAGCGGTGCGTGGGGTTGCTTGCTATTCATGCTGGCTCCTGGCTGAGGTCGATCTGCGGTGCGCCGACTATGGGAAGCGGCAGCGTCTTGGTGTCGATAGCTGTCATAGGCAAGTCCTTCGCCGGCGCAGGTTTGTAGCGGCAGTCCTGACACGCCTTCCAGTGGTTAAGCTGAAGGGGGTTATGCGTCGGCGCCGTGCGCAGCGCCTTCTCGCGGCAGTTGGTCGCGCCGACCGTCTGCCCGTTGAAGGGACATTCGATCTGTTCGAACGCTTGGCGGAAGCGGATCTCGAAACGATCCGTTTTTGCTCCACCATTGCCGTACTCGCCCAAGCCGTTAAGGAGAACCGTCAGAGTCGAGCGCGACACGCCCAGACGTTCGGCAACCCTCTGCTGGGTGCTTGCCTTGACCTCGCGCTGCAGGGAAATGAACCAGTCCGCGTCCATGTAAGCGGGGCGGGGTTTCGTCTCAGAGCGCATCTTCGAACTCCTTCGTATCCGTCCACATCACGCGGTTTTCGTTAGGATCGAAGACGGCCTTCGTGCGCTGGACCATCGGGGCACGCGGGCCGGTGTACATCCGAGCGATGAGGGTGTAGCGCGCCGGAGCAGCGTTGCGGCCCTTGACAGCGGGTTTCGTGCATTGCAGATAGCCCGCTGCCGCCAGCGCGAGGACGTAGGTCTTCGCCGTCTCTTCGCTAATGCGGTTCTCCGACGTGCTGGCAAATGCCGCGAGCTCGCGAAAGTTAAAGTCCTTGCGCTCGAACATGCGGCGCATCGTCCCCCACATGGCCTCGTTACCCGCGCCCTGGACGACCAGCTCCCCGTTCCTTCTAATACGGGGTGCCTCGACGCCGTTATCCCGGACGAGACGGTAAGTCCTGCGGGCCATGATGGCGCCGCTGCCTACCTTCTCCTCCGCGATAACCGCGACGAACTTTGCCTTGAGCAAGGCACGGATGTAGTCTTGGATGATGCTTTCCATGCCGCAGAGGGCTTCCGCCACAGACTCCTGGGTGAAGCTGCGACGCTGGGCGCGGATTGCTTCCCACACGCGCTGGCGCGGAGACTTCCCGCCCTTCATTTCGAGAGTTGCGGGCCTACGCGGCATGGTTCCCTCCCTTGGTAGACCGGAGCATGTCGCGCATGGCCTGCAACTGGTGAATCAGCCCGTCGATGTCAGCAGCGGTGAGGGGAATGGTGACCAGGACGCGCTGGTGGCGGCGGGAGCCGGTAAGTGTCACATCGAGCGACGCGCCGCATTGATCCGTCGACAGCGTGGTCTGAATCACGCCGCGAGCCTTGATCTCTGGCGCATCCGAGCGGCCGATCTGATAGTGGCAGTGCTCGAAGCTGGAAAACGTCAGGGTGCCGGCGTTCATCACAGCCTCCGTTCCGGAGCGCGGCCGGTATAGATGGCGACCTTCTCCATGTCGGCGACCGTGCATACGTCGATGCCGTAGGTCAGGCAGTGCTCGTGCAGTTGGGTGAGGTTGACCGACACCCGGCGTACCGAGCCTTTCGCGGCCTGCACCAGGTGGGCGAGCACATCCGGGCTCAACTCGACGTTGGGCGCGTAGATGGCAGCAAGCTGCACAGCATCCTCGACCGTTACAGGCTGGGCCGGTGCCCAGGTCAGCACGCGCGAGTGGAAGCGCTCCCATTGCTCCAGCTTCTTGGGAAGCAGCTCCTCGCCGACCAGCAGCAGAGAGCCTTGCGAGCCTTCGTAGATGTCACGCGCCAGTTCGATAAGCGAGTCCGACTTCGTGGCGTAGTCGAATTCATCCAGGATCAAAGTGCGGCGTGAGGTGCTCAACTGCTCGCAGACCATGTCCAGCAACGCGGGGACGGTTGCCTTGCCGTGCTTAACTCCCATCTCGAACAGGATTTTTTCGAGCAGAGACTTCGAGCGCCAGGCGCTGCGCATCTGGACGTAGTAGGCTCGGCTTTCGATAGCCAGGACGTTGGTGGCAAACGTCTTGCCCCATCCAGCCGGGCCATACAGGACCGCCATACCGGGCAGGCCCGAGCGGCGCGTGTCCAGGCGCTCCAGCGTCGCCGAGACCAGGTCGAGCGTGCCGATGTTGGCCACGCCGCCCGCTGCTCGGGGAGTCGTATGTTTGCCTGCGTTGGTGTTTTTGACCATAATGAATCTGCCTTTTTGGGTTACAGAGAGGCGTGCCGGATGGGTGCCACCATGCCGGTGCCGTTGGACGACGCCGCCTGGGTTCCTTCCAGGTGGCGTTTTTTCATGGATGCGTGTTCGGCCGTCTGCGGATAAGTGCCGTAGAAGCGGAGCAGGCGCGGTTCGTCAATCGCCCCTCCATTGGCGACGACTTGGTCGAGCTCCAGCCACTTGCGGAAGCGCAGTTGCGGCGTTTCCGGGATGGCGTGGACGTTGAGGGCCGGCGAGGCTTCCGCCGGAGTGGGTTCGACTTGCTTTCGCTTGTTGAGAATCTGTTGCAGGTCTGCCGGCACGGGTGTGCCGGCACTCCGGCCGGTCAGCGCGCGGCGCGCGGCACCCGCGGCAGCCAGAGCGCTGGTCTCGTGGGCGACGCTCGGCGCTGGCAGCGTTGTGAGCTTGCCGGTGGCTTCGGCGCGGCTGCGAAGCAGCGATTGGATGGCATCGTCCGGGTTGACCTTGGTCGACTTCGCAGCCCTGCGTTGCTCCTGGATATTGGCGCGCTGCATTTGGCGGGCATGCGCGGCGATTTCCTTGCGGGATACACCAGTGCGCTCGGGACAGACTGCGATGCACACGAATGCGCCTTCGTGGTAGACCACCAGTTCGCCGAGATCCTCGCCCTGGCGCACATCGACGTCGCGGCCGACGTACAGACCCAGTTCGGGCGCGATATAGTTGGCGCCCTCGATCGTCAATCCCTTCTTTGTGACCACATAGGTGCCCTTGCCGGCCGGCGGGGCGAGCAAAATGTCCAGGGCACGCTCGTCGCTGATCCGGCGGATTTCTCCGCGATAGGAAGCTGCCTGGGCAAATGGCGTAGTGCCCAAGTTTCCGTGCTCGCGTTGCTCATACGTGCCTTGCAGCCAATCATTGATGAGGCTCTGCAGCTGTCCGGCAGGCATGGCTAGCTCGACCACTTGGTCTTTTTTGAACAAGCGCTCTGCGAAGGTCTTGCGCGCCTCGATCGCCGACCGTTCGGCGACGTTGTGGCCGACGAACGACGACAGAGCTTCGAGGTTGGAATGCAGGATGCTCTGGATGCCGCGCTCGACGTGGGGCTTCTCCCAGGGCGAGAACGGGTTGGTAGTGTGGTGGTCGATGTCGAGCTGGCGCAGGGTCTCAGTGAACTCGCGGCTCTGGTAGTCCTTGCCGTTGTCGGTGACGATCTCTTCGGGCAGGCCCCAAGCCAGAAGCGCCACGCGCAGCGCAAACTTGTGGGTCTCCGTCTTCGGCGTGGGCGCGAGGACCGCGATCATGCGACGGCTGAACACGTCGACCACCACGGAGGCGGTGTAGCGGCGTTGTTTGCCGTCTTCGTCGGTCAGCATCCAATCTGCCGGCGTGGCGTCCATCTCCCAACGCTGGTTAAGGCGCACGACATCGGCCGACGCGTCGCCGAAGGCCGTCATATGGCGGTTCTTCCATTGGTCGGGGTTGGTCGACGCTGTAAGCAGCTCGTCGTTCCGTGCCTTCCACGCCTTGAGAAACCGATAGGTCTGGTGGTAGGTCGGTACGTTAAACAGCGGCGCACCGGTCTTTTCATCGCGTGCCGAGGCTTCGATCAGGTCGAGCAGGCTTTGTACGGCCAGGTGCGGACGCTCGATCAAGAGCGCGATCGTGACCTTTTCCAGCATGGGCTGGGTGGTGAACACGTTGACGTCCTTGCGGAGGCGCCCGTCGTTCTCATCAATGAGACCGGCTATGCCGTCGCGCTCGTAATCCAGCACCCAGCGCTGGACCGAACGGGCGGACACCTTCGGAAAGACGACGATGACCTCGTACGGCAGCTGCAGCGCGCGGCTGTTGTACGCCTGGGCATATGCCTCCCAGCTGATTGAGCGGCTCATGGGCTGGGCGGCGGCGAACCACTGTTCCCAACTACGGACGATAGAGAACCGGCCGTCCAAACGCGCCTTAACGCCCTCGGACATGGATTCGAGCAGTTTCCTGAGATTGGCTTCACCTTTCAAACCGCGTTCAGCGGCCTTGTCGGCGGCGGCTCGGCGCACAGCGGCGATCGCAGCGTCCACTGCAGCGGCCTCAGTAGCGCGCTGGCTCAGTTGGGTGTGCCGATCCACAGCTCTGCGCACGTCAGATGGCAGGTCAGCGAGGTTGAACAGCTTGCGCCGACCGCCTCGGGCTGCTTCGACCGAGTACGGCCAATTTTCGCGGCGCGCCCGGTCATCGGCCGCCTGCCTGGCAACACGTAATGCTGCCGCGATATCCCTAATGGAGTGCATCACTTACGGCCCCCGATTCGCTTTACCTCTTCGTCGGCGAGCCTGTCGATGTGCGATTTGGGGAGTGAGCGACGAGCTTCGGTCAGCCGATCAGCAATCAAACGTTGCTGCATGGTCAGCATCCCGATTTCCGCCAGTTTGGCGGCTTCGCCCTGGTACACCTTGCAGCCGCACGCAGCAGCGAGAATTTCGAGCAAACGGAAGTCGCCGGTGGCGACGACGAGCGCGGGGATTGCTTCGGCGGGTAGGCGCCAGTTTTCAGCGCTGGGCGCGCAATACCGATCAAGCATGTTCTTGGTCAGGTCGTGATTCGACAGGCGGGAGACCTGGGCCGCAATGTCGTGGCGATCCTTGCCGCCGGCCGTTGCTGCCGCGAGGGAGTTAGCCAGAGCCTCACGTACAGCCATGGCGACATCGAGGCTGCCGGCTTCGTTGTTGGGTTTTGGGGGCACTTCGAAAAAGGACAGTTCAAGCTGGTTGGCCGCCTTTGCCTGATTTGCTCGCCGTTTCATATGTCAAATCCTCGGGACGGGTCGTGGTTAAGCCGCCACCGCACTTTCAACATTGCGATGGTTAAGTGCGCTGATAGACTTACGGGTAGACCAGCGGCCAATGCCGCGCTGATTGCGACCGCTCTTGGGGTTGCCATCGGTGTCGTAGCGGCTGGGCCAGATTTCGGCGGCAGTAACGCCGAGGGCGCGCGCGATGATTTGCTCCGCGCCTGGCCAGGGGTTGTCCAGGACCGCTTTGAGCGAACCGGGGGCGTAACCGTGCTGGAGGCTGAGCTGGCGCAGTGAGTAGCCAGCCTTCTCCAGAGCCGCCTTGATGTCGACTCGATGCCAGTCCTTGTTCTCAGCAAGGGCTGGTTTTTTTGAGGTGTTTAACTTGTCCATGAGCGCAAACATAACAGGAACCTGTTAGATAAACAACAGGTTTCTGCTGCTTGCAGCTTCGGAAATTGGTATGCAAATGACAGAAACCTGCTATCTGCCTGATTCCTATGGGTTTTCGGCGAAGCTGCAAGCGATGCTCGAAAGCTGCAAGGCGCTTGCAGCTTTCGGCTCGGAAAGGTGCAAGCCATGACTGCGCTGGCAGATCGAATCCGAACCTGCGCTGAGAAGGTCGGCGGGGGGGATGCTCTTGCACGGAAAACCGGCATTCCCCGTAGCACTCTGGAGACCTATCTGACGGGGAAGGCGGAACCTAAGGCAAGCCGGATAGCAGAAATCTGTGAGGCGGCCGCTGTGAGCGCGGATTGGTTGGTCTCAGGCAAGCAGCCCTCTAGCCACGCGGCACCAGGTGTGACAGCTGGTATCCAGACCCAAGACCTACAAACGCTGATCCTGATTGTTCAGCGATTGGAGGAAATGATTGCCGATAGGGGCTTGGAGGTAACCGTAGAGAAACGGGGCGAGCTGGCGCTACTTCTCTTCGAATACGTGCGGGAAACGGGGAAGTTGGAGCCAGAACGAGTGGAGCGATACCTGCGACTTGTGGCCTGACTGGTACGCACTTTCGGAGGGTATGCAACCGATGGTTTTTTTCGGTAAGTTATTGAAGCCAAAGGCTTTTTTGCAAAGTGCGTACTTCATCTTGGAAGTGCGTACATCGTTCGCACTTTCCGAGTCAGCATACGAGTGGGAGGTGCGGCAATAAACGGGGCCAAGGGCTCCGTTTTTTTTGGGTCGAGCCTTCGGGCTCATTTGAAGGAGCGGTATCGTGGTGGAAGAAGCGCGACAGCGCCTTGAAGCACAGCTGAACGAGTTACTGGGGCCTCGGAGGTCCCAAGCAGCACCAGGCCAGAATCCTGGCTCAGTCTTGAACTTCAACGGCGGCACAGTATTTATCGGTGACGGCAACCGGGTGAATAACGTTTTCCGGGTCCAGCCCAAGATCACCGTGGTTCAGACGGGCTGCGGCGTCCTGGATGCCGCGCAGAAGCGTCGTCTCCTTGATCTACGAGACCAAATCGTAGGCGTATCAAGGGTTCTAGAGGGGCAGCAGGTCACGCCCGCAGCCGTCATGCGGCGGTTAAATTCCCACATGAACGTCAATTCCTACGCGGAAATACCCGCCGGCCTGTTCGATCGCGCCGAGAACTATCTCGTCCGGTGGCGGGCGCGCCTGGAGGGCATGCCTGGTGCTACCAAGTCTGCCGGCTGGCGCGACAGGCGCGTCCAAGCTATCCATGCGCGCTGCAAAGAGCTCCGCTGCGATCGCTGGCGGCTTAACTACATGCGCAAGGTCTTCGGAAAGGTGTCGGTGATCGATCTGTCGAACGACGAGATCGACAAGCTCTACCGAGCCGTCATGGATAGGAAGTAGTCACGGGCGCCCGTTCTGTGCCAATCAGCGTGCAAAACCTGTTCACGAATCGCTCGTTTTTTGACTGTTTTGTGCCACACGGCGCAGAACGGGGAAACTGGCTGAAAGCCTTGCGGTTGCTGGCTTTACGGCGTTTTTTTGTTGTTTCTCTGTTATGCCAAACTAAGCGCTACCCCACAAATCTCCTCCCAGCGCCGTCAGCCGCGCGCGCCGCCCGCATCGCACGCTCCGTGCACAGTCTCCCGTCACCTGTTGGCATAGTCTGACTATCCTGCTTGCAGATGCAGCGGGAACATCATCGCGATCCTGCTGCCGAACTTTCCATCATGACTCTCAGCGGAGGCATCTCATGCAATCGGAAGACTGGCGCGTCGAAGGCTATCGCGGCATGGACGCATACGTACTGGTGACATCGCATCACGATGCGTCCGCCGGCGCGGTTGGCGACACGCAGACCTGGGGTTATGAGGTGCGCGTCGCGCAGGAGGGCACGGATCCAAGCGATGCAGGTGATACCGAAGTGCTTTCCGGTGGCACGCACGTTTTTGCTTCGCGGCATGCGGCGGAAGTCGCGGCGTTCGGTGCGGCTTACGCGCTGATCGACAAACTCTTGGGCCCAGCACGCTGAGTCCATCAAGCGTCGGTGATCCAATCCAATCGCGCTGCAAAGTTCCTTGCAAAACATGCAATGTCCCATATCAATGCCCCCGCTCGTTGATTGGCTGCAGATTGATCGAGATCATTTTTGATTTGGCAGCCCGCTCCTAGTCTGAAACTGATGCGCGCCTAGTGCGCGCCAGCAGCAGAAAAACAGGAGCGCACCATGCCAGAGTACGAAGATTTCACGATCGTCTATGAAGTGATGGCGTTGCCGAAGGACAAGTGGGCCATCCTCGTCGAGATCATTCGTCGCGAGGATGGCGCGGTTCTGATGGCGCGGCACAACCCATTCGCCCGCCAGCCGTTCGACACCAAGCTCGAAGCGCTGGACCACGTGAACCGTTATGTCGCCGAGACGGTGAAGAGCCTCGAAGAGGATATCGCCGCGAAGCGGCGCCGCATCGCATGAGCGCAGGCCTGACGATGCATGCAAAACGCCCTCGGCAAAACGATGCGAGGGCGTTTTCTCGTTTATGGTGCATATAATGCTTGCCACGTGCGCCATATTGCGGCATAATCTCTTTTCTCAGACGCGGGGTGGAGCAGTCTGGCAGCTCGTCGGGCTCATAACCCGAAGGTCGTAGGTTCAAATCCTACCCCCGCAACCAAGACCTTTGGTCTGGTAACAAGAGATTCAGTAGTTCTCTCGACCGTTCGGTCAAATCTTCTCGAAGTAAATATCCCGAATACATAGCGCAGCAGTGAAGTAGCGCGATGGTCCTCCTCGCAGAGGCAGAGTTCGCTTGCTCCTCTTGTCGTGCGCGCGCATCGATGCGCGCGATTGCTATGCCATGGCTCGCGCTGACGTCTCGCTACGGGATGACTTCAGGGTTTGATCATCGATGCGGCCGCGGCGAATGTGTCGCGCACTTGCGGCTGCGATTCGCGCTCGGCAGATTCGGCGCGGTCTGTCAGGCGCGCAGCCAGTACGGCGAGATTGTCGCCCTTGCATTGCTGCCGGGCTTCCTGCATCAGCTGCGATAGCTCCTGTCCCACATCGGCGCCATCAAACGCGCTGACGGACAGCGCCGACACACGTTCCAGGTAATTGTTGACCAGCGCTTCGTCATGTTGCGGTTCGGGCATGAGGGCTCCTTGTCCAACACGGAAAAAACACTGCGGTGATGTGCCAGGACGTGCTAGCGGCGGAACGGCAGTTGCGGCGGTGCTGCAACGCGCCGGCGCGCCGGCTTCAGTACGCGGTTTGGCCACAACACATAGTTGGTATGCGGATCCATTGGCTTGCCGAAATAGGACACCCACACCTGAACGCCTTGCTCCGTTTCCGAGACGATGGCGGCGACTGCGCGCGCCGCGACGGACGGAGACTTCAGCAGGTCCGCCAGCGCTTCCACGCCTTGGACCACATGGTGCTTCACCCCTCTGAACCACACGTATTGACGCATGGCTGCAAGAAAACGCTTGGTCATGAATGGTTGCTCTTCTCGTTGGCGACGCTAGATGAGACCGCAGCTTACACGGATAGTTGTGACGTTTTTGTAGGGGAGCGTCTGATTTTCCGTGGCACACGACGCGGTGTCGATTCAGGTTCATCGAAGTGACGTCTGTGCCAGTGTGGGGCGCCAAATTGACAAGCTGTTGCGGTTGCCTTAGCTTGGTTGCATATGCTGCACAAATCTGACGTTCCCCGGCTTTGATCCAAGCATGGAGGGTGTGTGGAAAGTGTGTCGGAAGTTGAAAAGCGGCGCGGGCATGGCAAATCCCTCCGCCAAAAAGTGCCTCGGCGCGCGCATGAGGCGATCGGCAACGTCGACCGCGATCCCATCCGGCTCCTGGAGCAGAGCAGCGCCGGGCGCGTCGAGCGGCTGATACCGCTGCGGTACGGGCGGATGATTGCCTCGCCGTTCACGTTCTATCGCGGCAGCGCCATCATCCAGGCCCACGATCTGGCAGGCACGCCAAATTCCAGTCTGACGCTGCAAATCTGCGGCGACTGTCATTTGTCGAATTTTGGCGGTTTCGCCACACCGGAACGCGCGCTGCTGTTCGACGTCAACGATTTCGATGAAACTAGCCCAGGCCCATGGGAATGGGACCTCAAACGCCTCGCCGCCAGCTTTGTGGTGGCGGCGCGCCATCTGAAACACAGCGCGGCGGCGGCCGACGAGATGGTCTTCGAGGTGGTGAACAGCTACCGCAACCACATGGCCGACTATGCGGAAATGGGGGTGCTCGATACCTGGTATGACCACATCACCTTCGAGCGTCTGCTCGAG
Source organism: Cupriavidus sp. GW822-FHT06G04 (assembly GCF_058799075.1). NCBI lineage: Bacteria > Pseudomonadati > Pseudomonadota > Betaproteobacteria > Burkholderiales > Burkholderiaceae > Cupriavidus > Cupriavidus sp. GW822-FHT06G04. Next base: position 390,944 of record NZ_JBXALD010000004.1, on the reverse strand, counting down.
ATCTCGATCGATCCGGAAGTCCAGAAACGCATTCGGCGCGCGATGGAACGCGCATCGGCTCGCACCCACGAGGCGCTCTTGCCGAAGCTGACCGAGCGGGAAGGCGAGCGCTGGCGCATCCTCGACGCGCCGCCGGCCATCTTCCACGTGCGCGGCGAGCAAACGCTGTTCGATGCGAAGGATGACTGGCTCAGCATCGACGATCCCGCTACGGTCGTGCAAGAGTGCTTTCGCGATTACACCCGCACGCTGGCACCGGACCGTCAGCAGTTGCTGGCCCACTTCAAGCTTCACGACATGGCGTTCAAGGTGGTTGGCGTCGGCAGCGTGGGCACGCGCTGTCTGATCCAGTTGATGATCGACAGCCACGGCAAGCCGCTGTTCCTGCAGGTCAAGGAAGCGACAAAGTCGGTGGTCGCGCGCTTCTTCAAGTCGCCGGCGGTGCGGCACGAAGGTCAGCGCGTGGTGGAAGGGCAGCGACTGATGCAGGCGGCCAGCGATCCGTTCCTGGGCTGGTCCAACGGGCCATTCGGGCGACATTTTTACTTGCGCCAGCTCCGCGACATGAAGTTCTCCGCCGACATCGAGCTGATGGACGCCCAAATGCTGGCGATGTACGGCCGCGTCTGCGGCTGGGTGTTAGCGCGCGCGCACGCCAAGGCGGGCGGGCTGGCGCCCGAGATCAGCGGATACCTTGGCACCAGCGATCGCATGGCGGAATCGATGGTGGCGTACTCTAACGCGTATGCGGATCAGGTCGAACGCGACTACGAGGTCTTCGTCAAAGCGTGCCGTTCCGGGCGCCTGGAAGCCCGCACCGATACCGACATGACCGCCGACTTCCGGGTGTGAACCGAGGCGATGCCTTCAGGAGCTTGCCAATGACCGAAGATATGCTGCTGCAGCTGATGGTCGAAGTGGAAAAGGCCGATCCCATCGACTATGCCAACCTGCCGTTCGACGATGAGGCGCTGCGCGCGCTGGCGTGCAAGCTTATCGCCGAACGGTCGATCGAACTGGAAGCCTCGGGGCTGTCGCAGGAGGCGCTGGTGGCGACGCTGTGGGCCTCCACGGCCAAGCTGGTGCTCGAGAATATCGTTCTCAACGCGCGCCTGCTGACGCTGCAAGGCAAGCCCGAAGATGCGCGCGTGCTGATCGACCGGATTTCCCGCCAGTCGCGCGGCAAATCCTGACGCGCAAAACCTTGACGCGGCCCGTGCATCACACGGTGCGCGGGGGGCGGCGATTCGCTAAAATAGCGCCTTGCCGCCGGAAGGGTCAGTGTTCCCTGGGGCGGAGTCTGTCCTGGAGGAATTTCGGGTGATCAAATGGATAATCGTCGCGGCCTACCTGGGTGCCATCCTGTATGTGCACTTCCGCGGCAAGGTTAGGCTGCCCTTCATGCGGCAGATGCTTGACCACTCGGCCTTGGTGGCGCCGGTCAACTGCTTCATGTACATGTTTTCCGGGGTGCCGCGTACGCCGTACATTCCGGTCGAACGTTTCCCTGAACTCGAGAAGCTGCGCAGCGCGTGGCCGCAGATTCGCGACGAGGGCCTGGCCCTGATCGCGATGCGCAAGATCAAGGCGGCCGACAAGAACGATGACGCGGGCTTCAACTCGTTTTTCAAGTACGGCTGGAAGCGCTTCTACCTGAAGTGGTACGAAGCGCACCATCCGTCGGCCGAGACGTTATGCCCGAATACCGTGGCGCTGCTGCGCGAGATGCCGTCGGTCAAGGCGGCGATGTTCGCGGAACTGCCGCCGGGCGGCAAGCTGAACCCGCACCGCGATCCGTTTGCGGGGTCGCTGCGCTATCACCTGGGCTTGTCCACGCCGAACGATGACCGCTGCTTCATCGAAGTCGATGGCGAGCGCCACAGCTGGCGCGATGGCCAGGGCGTGGTGTTCGACGAGACCTATCTGCACTGGGCCGAGAACAAGAGCGACACCGATCGACTGATCCTGTTCTGCGATATCGAGCGTCCGATGCGCTACCGCTGGGCTGCGGCCGTCAATCACTGGATGGGCCGCAAGGTCATGACGGCGGCCAGCTCCCCGAATGAGGAATCGGACCAGACCGGCGCCATCAACAAGCTGTTCCGCTTTGTCTGGCTCGGCGGCCAATATCGCCGCCGCTTCAAGTCGTGGAACAAGAACGTGTACTACGTGACCAAGTTTGGTCTGATCATTGGCGGCATCGCGTTGATCGTGTTCCTTTGATCCGCAGGTGACGGCTCGAAGAAAAAAACCGGCAGCTCGCTGCCGGTTTTTTTCTTGCCCTCGCGATCCGCGCCGCGTCCGGCGCGTTGGGTGGCGTTGGTCGGCGCGGATCGCTCTGGGCCGCGTCAGGTTGGCTAGTCGCGCATGCGACGTTCGTTGCCTAAAGCTTCGTAATGGGCGCGCTTGGCTTCGTACATGCGCCCGTCGGCAAGCTTGACGGCATCGGTGAGGCGTTCGCCCTGCACGCAGGTGGCCACCCCAATCGAGAACGAAAGCCGCGTGCCGGGATAGAACTGGTTGTTCAGGCCCACCACTTCCTCGATCTGTTCGACCACGGTGGCCGTGGCGCGCTCATCGCGGCCGGGCAGCAGCACCATGAATTCGTCGCCGCCGGTGCGCGCGATGCAGGCCTGTTCGCCCACCGCCTTCTTCAGGACTTCGCCGGTACGGCGCAATAGCGCGTCGCCGTCGGCATGTCCGAACTGATCGTTGACCGTCTTGAGTCCATTCAGATCCACCGCGATCACACTCACCGGCCACGGGCCCTTGCGTCCCAGCCGCGCCAGCTCGTCTTCGTAATAGGCGCGGTTGTAGAGCTTGGTCAGCACGTCGTGCTTGCCCAGGAATTCGACATAGGCCTCGGCCTTCTTGCGTGCGGTGATGTCGGTCAGCGACACCAGCACCTGATCCCAGTCGGTTTCGCGGCCGGGAAACACCGACCATTGCATGAACACGTCGACCGAGCGCCCATCGAGCGCGTAGTTGATGACCTCGCGCTGTTGCCAAAGTTTTTCGTGCCAGAGATCGATTAGTTGCTCGGCAAAATGGATGCGCATGTCGTCCCGGAACACGTCGCCCAGGCGCGACAGCAGAATTTCCTTGCTCGGTGCGCCAAACATCGTCAGTGTTTGCTGATTCACGTCGAGTACGCGGATTTCCTGCATGCAGCGCGAAACGAAATCGGGGTGCACATTGAGGAAGGTGCGGAAATCGGTGATGCCCGCCGCGCGCACTTCGTCGAGCAGCACTTTCACGGCGCTGAAATCTTCCACCCAGAGCGACACCGGCGAGTGTTCGAACAATCCTTGCGCATATTGCTGGCTGCGGCGCAGTTCGCGCTCGGACCGCACGCGCGCCGTGATGTCCTCGATCGACAGCAGCACGCGCGCCCAGTCCTGCTCGTGGCCCGGCATCACGCTCGCTTCGAGGCGAATGTCGAGCCGCTCTCCGTCGAGCGTGTAGTTGACGGTCTGGCTGGCGAAATGCCGGCCGCCGTCCCATAGCTGGCCGAGTTCTTCCACGTGCTGGTCGAACATGTCGTCGCGGAACACGCTATCGAGATTGGCGATCAACTGGTCCAGGTCGCGCGCGCGGAACAGTTCCAGCGTGCGGCGGTTCACATCGAGCACGCGGATCAGCGCCGAACAGCGCGCCACTTCGGCCGGATTGGCGCGCAGGTGCGCACGCAGATCGGTCACGCCGTCGGCACGCAGCCGGTCAAACGCCTGGCGTACCGCGCTGAAGTCTTCCAGCCACAGCGAAACTGGCGCCAGTTGGAACAGCGTTTGATAGTCGTTGTCGAGCCGTGCGACGGCGCCTGCGTGCCCCAAGTTTTTCTCCCTTTTTTCGATGGATGGCGTACCGCGCACTAGGATAGGCGAGGGCGTGCCAAATGGGGGAGAAATCTAGCAGGAAGCACGCCGGCGTTGGCGTCCGCGCCACGGCCGGCGGGCCCGGCGCGGTCAGCCTGCCAGGCGGCGCACCGCGGCGGCGACCGTGTCGAGCGCGCGTTCCAGTTCGGGTGTGCGCAGATTGCCGCAGTTCAGCCGCAGGTAGTGATTGAAGCGGTTGGAATTTGAGAACATCGCGCCGGGCATGACGCGGATACCGTCTCGCAGGACCTGTTCGAACACGGCTTCGGACGAAACGCACAGCGGCATTTCCACCCACAGGTGCAAGCCGCCGCGCGGCAGCGTCAAGCGCGTGCCGGCTGGGAAGGTGGCGGCCACCTTCTGCGCCACCCATTCGCGCTGGCTGCGCAACTGTGTGCGCAGCCGCCGCAGATGCCGTTCGAACGCCCCGGTGCCCATGTACTCGGCCACGGCGATCTGCGTCAGCATTTCGTTGGGGCGCGACAGGCCGAATTTCAACATCTCGACGCGCGCCTGCCATTTGCCCGCGGTGATCCACCCCAGACGCATGCCGGGCGCCAGCACCTTGTGCAGCGATGCGCAGTGGATCACCGTACCGGTGGTGTCCCACGATTTCGCAGCGGCTGGCGTGACGTCCTCGTCGAAGGTGGCCGAGCAGCAGTCGTCCTCGATCATCGCGATCCCGCGCGCGGCGCACCAGCGCACTAGCCGCTGCTTGTGCGCGTCGGGCATCACGCAGCCGAGCGGATTCTGCAGGTTGGGCACCACGCAGACTGCCTTGATGTTGTCGTAGGTCTGCGCGGCCAGCTCGAGCGCTTCGAGCGAAATGCCGGTTTGCGGGCTGCATGGGATTTCCAGCGCGCGCATGCCGAGGCTTTCCAGAATCTGCAGCAGGCCGTAGTAGGTCGGCGATTCGACCGCAATGACGTCGCCTGGCCCGGCCACGGCGCGCAGCGCCAGGGTCAGCGCTTCCGTGGCGCCATGGGTGACCACGATCTCGTCGGGCGAGACATTGATGCGCGAACGCAGCGCATGCCGCGCCAGCGCGGCGCGAAACGCCGGGTGACCGTCGGAATCGACAGAACTGCCGAACAGGTCGGGATGCTGCCGCAGGGCGCGCACGGCGGCATGGCGGAGCGCGGCGGTTGGATACAACTCCGGCGCACCGCAGGCGCCGCCAAGATTGATCCGATGATGCTTGCTGCGCGCCAGGATCGCCGAAATGCGCTGGTGAATCCCCACGTACTGCGCAGGATCGGGCAGCCCGGGCGCGGGCTCCTCGATCGGCGCGAGTGCCGCATGCGCGGGCGGACTGACGAAGTAGCCCGAGCGCGGCCGCGCTTCCAGCAAGCCCGCGGCTTCCAGTTCGCGGCAGGCCTGCAGCGCGGTCGACAGGCTCACATCGTGCAGCCCCATCAGCGCGCGCACCGACGGCATGCGGTCCCCGGGCGCCAGCGTGCCCGCGGCGATGGCCTGTCGATAGTGGCCCGCCAGCTGCTGGTAAAGCGGCAGGGACGAAGCAACAGGGAGGTTTTGCGGGCGCTGGGTGGGCAAGGCGACGGTCGACATGGCGCAATCATCCCGCACGGGCGGGCTTCGGAACAGATACAGATAGGGCGACCCTGTATCGTAACAGCGCAAAACTTTGTCATCTGTTCCGGTGTGGGCAGTCGTCGCTTGTGCCTGTTGGCCCGGGTTGCGCGTCGATAGGCTGAAGGCATGATTTTTCAGCCAGGAGCGCAAGCCATGTCGACCCCCGAAACCCTTGCGGATGCAGCCCGCCCCGTCCGACTGGCCTCCGGCCAGTGCCTTACCGTCCACCTCGAAGCGGGGGCCGTGGTCCACGTGGAGCACGGTCGAATCGAGGCCATTGCCGCGCCGCGCTGGTTGGCCGAACAGATGACGCATGCGTCGCACTTGCTGCGCGCGGGCGAGCTGCTTGTGATCGACGCGGCAGGCTGGCATGGGTTTGTGGCGCAGCAGTCCACGCAATTGCGGATCGTCGCGCCGGCGCCGCGCCCGGGGCTGTGGCGGCTGATAAAATCGCGCTTCGGCCGTTCTGGCCTCCTGCTGGGCAACTCCCGGCCACCAGACACGAAGGCCGCAGAACAATCGGTTCCCCATGCTACGTCTCAGTGAAGTCAAACTCCCGCTCGATCATGCCGAGAGCGATCTGGAAGCTGCCGTGCGCAGCCATCTCGCTCAAATCGGCGTGAAGGGCGACGGTCTCGTCAAGTTCACGGTGTTTCGCCGCGCGCACGATGCGCGCAAGCGCGACGACATCAAGCTGACCTACATCATCGACATCGAGGTCAAGGACGAGCCCGCGGCAATCCAGCGCATGGCGCGCAAGCCGAACTGGAGCGTGACGCCGGACATGACGTATCGGTTTGTTGCCCGCGCGCCCGAAGGCGGTCCGCGCTCGCGTCCGGTGGTGATCGGCTTGGGCCCGTGCGGCCTGCTGGCCGGCCTGATCCTGGCGCAGATGGGATTTCGCCCGATCATCCTCGAACGCGGCAAGGAAGTGCGCGAACGCACCAAGGACACGTTTGGACTTTGGCGCAAGAGCGTGCTCAACCCGGAATCGAACGTGCAGTTTGGCGAAGGCGGTGCGGGCACGTTTTCGGACGGCAAGCTGTACAGCCAGATCAAGGATCCGAAGCACTACGGCCGCAAGGTGCTCAACGAATTCGTGCGCGCCGGCGCGCCGGAGGACATCCTGTTCAAGGCGCGTCCGCACATCGGCACGTTCCGTCTGGTGAGCATGGTCGAAAAGATGCGCGCCGAGATGCTCGAACTGGGCGCCGAAATCCGCTTCGAAACGCGCGTCGACGACATTGACATCGATCGGGGCCAGGTGCGCGGCCTGAAACTGTCGAACGGCGATTACCTGGCCTGCGACCATGTGATCTTGGCCGTTGGCCACAGCGCGCGCGACACCTTCGAAATGCTGCACGAGCGTGGCGTATTCATGGAGGCCAAGCCCTTTTCGCTGGGCTTTCGCATCGAACATCCGCAGGGCCTGATCAACCGCAGCCGCTTCGGCAAGTTTGCCGGCAACAAGCTGCTGGGCGCCGCCGACTACAAGGTGGTGCATCACGCCAGCAATGGTCGCGCGGTATACAGCTTCTGCATGTGTCCGGGCGGCACCGTCGTGGCGGCCGCATCGGAACCGGGCCGGCTGGTGACCAACGGCATGAGCCAGTACTACCGTGCCGAACGCAATGCCAACGCCGGCATCGTCGTCGGCATCACGCCGGACCAGGATTACCCGGGCGGGCCGCTCGCCGGCATCGCGTTTCAGCGCAAGTGGGAAGAGCGCGCGTTCGAGCTGGGCGGCAGCGACTATCGCGCGCCGGGCCAACTGGTCGGCGACTTCATCGCCGGGCGTCCGTCCACAGCGCTGGGCTCGGTTGAGCCTTCGTACAAGCCTGGCGTGACGCCGACGGACTTGAGCACGGCGCTGCCGGACTACGTGATCGACGCGATCCGCGAAGCGCTGCCCGAACTCGACAAGAAGATTGCCGGGTTTGCGATGCACGATGCGGTGCTGACGGGCGTGGAGACGCGCACGTCGTCGCCGCTGCGCATCCGGCGCAACAACGACGACTACCAGAGCATCAATGTACGCGGCCTGTATCCAGCCGGTGAAGGCGCGGGCTATGCGGGCGGCATCTACTCGGCGGCGATCGATGGAATCGAGGTGGCCGAAGCCGTCGCGCTGCATATCGCGGGCGGACAGTGACGATGAACGATCAGGGCGCTCAGACCAACGATCAGGCCGGACAGGCCGGTCATGCCGATAACGCGCAGGCGGGCGGGCGTGAGCGGATCGTCGCCGACGTGCGCCACTGGCTCGCGCGCGCGGTGATCGGATTGAACTTGTGTCCGTTCGCCAAGAGCGTGTACGTCAAGGATCAGGTCCGCTACGTGGTCAGCGACGCGACGCGCGACGAGCAACTGCTGGAAGAACTGGAGCGCGAATTGCGCGCGCTGGCCGACAGCGACCCCGCGCAGGTCGACACCACGCTGTTGATCGTGCCGCATATGCTGCTCGATTTTCTCGCGTACAACGACTTCCTGTATTTTGCCGATCGGCTGCTGGGCAGCATGCGGCTGGCGGGCACGTTGCAGATCGCGAGCTTTCATCCGCAGTATCAGTTCGACGGTACGTCGCCCGACGATATCGAGAACTATACGAATCGCGCGCCGTATCCGATCCTGCATCTGCTGCGCGAGGACAGCATTGCGCGCGCCGCCGAGGCGTTTCCCGACGCCGAGGACATCTATGCGCGCAATATGGAAACGCTGCGCCAACTGGGCCACGCCGGCTGGCTCAAGTGGATGTCCGAAAAAAGCGATCTTTGAACGATCTGGGCGCGATTGCGATAGCTGTTGCGATCGGCCCGGTGGGCGTCATGGCGCCCCAGCGTGATGCTGATGCCGGCGAAAATCCGGCGCGGCCAGGCCATCCCGGCGGCGCTGCGTGACGCGCGCGTCCGGCGCGTCCGCTGCCTCACGCGGGCGTGAAGAAGCGTTCGTTCAGTTCCTCGAGTCCGACCGACTCCAACACCTGCTGCAATCGTTCGGCCGGACGGCGGCGCGGCAAGTCTTTGTATTGGGCGATGATCAGTTCGTTCTTCATCGAATGTTCCCAGCCCACCAGTTCCGTCACGCTTACCTGATAACCGTGCGCTTCCAGTTGCAGGCAGCGCAGCACGTTGGTCAACTGGCTGCCGAATTCGCGCGTATGCAGCGGATGGCGCCAGATCTCGGTCAGCGGATTGCCTGCCAGCAGCTTGCCCTTGTGCTTGCGCAGCACGCTGGCCACTTCGGCCTGGCAGCACGGCACCAGCACGATGTGCTGGGCGCGCTTGGCCAGCGCAAAGCGGATGGCATCGTCAGTGGCCGTATTGCAGGCATGCAGCGCGGTGACCACGTCGACGGTTTCGGGCAGGGCAGGCGAGGTGATCGAATCGGCCACGGACAGGTTCAGGAACGACATCCCCGAAAAGCCTAGCCGCGCCGCCAGCGCCTGCGAGCTGGCAACCAGTTCCTCGCGCGTTTCGATGCCGAAGATATGCGACTGGTCGTGCAGGTCCTTGAAGAACAGATCGTAGAGGATAAATCCCAGGTACGACTTTCCCGCGCCATGGTCGACCAGCGACACCGCGCCCCGCGCATCCTTCACTTCCTGCAGCAACGGCTCGATGAACTGGAACAGGTGATACACCTGCTTGAGCTTGCGGCGGCTATCCTGGTTCATCTTGCCGTCGCGCGTCAGGATATGAAGCGCCTTGAGCAGTTCGATCGATTGACCGGGACGGACTTCGTGTTGATTGGACATCTTGCGGGTTCTGCCGGGACTTCGGAAAGGCCGACAGTTTAACGAAATCCCGGAGTCCCCACTTTTGTGGGCTAAAGTTCACTCGAAATGCGCCGTTGTTGCAAGGATCACGACAAGCAGAGTTGGCGAGCGGATTAGGTGCCGAACAGGCAGGTCTTTGCGGAAAGACCTACGGGGCGATGAATCTCCGGCCGGCTGTCGCCACATAGAAAGAGAAAGTGGGGAGCCATGACAGCGGACGTGGGATTGCGCCTGGAGCTTAGTCAGCCCGGCGATCAGGTAAGGGCGTGCTTCACGCCACAGCCCGGACGCATGCCGCCGGATCGCGCTGCGCTCGAGGCCTTGCTGGCGGAGCAGGGCTGGCAAGGCGCGCGGCTCGACCAGGCCGCTGTCACCGGATTCCTCACGCAGTGCCAGTTGACCGACCGCGAGATCGATGCGGTGATCGGCGTTGTGCTGGACGGCGCCTTTGAGCTCGAAATCACCGGCGACAAATTGCGCCTGCTGCTGACGCTGATGCCGCCCGAAGGCGGCCGCCCGATTGCCGCGGAAGACATTGCGGCGGCGGCGGCGTCGATGGGCGTGGTCGCCCTGCTTGACGCCGCGGCGATCGGCGTTGCGCTCGAGGCGGGCAGTTGTGAAAGCCGAGAGATCGCACGCGGCGTAGCGCCAGTCCAGGGCGAGCCGGCCAAGTTCGAAAGCCTGGTGCAGCAGCCGCGGCCGGCGCAGATCGAAAACGAAGACGACCGCGTTGACCTGCGCGACCTTGGCAGCCTGCTGCTGGTGAATCCCGGCACCGCGCTGATGCGCCGCACCCCGGCCAAGCCGGGCAAGGACGGGATGGACGTCCTGGGCAAGCCGATCGCCGCCGATCCTGTCGTCGACATGTCTTTTGCCGCGGACCTGTCCGGCGTGGCCGCCGATCCCAACGACCCGAACCGCTTGCTGGCCGTGATCGCCGGGTCGCCGCGCGTGCTGCCCAACGGCGTCAGCGTCAGCCCGGTGGTCGATGTCGAGGCGGTCGATCTGCACTCCGGCAACGTTACGTTCGATGGATCGCTGCGAGTGTCCGGCGATATCCGCACCGGCATGTCGGTACGCGTGACCGGCGACGTGGTGGTGCAGGGCACCATCGAAGCGGCGCATGTGGAAGCGGGCGGTGACGTGATCGTCAAGGGCGGCATCATCGGCAAGGCCGAAGCCGCGCACGGCATGGACGCCAACGACATTGCCAGCGTGCGCACCAAGGGCGCCGTGCATGCGCGCTTTATCCAGAATGCCGTGGTCGAGGCCGCCACCGAGGTGGTGGTCGAAAGCGGCATCCGGCAGAGCGACGTGTCCGCTGGCGAGCGTGTGGTCGTGGGCTCGCCCACGGGTCAGGGGAGTATTAGCGGCGGGCGCACGCGCGCGCTGCAGGCGGTGAGAGCGGCCATACTCGGCGCACCGGCCGGCACTGCGACCGTGGTGCAGGTGGGGCTCAATCCGTTTGCCGACGAACAGAAGGCCGAGCTCGAGGCGCGGCGGCGCAAGGTGCTGGACGATCAGGCCAAGCTACAGCAACTGGTAGCGTTTTTTGCCAAGCATCCCGAGCGCGCCCAGGGCGATGTCCGCGAAAAAGCCCGCGCGACGATGTTCAAGATCAACCGCGACCTGTTCGAACTCGACGCCGAAATCGCCCGGCTCAGCGAACAGATCAAGCCCGCGGCCGATGCGGTAATCGCCGTGGGGCGCCGCATTCACGGCGGCGTGATGCTGCAGGTGGGCCACAAGGTGCTCAAGGTCATGGAGGACAAGAGCGGTGGCCAGGTGCGGGTGATCGAGGATCGCATCACGGTCACCTGATCGACGGCGGCGCCGGTGCTTCGCGGCCGTGCGGCTTGGTGGCAGCGTGAGCCTGGCGTTACGTTACGTTGCGCGGCGCCACGTTACGCCGCGCGTAACATGGCGCGCGTTCGTGCCGGTGATGCGAGGCGCACCGCTATCTCCGCCATCCCATACGGCACAACGGTTTGCGGTCGGCGGCGGCACGCCACACACACGGCGCACGCGTCCGATTCCAGTTGGCATGACGCTTGCAGGTTTCTCCCCACAATCACAACAGATAGGGGAGACAGCAAATGACTGCACTCGTAATCGACGCCCAGCCGCTTTTCCGCCTGGGCATGCAGCGGCTGCTTGAGCGCGTGCCGGGATGCGGCGCCGTGCGCGCACTGGATCCGGCTGCCATCGTGGCGCTGCAGCCCGATAGCGCGCCGGCGATCGTGCTCTACGGCATGTCTGAGGACGCTACCGACAACTGGTATCTGCTGCGCCGTTTGCATCTGTCGCTGCCCAATGCGCGGATTCTGCTGCTGTCCGACAACACGTGGCTGCGTGTACCAGAGTCATTGCAGGCGTGCGGCGTGACGGAGCATTTGCCCAAGTCCGCATCGATTGAGCGCATGGAAGCGGCCATCCTGCAGATGCTGGGATGCCAGGATTTTGTCCCGCCGCCGGAAAGCAACAAAGAACGCTGGCGGCCGGCATCTCTACTGCCGCGCACCGTCCCCGTGCTGTGATGTCGTAACGCCGTGGCGTCTTGATGCAGGCGATTGAGACAAATCCGATTTTGCGGTCTCGACGGTTTTCGCGCGCCGTCTCTGTCTAGAATTTTCGTCATCCACTGCGGATGACGATTTTCGACAAGGAGGCCTCATGATGGAAATTGCTCTCGATTGCGCGTGCACCGCGCATGCCTTGCCTACTGCGCCACAGCATGCGCTTCGGCCTAAAGAGGGGCGAGCGGCCGGTGCAGGCCGGGAAGATCCGAGCTGCCCGAAGGATGCCGAGGCCGCGCATCTCGAGGCTGCTGCCGAATTGTTGCAGCGGCACGGCCTGTCGCTGTCCGCATGCAGTGTGTCGCGCGTGCGTCATGGATTGAATGTCGATGACGATGCCGTGTCCTATGTCATTCGCGTCGGGGCCGGCGTCGATATCTACGCCCTGAACGAAGCCGTCACGGCGATGCAGCTGGTGCGCGGATTGTCCCCTTCGGCACGGCTGGACGTCGTGTTCCAGTCATGAGCGTCGATGCCGGTGCGATGCTGCGGTGCGCGGCCGTCATCGCCGAGGCTGCCCACGGCGAAGCCAACTTCCGCTCGGCCATTAGTCGCTGCTATTTCGCTGCCTTTCACGCGGCATACGCATGGCATGCCGCCTTGCCCGCGCCTGGATACCGCGGCCCGCGTGAGACTGGCCGGCACGAGACGCTGGTGCACCAGCTCTACCATCCGGGCTTGCCTGCCGCCCATCCGTCTTTCTGGCGATCGATCGCGCTGGCCCGCATGCTCAATCGGGGCAGGCAACTTCGCGTGCTGGCGGACTATCGCATCGATGTCGATATCGACCGGACGCAGATGGCGGAAGCACTGGTGAATAGTCTGGTTATCGTCAGGCAATGCGCGGCGCAGCCGTCGCAGGAGGTCCAATGCGTGACGCTCTAGTGGTGTACGAGGGGAGCGGGGCGATCAGGGCCGGTGCGGGCCCCGCAGGCGGCGGGCGGCGATGCACACTGGAAGACGGGGCGCCAAGGCAAAAAGGGCAACCCGGATGGGCTGCCCTTTTTGTTCAAGTGGTGCCGGAGATAGGAGTCGAACCTACGACCTTCGCATTACGAATGCGCTGCTCTACCAACTGAGCTACACCGGCGAAACCTTAACTTGTAAAAACCTGTTCTATCCGTGCTATCTGCCATTTGCCCAAGAAACCAGGCATTTCGGCCGGATTCGCTGCGTTTGCGTCGAATCGGATAGAGCCCGCAATAATATCAGCGACTTTTGGACTTGTGAAGCCCCCTCGCAGATTTTTCGACGAGAGCCGCACGCGGTGCGTCGCTGCGCTGCCAATCGCCACCAGTCAGTGCGGCATCGACAGGCGTAAGGATCGCACGGCGGCGCCCTGCGTCAAATCCAGAGAAGCCGGCGAAGTTACCCGCTGTTCGGTGTTGACCCGGATCGGACGCAAGATCGTCGGCAGTGTGAGTGCGCGGCCGGATCGACCACGTCTCAGGCATCTCGCGCACCTCGCGCAATTCGTGCGCATCCCCCGCACCTCGCGCGCCAATGAAAACGGGGCGACATGGCGCCCCGTCTGTAATCGACCGCTCAGCGTATCAACCCTTGGCGGCTTCTTCCTGGTGGTAGCGCGTCACGCGCTCCACTTCGTTCTTCGAGCCGAGAATGACGGAAACGCGCTGATGCAGCTTGGTCGGCGTGACATCGAGAATCCGCTCGTGGCCATTGGTGGCCGCGCCGCCGGCCTGCTCGACCAGGAACGCCATCGGATTCGCTTCGTACATCAGGCGCAGCTTGCCTGGCTTGTCCGGCTCGCGCTTGTCCCACGGATACATGAACACACCGCCGCGCGTCAGAATACGGTGCACATCGGCCACCATCGACGCAATCCAGCGCATGTTGAAGTTCTTGCCGCGCGGACCTTCTTCGCCGGCCAGGCATTCGTCGATGTACTTGCGCACCGGCGGCGCCCAGTGGCGCATATTGGACATGTTGATCGCAAATTCCTTGGTGTCTTCAGGAATCTGCACATCCGACTGGGTCAGCACGAAGCTGCCAGCCTCGCGGTCCAGCGTGAACATGTGCACGCCATTGCCAACCGTCAGGACCAGCGTGGTCTGCGGGCCGTACACGGCGTAGCCGGCGGCCACTTGGTGCGTGCCCGGCTGCAGGAAGTCGCTGTCCGTCACGGTCTGGCCGGGCTTGGGCATGTGCAGCACCGAGAAGATCGTGCCGATCGACACGTTCACGTCGATGTTCGACGAGCCGTCGAGCGGATCGAACAGCAGCAGGTATTCGCCCTTCGGGTAGCGATTCGGAATCTCGTAGAACGAGTCCATTTCTTCCGATGCCATGGCCGCCAGATGGCCGCCCCATTCATTGGCGTCCAGCAGCACTTCGTTGGCGATCACGTCGAGCTTCTGCTGGGTTTCGCCCTGGACGTTGCCGGTGCCGGCCGAGCCCAGCACGCCCGCGAGGGCGCCCTTGCTGACGGCGTTGGAAATGGCCTTGCAGGCGCGGGCAACCACCTCGATCAGCAGCCGGAGCTCCGGCTGGATCGTGTTGTGTTTGCGCTGCTCCTCGACAAGATAGCGGGTGAGGCTGATGCGTGTCATGGTGGGTTCTCCTTGGATGGCCGCCATTCTACAGGGCCGCCGCCAGGGATAGCCCCAAATCCCGACGAGCGTGCCGCCTGCCTCACTTCAACTCGCCAGCGATTTGCTGACGATTTCGCGCACATCGCGCGACAGCGTGGACGATGCCGCCACGCGCTCCAGCGCGGCGCGCATCCGGTCGCGCAGCGGGATCTCGTACTTCTGCCAGCGATCCATCACGCGCGCAAGACGCGCCGCGACCTGCGGGTTGATGGCGTCCAGCGCCAGCACCTGGTCGGCCCAGAACACGTAGCCGGAGCCGTCTTCGGCATGGAACTGTGCGGGGTTGCCGGAGCAGAAGCTGAAGATCAGCGACCTGGCGCGGTTGGGGTTGCGCAGGTTGAACGCAGGATGCTCCATCAGCGCGCGCACCGTGTCGATCGTGCGTTTGCCCGCGTGCGGGCCCACTTCGCCGCGTTGCATGCCCTGCAGCGAGAACCATTTGTCGATGACCAGTGCGTCGTTTTCAAAGCGCTCGTAGAAATCTGCCAGGGCATGCTCGCGCCCCGGTGCGAAGCTGTTGACCAGTGCGGACAGTGCGGCAAAGCGATCGGTCATGTTGTCGCTTTGCTGATAGTGGTGCTCG
This sequence comes from Cupriavidus sp. GW822-FHT06G04, assembly GCF_058799075.1. Lineage (NCBI taxonomy): Bacteria > Pseudomonadati > Pseudomonadota > Betaproteobacteria > Burkholderiales > Burkholderiaceae > Cupriavidus > Cupriavidus sp. GW822-FHT06G04. Next base: position 375,930 of record NZ_JBXALD010000004.1, on the reverse strand, counting down.
GCCAGCGCCTGCATGTCGGCATCGCCGCTGTCGGCCAGATAGCCGAGCGCGAGATTGCGCAGCGCGCGTTTGGCCATCGAATCGGCGTCAGGGCTATACGCGCCGGGCGTCTCGTTGGCCTGGTAGGCAGCCAGCCATTCGGCCTTGAGCGCACGCGCCAGACCCTCGCGCAGGAACAGGCGCGCGCGATGAATCGCGGCCGGATCGGCTACGCCCATGCGTTCGGCCAGATATGCTTCGGCGGGCAGCATCAGTGCCTGTTCGCGGAAAGCCGGATTCAGCGTGTCATCGGTGAGCACCGTGCGGAATGCCGCGACCAACGCGGGGTCCAGTTTCAGTTCGCGCCGGGCCTGCGCATCGCCAACCAGCTGCAACAGCGCGCGCGTGGCCAGCCGCTGGCCGGCTTCCCAACGATTGAACGCGTCGCTGTCGTGGGCCAGCAGGAAAGTCAGTTCCGCGTCGCTGTATTCGTAGTCGACGATCACCGGCGCGGAGAAATTACGCAGCAGCGATGGCAGCGGCGCCTGGTCGCCCCGGGGAAGTCCGACGAAACGGAACGATTGCTCGGCCTGCGTGAAGTCGAGCACGCGCGTGGTGCCCGCGGCCTGCGTTTCGCCGTCGAGCTGCAGAGGCAGGTCGTTGCCGCTGGCGTCGATCAGGCCCAGCGCGAACGGAATATGGAACGGCTGCTTGGCCGGCGACCCGGCGCGGGTCTCGATGCCGACTTTGGGGCAGCGCTGCGTGAGTGTCAGCGTCAGCGCCCCGGCGGCGCCGTCCCACTGCGTCTTCGCCGTGACCACCGGCGTGCCAGCCTGGCTGTACCAGAGCCCGAACTGGGTCAGGTCGCGCCCGTTCGCGTCGGCCATGGCCGCGCGGAAATCGTCGCACGTCACAGCCTGGCCATCGTGACGCTCGAAGTACAGGTCCATCCCTTTGCGAAAGCCGTCGCGGCCGAGCAGCGTCTGGTACATGCGCACGACTTCGGCGCCTTTCTCATAGACGGTGACCGTGTAGAAATTGTTGATTTCCTCGTAGCTGTCGGGCCGCACCGGATGCGCCATTGGGCCCGCATCTTCGGGGAACTGCACCTGGCGCAGCACGCGCACGTCCTCGATGCGCTTGACCGCGCGGCCCGATTCCGATCCCATCATGTCGGCCGAAAACTCCTGGTCGCGGAATACGGTCAGGCCTTCCTTGAGCGACAACTGGAACCAGTCTCGGCAGGTGACGCGATTGCCGGTCCAGTTGTGGAAGTACTCGTGCGCCACCACCGATTCGATGTTGGCAAAGTCCACGTCGGTGGCGGTCTGCGCGTTGGCCAGCACGTACTTCGTGTTGAAGATGTTCAGGCCCTTGTTTTCCATTGCGCCCATGTTGAAGTCGCTGACCGCGACGATCATGAAGCGGTCCAGATCGAGTTCCAGCCCGAAGCGCCGTTCGTCCCAGCGGATCGAGTGGATCAGCGAATCCATCGCGTGGCGCGTCTTGTCCAAGTCCTGCGGTTCTACCCAGACCTGCAACAGCTTTTCCTTGCCCGACGCGGAAACGATCTTTTCCTCGATGCATTCGAGTTTGCCGGCCACCAGTGCAAACAGGTAGGACGGCTTGCGGAACGGGTCTTCCCAGACCGCCTCGTGGCGGCCGTCCGGAAGCTCGCGCTGCGACAGCAGGTTGCCGTTCGACAGCAATACCGGACTCGTCGCGCGCTGGGCGCGCAGCGTGACGCGGTAGGTGGCCATCACATCGGGACGGTCCAAAAAATACGTGATGCGGCGAAACCCTTCGGCTTCGCATTGCGTGAAGAAGTTGCCGTTCGAGACATAGAGCCCCGACAACGTGGTATTGGCCGCCGGATTGCAGGCCGCGGTGATCTCGAGCGAGCCGTGCGCGGGCAGGCCGGTCAGCGTCAGGGTTTCGTCATCGACCGTGAACGTGGTGAACGGCTGGCCGTCCAGCTTGATGCCGACGAGTTCGAGCGCTTCTCCGGCGAGCACCAGCGGCGCATCGGCGGCGCCTGTGCGCCGCAGCGTCAGCGTACTGGTGACAACGGTGCGCTGTGGGTCCAGGTCGAGCACCATGTCGACGTGGTCGATGGCAAACGCGGGCGGAGTATAGTCCTTGCGATAGACGGTAACGGGCGTGTCGGTGCGCAGCATGGGGATCCTGTCTTCTGGTGACCGGGGGCGTGGGCCGTGCGACAACGGCCCGGAAGCCCCCATTGTAGCCAAGGGGGTGCCGGGCTGCGCCGGGCCGCTTCGGCGCGGGAATTTGGCGCGTGCGTTCGTGTCTCAGGAAACGTGAACGGATCAAGAACAAGAGGTATCGCGATGATGTGGCAAGGTTTGGCGGGTTGGGGCAGGCGCGGGGGCGTCTGGGCGCTGATGGCGGCGGCGGCATTCTGGCTGTCGGGCTGCGCGAGCACGGTGACCACCGAGGTCACGTCGTTCCGCCAGACCGGCTGGTCCAACGATGCGCCGCGCACCTATGCGTTCGACCACGCGCCGCAACAGGACGTCCAGCTCGATCGCCAGACCTACGAAGCATGGCTGGCCCAGGCGCTGGCCGGCGTCGGCTTCGAACAGGCGCCGGCAAGGCAGGCGCGCTATCTAGTGTCGATGGAGTACGACAGCGCGCCCGGGCTGGTCCGTGTGGCGGAAACCGTCTATCCCGATCCCTGGTACGGTCCGTGGGGTCCGTACTACGGGCCGTACGGGTGGTATCGGCCATGGGGTCCTTACGGCTGGGGGCCGGGCTACTGGCCGCCGCAAACGGTCGTGCGCGACGTGCCGGTAACGTTCTCGAACCTGCGGGTGTTTTTCAACGACGCGCGCAGCGGGCAGCGCGTCTATCAGGTGACGGCGCGCAATACCACCGAAGGCGGCAGCCTGACGGCCGTGATGCCCTACATGATCCGCAGCGCGTTCGTCGACTTTCCCGGCGAGAGCGGTCGACCCCGGCGCGTCACGCTGGAAGTCGACAAGGAAAAGAAGTAGGGTGGAAGAGCGGCCTTAAGCGCATGCATTGGTCGACATTCGTCGACGCATTTGCGGGGAATGGTTTGCAGATGAATCAATGCGGATTGCGTACCACACGGTAAAAACACTTTTGATGGCCGCGGCCGAAAAATCCCCGCGTGTACGCCGGTAAAGCCCTGTCGAGGCGTGATGGCTGGGCTAGAATGGCTCCTCGTTTTTTTTCGCCTTCTCTTTCCGGACAAGCAGATGAGCAGCAAGACCAGCGGTGATGCACCGCAACATGCCCCCAACAGCCCCGAGGAACAACTGCGGCTGGCCGCGCTGGAATACCATCGCAGCCCCACCAAGGGCAAGATCCAGGTAACGGCCACCAAGGCGCTGTCCAACCAGCGCGACCTGTCGCTGGCCTATTCGCCTGGCGTGGCATACGCCTGCGAGGAAATCCACAAGGATCCCTCGATGGCTGCCGAGTACACCTCGCGTGGCAATCTGGTGGCGGTGATCACCAACGGCACGGCTGTGCTGGGGCTGGGCGATATCGGCCCGCTGGCCGGCAAGCCGGTCATGGAAGGCAAGGGTTGCCTGTTCAAGAAATTCGCCGGCATCGACGTATTCGATATCGAACTCGATGCGCGCGATCCGGACAAGATCGTCGAAATCGTCGCGGCGCTGGAGCCTACGCTCGGCGGTGTGAACCTGGAAGACATCAAGGCGCCCGAGTGCTTCTATATCGAGAAGCAACTGCGCGAGCGCATGAACATCCCGGTCTTCCACGACGACCAGCACGGTACGGCGATTATCTCGGCCGCGGCGCTGCTCAATGGCCTCAAGGTGGTTGGCAAGGAAATCGGCAAGGTGAAGCTCGCAGTGTCGGGCGCCGGCGCGGCGGCGATTGCCTGCCTCGATACGATGGTCAGCCTCGGCGTGAAGCGCGAAAACGTCTTCGTGGTCGATTCCAAGGGCGTGATCTTCCAGGGCCGCGACGCCAACATGGAAGCCAACAAGGCGCGCTACGCACAGGACACCTCGGCCCGCACGCTGGCCGACATCGTCAAGGATGCCGACGTCTTCCTGGGCTGCTCCACGGCCGGCGTGCTGACGGCCGACATGGTCAAGACCATGGCCGACAAGCCGATCATCCTGGCGCTGGCCAATCCCGAGCCGGAAATCCGCCCCGAGATCGCCAAGGCCGCGCGTCCTGACTGCATCATCGCCACGGGCCGTTCGGATTATCCGAACCAGGTCAACAACGTGCTGTGCTTCCCGTACATCTTCCGCGGCGCGCTCGATTGCGGCGCCACCAAGATCACGGAAGAAATGAAGCTGGCGTGCGTGAAGGCGATCGCCGAACTGGCCGAAGCGGAACTGAACGACGCGGTGGCCGCCGCGTACGGTGGCCGCGAGCTGAAGTTCGGTCCGGACTACATCATCCCGACCCCGTTCGATCAGCGTCTGATCGAGAAGATTGCCCCGGCGGTGGCCAAGGCAGCCGAGGAGTCGGGCGTCGCCACGCGTCCGATCAAGGACCTGGAGGCGTATCGCCAGCAACTGTCGAGCTACGTCTATCACACCGGGCTGATCATGAAGCCGGTGTTCTCGGCCGCCAAGGCCGCGCCCAAGCGCGTGGTCTACGCCGAAGGCGAAGAAGAGCGTGTGCTGCGCGCCGTGCAATCGGTGGTCGACGAAGGTCTGGCCAAGCCGATTCTGATCGGACGTCCGCACGTGATCCAGATGCGTATCGAAAAGGCCGGTCTGCGTCTGCGCCCCGGTGTCGATTTCGAACTGGTCAATCCCGAGGACGATCCGCGTTACCGCGCGTACCACGAGGAATATCACGCGTTGCGCGGTCGCGACGGCGTGACACCCGATGTGGCCAAGGTCATGCTGCGCCGTTCCAACACGCTGATCGGCACGATGCTGGTGCACATGGGCGACGCCGATGCGCTGCTGTGCGGCACGGTCGGCCGTTTCGAAGCGCACCTCGAACACGTGCGCGACGTGATCGGCCTCGCGCCCGACGCCAAGGTGTTCGCCGCGATGAATGCGCTGATGCTCGAGAAGTACACGCTGTTCATCACCGACACGTTTGTGAATGACGATCCGAGCGCCGAGGAATTGGCCGCAATCACGCAGCTGGCGGCAAAGGAAATTGCGCGCTTCGGCCTGCATCCGAAGGTCGCGATGATGTCGCATTCGATGTTCGGCTCGTCGAGCCGTCCGTCGGCCGTCAAGATGCGCGAAGCGGCGGCGATCCTGTCGCGTATCGCACCGGAACTCGAAGTCGAGGGCGAGATGCAAGGCGATGCCGCGCTGGTCGAGGACGTGCGCCGTCATTTCCTGCCGAGCACCAAGCTGGCGGGCAGCGCCAACCTGCTGGTGATGCCGACGCTGGACGCGGCCAACATCGCGTTCAACCTGCTCAAGATCACGGGCGGCCAGGGCGTGACGGTGGGCCCGATCCTGCTGGGTGCGGCCAAGCCGGTGCACATCCTGAACCCGCAAGCCACCACGCGCCGCATCGTCAATATGACGGCCGTGGCCGTGGCGGAGTCGAGCGCGATTCGCTGATTGCTGCACGCGCGTCGTTCCGTGTGACTGGGTCGACCAGATCTGCAGATTCTGCAGCTCTGGTCGTCACAAAAAGAATTCGGGCCGCATATGCGGCCCGAATTCTTTTGTCGGTGCGCTGGCACGTCTGCCGGGGTGTCAGCGCGTCGGCGGGTCAGTACGCACGGTTTCCGTGCCGCCGCTTGCCTGATGGCTACTGCAGCACGTTGTACTGCTCTCGCATTACCACGATGATCGAACGGGCTGCGGCCATCTTCTGTGCCAGATCGTTAAAGGTGTCCTGGCGAACGTCGACCTCAGCGCTCCAGTTGCAACCCGTATGGTCGGGCTGGTGCACACGCATCGCGTGCAACTCCACCTCGCCGCATTCGGGATTGTTGTCCAGGCACTGGCTCAGGATAGCCATCAGTTCCGATCGGGATTTCACATAGCGCCGCATGCGTCACCTCACTCGTCCTGGTTTACGTGGTCCGGCACACAGTCCGGACACTTAATCTAGGTTTTAGCGCGCCCCTCTGCCAATTGAATCCACCTATGGAAGGGTCGCTTTCCATCCTGTTGCAGTGGCTTAATTGGGCGCTGCGGCGCAGCATTGCGGCGCGTTTGGGTAATTGCGTGCGCACATAAAAAAGCCTGCCGCGAGGGCAGGCCTGTGTCGCATGCAGCGCGCGATCAGAACATCAGAACTTGTGGCGAACGCCGACGCCGAAGCTGTCGCCGTGTTCGATGCCAGTCGTCTTGTCGTAGTAATACGCGGCGTACACGTCGGTGCGCTTCGACAGGTTGTAGTCGTAGGCCACTGCGAACGTGTTGCGCTTGAAGCTCGACACTTCGTTCAGCACGCGACCGTACGAGTACGACGCGAGAACGTTGCCAGCACCCACCGGCACCGACACGCCTGCCTGTCCGTCGATGTGCTTGATATCGCCGAACGGGTTGGCGTTCACGTTGGTCTTGATGTACTGACCTTGCAGGAAAGCCTTGACGATCTTGAAGTCGTACGAAGCGCCCGCCTGCACGGCGGTTTGCTTGTCGAATCCGACGATGAACGGCGTGTTCGCGTTCGGGGTGGCCGGCGGGTTGGCCAGATCGAACGGGGTGTTGTCGAACTTGACCTGCTGGAATGCCACCGTCGCGGCGAAGTTGCCAGAGAAGTAGGTCACGTTGCCGCCCCACTTGTTCTTGCTGTTGTTGCCGGCCGATTCACCCGCGCTGTAGATGAAGTTGGCAGTCAGGCCGCCGAAATTCGGCGTCGAATAGACCAGCGAGTTGTTCCAGCCCGAATCGCCGATGATGCCCGGATCGTACACGCGGCCGTTGTTTGCGCCGAAGTACGTGTGGAAAATCATCGGGCTGAAGACGTACGAGTCAACCAGCGGATTGAACAGGATCGTCGACACGAAGTAAGGCGTGGTGTTGCGGCCCAGCTTGAGCGCGCCGTAACGGTCGTTCTGCAGACCGACGTACGCATTGCGGCTGAACATCGAATCGCCGTTGAAGCGGCCCATGCTGCCGCTGTCGGTGCGGAAGAATCCGTTCAGGTCGAAGATGGCCTTGGTACCCATGCCCAGATCCTCGGTACCCTTGATGCCCCAGTACGAGGTTTGCATGCCACCCGAGTTGGCAACGAACGCGCGATCCGGGTTGCCAGGATTCTTGATGCCGCCGACGAACATATCAGCCTGGCCGTACAGCGTGACGCTGGACTGGGCCATGGCTGCGCCGGAAAAAAGGGTGGCCGCGATTGCCGCCAGCTTGATAGCCGGCTTGTACTGCTTCTTCATGTTTAAGACCTCCGTGGTTGTGATGCTGCTCAGAACGTTTCTTGTGTGCCGGATCCTGATGGATCTTCTTCTGCGGTGTTCCCCGGCCGTGCACGGAAGTCTGACGATGCAGTGGGGACCGTCACGGCCGGGTTACATGTTGGACAGCGATGTATCTCGCTGAACGTTCCTGAATTTCTCTCTCTCTTTTACCGCTATGGATTTTTTATTCAGGCGGATACTAAGTCGTTCAGACGGAATTGCGCAATTCGATGAATCTGGTTGATGCAAGTTTGCAACTCGACATCGGGTGCGTTATCGAGGCGTCTTGCGAAGGCGTCGATGATGCCGTGTCGATCATAGCCACGGACTGCCAGAATGAAAGGGAAGCCGAACTTCTGGTTATATGCCGCATTCAGATTCTGGAGACGCTGGAATTCCTCTGGCGTGCATTGATCGAGCCCCGCGCCCGCCTGCTCACGCGTGGACTCCGCGGTGAGTTCGCCGCGCACGGCGGCCTTGCCCGCAAGCTCCGGGTGAGCGCGCACAAGCTTGAGTTGCGCCTCGCGGCCCGCATCGTCCACCGCGCGGCGCAGCGCAGCGGCGAGTTCCGCCGTATCGGAAAACGGACGCTGCTGTGCGGCAGCCTGGGCAAACCATGGCGAGTGTTCATAGATGCCGCCGAGTACCTTGACGAACTCGGGCTCGGGCATTGCGTTCAGTTGCGTGATCGTGTAGGTGGTCTGGCTCATGCCTGGCTCCGGTGCGGGTGGGTGTCGATCCAATGGCGCGCGATATCGATGCGCCGGCAGATCCATACCTTGTCGTGCGACTGCACGTAGTCCAGGAAGCGCTGCAACGCGCGGAATCGTCCCGGTCTTCCCAGCAGGCGGCAATGCATGCCGACCGACAGCATCTTCGGTTGATCGAGGCCGCTTGGATCGCCTTCGGCGTAGAGTACGTCGAATGCATCCTTCAGATACTGGAAGAACTGCTCGCCCGTGTTGAAGCCCTGTGGCGTGGCAAAGCGCATGTCGTTGGTGTCGAGCGTGTAGGGCACCACCAGATGGGGCTTCTTTTCGCCGCCCGTGACTTCCACTTCGGTCCAGAACGGCAGGTCGTCGCCGTAGTAATCGGCGTCATAGAGCAGTCCGCCGTGTTCCACGACGAGCTTGCGCGTGTTGGGGCTGTCGCGGCCGGTGTACCAGCCCAGCGGCATCTCGCCGGTCAGTTCCTTGATGATCTCCATGCCGATGCGCATGTGCTCGCGCTCGGTGGCCTCGTCGATGCCCTGGTAGTGAATCCAGCGCCAGCCATGGCACGCGATTTCGTGGCCCAGTTCGACGAACGCGCGCGTCAGTTCCGGATGGCGCTGCAATGCCATCGAAACGCCGAACACCGTCAGCGGCAGCTTGCGCTGCTCGAACTCGCGCAGGATGCGCCAGACGCCGGCGCGAGAGCCGTACTCGTAGATGCCCTCCATGCTCATGTGTCGCGCGGGATAGGCTGCCGCGCCAACGATCTCGGAGAGGAACTGCTCGGATGCGGCATCGCCGTGCAGCACGCAGTTCTCGCCGCCTTCCTCGTAATTGAGCACGAACTGGAGCGCGATGCGCGCGCCGCCCGGCCAGCGGGCGTGCGGTGGCTGGGCGCCGTACCCTATGAGATCGCGTGGATAGTTATCGTGTGTCATCTCGTTATATCTGCTTCAGGAGAAACCAAAACCGCTGGCTCGCAGGCATGGGTCCTGACAGCGCTTTCCCTTACGCAAAGCGCGTGCCAGAAGTGGTCCCGCGGCCTTGACAAGCAGGCGGCGATGCGGTGCGGATTGTCGTCGCCGGATTGTCGAATTTAATTGTTGGGCTGCGATTGTCCGGCGCGTTACTCCGTGCCGTGCGTATTCGCGGCGGCGTTGCGCATGGCTTCTTCAGCCGATTGCATGCCGTTGAAATACAGGTTCAGCGCCACCGCGACGATGGTGCCGAGCACGATGCCGCTATGCGTGAACGGATCGGTCCATTTCGGCAGGTACTGGAACAGCGTGGGCGACAGCGTCGGGATCATGCCGAAGCCGATCGAGATCGCCACGATGAACAGGTTGTGCCGGTTGCGATTGAAATCGCACGAACCGAGGATGCGGACGCCGGTGGCGGCCACCATGCCGAACATCACGATGCCGGCGCCGCCGAGCACGAATTGCGGCACCGATGCCACTACATGCGCCATTTTCGGAAACAGGCCGAACGCGATCAGGATCACGCCGCCGGCCGCAGCGACGTAGCGCGAGCGCACGCCGGTGACCGTGACAAGGCCAACGTTCTGCGAGAACGAGGTGTACGGGAACGTGTTGAACACGCCGCCAATGACGGTGCCAAGGCCGTCGGCGCGCAGGCCGGCGGTCAGGTCCCGGGTGCTGAGCTTACGGCCCGTGATGTCGGACAGCGCCAGGAACATGCCCGTCGATTCCACCAGCGTGATCAGCATCACGATGCACATCGACAGTACAGCGCTGAGCTGGAAGGTCGGCATGCCGAAATGCAGCGGCGTAATGACAGCCATGTAGCTGGCTTCGTTCAGGCCGTCGAACGACACCTTGCCCATCGCCATCGCCACCAGCGTGCCGACGACGATGCCGATCAGCACCGCGCAGTTCGACACCAGGCCGCGGCCGTACTTGCTCAGCAGCAGGATCACCACCAGCACAAGTCCGGCAATGCCGAGGTTAGCCAGATCGCCGTACGCAAGATTGGGCACTTCCTTGACCACGCCGTCGATCACGGCGCGCGTGGTGGGTTGACCGCCGCCAGCCCAGTTGATGCCAACGCGCATCAGCGACACGCCGATCAGCGTGATCACGGTGCCGGTCACCACCGGTGGAAACAGCCCCAGCATGCGGCCCATCATCGGCGCTATCAGGATGCCGAACAGGCCCGACGCGATCACCGCGCCGTAGATGCCGAGCAGGCCGACGTTGGGGTCATTGCCGATCGCGATCATCGGCGCCACCGACGCGAACGTGACGCCCATCATCACCGGCATGCGGATGCCGAACTTCCAGAAGCCGATGGCCTGAATCAGCGTGGCCAGACCGGCGGCGAACAGGTCGGCATTGATCAGGAAAGCGAGCTGATCCTTCGGCAGCTTGAGCGCGCCGCCGACAATCAGCGGAACCGCCACCGTGCCGGCGTACATCACCAGCACATGCTGCAGGCCCAGGGCCAGCAACCGCCCCGAGGGCAGTCGCTCATTTGTGAGATCCGTGGGGACCGTGGTGCTTGCGGAATTCATGGTGTGTCTCCTCTCCTTTGGTTTTGATGGGAACGCGCGCCGGGTTATGGCCCTGATGACCGTTTTGTCGCTGCCTCTTGTCGTGGGCAATTGTTGACGGTTCTTGTCCGGTGTTTCGCCGTGCCTCTGACGGGCGGAATAGGGGCGAATCCGGTGGGCCGGCATCGGCAACAGGGGACGACTGTTGCCCGGCGGCGGGAACATTGCGCTAGGTGGAGCGGCCCAGCACGCTGCGAAGATCGAAGTTGCCGGGCTCGTCCGGCTGCACGCGGTCCGCGCAGGCGCCAAGGTGGTGCGCCATGCGCGATTGGGCCAGGGCGGCGTCGCCCTGTTCCAGTGCGTCGAGAATTTCATCGTGCTCGTCGAACGAGCATGCGTTGTGGCCGGGGGCTTCCACGCTGGCAATCATCAGCGTGGTACGCGAGACCAGCCGGCGCATCATCGTCACCAGCAACGCATTGCCGGACAGTTCGGCCAGCGCGGTGTGGAATTCCGCCGACAGGCGGATCCAGCGCGGGCGTTCGTGCGTGAGGAACGCCTGGCGCTCGTCGTTGACCATCTTGCGCAGCGGGGCGATCACGCTGCGCACGTTGGGCAGCGAGGCGAGCTTTTCGAGCACCGCGCGTTCGAGCATCTGGCGCAGCTCGAACATGTCGTGCGCCTCGTCAGTCGACGGACTGGCGATGAACGCGCCGCGATTGGGCTCCAGATCGACCATGCCGTCGGCGGCCAGCCGCGACAGCACCTTGCGCACCGTATGTCGCGCGGTGGCATAGATCTCGCAAAGGGAATGCTCGGTCAGCTTGGTGCGCGGCGGCAGCCGGTGTTCCATGATCGCGTCATAGATCTCGTGATACATGCGCTCTTCGACCGACCCCTTGCGGGCGGGCTTGTTGTCGGCGGGGCCCAACTGGGCGTCAGTCGCGGCGGCAATCAACTTGAGATTCTTGGACATCCTGGACACTCGCTTTAGCAGGAGAGGCGATGGTCAGCGATCGTAGCGATCCGGTACGGCGTCGACATCAAGCGCGCTGATATCGATCATTCGGGAGCGCAGATCTAAAAATTGTTGACAATTATTTGGATATGCAAGCACCATTGTCAACAAAACCGACCACGGTTTTTGACAACTGCGGGTATTTACCGAGTTGTCACCAGGATGGGTCTGGCGCATTGTCGCCACGCACCAATCCAGCGCCGGGATGCGTTGAAACACGTACCGAGCGGGCACTATTTCCCACGAATGGTGCTAGTGAAGGCAGCGGCGCCCCTCACAACCCACACTCCAAAGGAAGAACAGGATGGGACGCTTGACCACTCACGTTCTCGATACTGCCGCGGGCACTCCCGGTGCCGGCATGTCGGTTTCCCTTCATAAAATTGTCGACAATCGGCGCGAGACGCTGAAGTCGATCAAGACCAACCACGACGGCCGTGCCGATCAGCCCTTGCTGGAGGGCGCAGACCTGGCGCCGGGCGTGTACGAGCTTGATTTTGGTGCTGGCGACTATTTCCGTGCCCAGGGCGTCAAGTTGCCCGAGCCGGCGTTTCTCGACGTGGTCACGCTGCGCTTCGGCATTGCCGATACCGCCGCGCACTACCACGTGCCGCTGCTGGTGTCGCCGTGGTCGTACTCGACCTACCGCGGCAGCTGATCGAGGCGGACGGGAACAAGGAGACAAGTCATGGAAGGCTACATTCTCGACTGGGCCAATATGCTGTTGCGTTGGCTGCACGTCATCACCGCCATCGCGTGGATCGGATCGTCGTTCTATTTCGTCTGGCTCGACAACAGCCTGACGCGCCCCAACGCCAGCGACCTGAAGGAAAAGGGCGTCGATGGTGAACTCTGGGCCGTACACGGCGGCGGCTTCTACAACCCTCAGAAATATCTCACCGCGCCAAAGACGCTGCCGGAGAACCTGCACTGGTTCTACTGGGAGTCGTATTCGACGTGGATGAGCGGCTTTGCGCTGCTCGTGGTGCTGTACCTGTTCAACGCCAGCACGTTCCTGATCGACAAGAACGTATATGACATGTCGCCCGGCGCGGCGGTTGGCTTTGCGGTGTCGTACCTGGTGATCGGCTGGGTGGTGTACGACTCGATCTGCCGCTTCTTCGGCAAGAGCGATCGCACCGTTGGCATTCTGGTGGCGTTGTACGTGGCGGTGGCCGCCTTCGTGGCGTGCCATGTGTTCTCGGGCCGCGCGGCATTCCTGCTGACCGGTGCGATGATCGCCACGATCATGAGCGCCAACGTGCTGTTCTGGATCATCCCGGGTCAGCGCAAGGTGGTGGTGGCACTGAAAGCGGGCCAGCCGGTGGATCCGATCCACGGCAAGCGCGGCAAGCAGCGCAGCGTTCATAACACGTACTTCACGCTGCCGGTGCTGTTTGCGATGCTGTCGAACCACTACAGCATGACCTACGCGGCCAAGAACAACTGGGCCGTGCTGATCATGCTGATGCTGGCCGGCGTGCTGATTCGCCAGTTTTTCATTCTCAAACACAAGGGCAAGATCAATTTCGCCTGGCCGGCGGCCGGCGTGGCCTGTCTGGGTCTGGTGGCTTTCATGATCGCGCCGCAGCCGCGCCAGCAGGTGGCGAGCAACGGTGGCGACGCCGCCGCCAACGCGGTGAGCTTCGTGAAGGTGCAGGAAATCATCAACACGCGTTGCGTGCAGTGCCATGCCGAGCAGCCGAAGATGATGCCGACCGCCGCCAAGGGCATCAAGCTCGATACCGTCGACGGTATCAAGGCGCATGCGCAACTGATCTACCAGCAGGCCGTGCAGCAGAAGGCAATGCCGCTGGGCAACGTCACGCAGATCACGGACGACGAGCGCGCGTTGCTGGGCCAATGGTTCGAGGGCGGCGCAAAGACCGCCAACTGATTCTGACCGAGCATCGGTGATCGACGGTCCGGAGGCTGCCATTGCGGCAGCCGGCAGTTCCGGACTGGCGAGGGTTTGAACGGGGCTTCGCGCCCCGTTTTTTTATGCGCGGCGTTTCATCAGCCGTGCCAGGCGCCCTTGACCCAGGCCCAGCCGCCGCCGCCTTCGTAACGCCAGACCCAATGGCCGGGCACCCAATAAGCGTGCGGGGCAGGCGCCACCGTGACTTGCTCGACGATGACGGCCGGCATCGGGGGCACTGGCTGCTGCACCCACTTGCCATGCACCCAGAGCCAGTCATTGCCGGCCCACTTCCAGTGTCCGGGCACCCAATTCCAGCCATAGCCCGGTGGCGCACCACGGTCCTCGTGGACGGGCGGCGGCATGTTTCGCACCATCTGTGCGGGATGCTGCGCGGGCGGCGGCTGGCGCACCACGACGCGCTCGGTCACGCAGCCGGTCAGGGCCGTGGCGCATGCCACGACCATCAGCACCGGACGCCAGGCAGGCAGCAGGCGGGCCAGTCCGTTGTTTTTCTTTGGCTTTGACATCTGTTCCTCGTTGTGGGGATGGTCCGAACGGGTCGGATGCTTCCTCTAACGAGGCATGGGTGCCGGCGGCACACAGGCAGTTGTAAGGCTCTGTTACGCCGTGCAAAGGCCTGTGCGCCGAGGGTGGTGCCGCCCGTACCGAAATCAGCCGCCGACGTTGAACAGCGCCAGGAGGCCTAGCACCAGGAAGATCGCCGCCGCAATCTTGTGGACCAGTGCGATCGGCATCTTGTTGGCGAAGCGGTCGCCCAGCAATACCGCCGGTGCGTTGGCCAGCATCATGCCGAACGTGGTTCCTGCCACCACGGCGATTACCTCGCCATGGAAGCGTGCGGCCAGCGCCACGGTGGCGATCTGCGTCTTGTCGCCCATCTCGGCAAAGAAGAACGCCACGATCGTGGTGCCCAGGATGCCGAGCGCGCCTTTGACGGGTTTGGCTTCTTCGGCGTCGTCGAGCTTGTCGGGAATCAGCATCCAGCCGGCCATCGCGATAAAGCCCAGGCCGAGTATCCAGCGCAGCAGGTTTGCGCCCAGCACGCCGGTAATCCAGCCGCCCAGCGCGCCGGCAAAGCCGTGGTTGACCAGCGTCGCAATCAGGATGCCAAGAATGATCGGAATGGGTTTTCGGTAGCGCGCGGCCAGTACCAGCGACAGCAATTGCGTCTTGTCGCCCATTTCAGCGAGCGCGACGATACCTGTGGAGACGAGGAACGATTCCATTATTGTTGGTGAAATATCCGGGCCGCAAATGCATCTCGCGAGATGCCAATGACGCACACCTTTCCCGGCCCGGCCAGAAAGGTATGGTCATCGGTCTCGCCAGGCGCTGGACACAAGGTCCCCGTGCTGCGCACGCCATAACCGCTTGCCGAGGTGGCATTTGGTCAAGTCTGTTGACGTACGCCCCTGTCTTCCGGGTGCCGCATTGCGCGGCGCGGTGAGATCAGGGCGGCTACTCCCCAATGGAAGGCGCAATTCTAACGGGCGCGGCAGCCAAAGTCCACCGCGCCCGTTGTTGTATTGCAATCACTGCAACACGATCGTCAGACAGGTACCGGAGCGTTTTCGCTGGTCTGCCGACCGCGGAAATCGGTCCAGCACAGCGCCTTGAAATCGTAGAGTTTGCAGCGGCGCGCTGTCTGGAAATACCAGCGCCACGAAAAATTCTCGATGATGATGCGTCCCGGTAGCGCGTGCTCAAGCATGGCCTGGGCGCGCTTCAGGCGGTAAAGCGGCACGCTCATGTCGACGTGGTGCGCGGTGTGTTCCATGATGTGGTGCAGCGCCGCGCCGATACCCATGCCGAAGCGCAGATGCACGGTGGTCGAGACGAACGGCTGTGCTTTGGCCCACATCGGCTTGGTGTCGTACCACGCGACGCTCGTATGCGTGTGGTGAACATAGAGCACAAAGCCGACCGTGGCATTCCACACCAGGAACGGCACGACGAACCCGGTGCCGATCATCAACGCGACCGACTGCCCGGTGGCAACCGCCACCCACGCAAGTGCGCCGATCCACAGCGCGCCAAACGCGGCCACCAGCGCGCAGTCCCACATGAAGATCGGGCGGCGCGTGCTCATTTGGCGCTTGCTGGGGAAGAACAGCTTGAGCCACCAGATTTCGATCAGGTAGTACAGGCCGGCGCCCAGTCCATTGCGATAGATGCGCTCCATCACGCGGCGATAACGCGGCAGCGCGCGGAATTCCTCGAGCGAGTACGGAGCCCAGACGAAATCGAAGCCCTTGAGATTGGTGTAGCCGTGATGCACGACGTTGTGGCCCACTTCCCACAGGCTGTACGGCGTGAGCGACGGCAGGAAGGTGAGCCGGCCCAGCCACTTGTTCAGTCCGCGACGGGCGGTAAGGCTCTGGTGGCAGGCGTCGTGGCCGATGATGAACAGCCGCGCGATGATCAGCCCGGCAAGCACGCCAAGCCCGAGCTTGGCCCACCAGTCCGCAGCCAGTATCAGGCCGGCCAGCAGCGCGGCGAACAGTGAGTAGTCGAAGGCGAACAGCATCAGCGCGCGCGGCGTGCTGCGGCTGCCCAGCGGTATCAGCCAGCTGCGGATGGTCTTGCGGTTGGGGAAGGGCGCGTCCGGCGCGATGGGCTCGGGTAGCGCGGTATGGTTGGCAGGATGCGGGCGCCGGGGGGCGCAGGAAACGTCGGCCGGGGCGCGCGCCTCGGCCGGCGAGAGTGAGTCAGAGCGGGCAGTCATCAATGGTCCAGCGAGTTCGTAATTCCGTCCGCGCCCATTTGAGAGGGCGCACGAATGCCAAAGGCTAGAGCGGTTTGATGACGATTGTGTTGATTTTGGTCAACGCCACGCGCTGACGAAGGCTAATCCGCGACCGCGTCATGCGCGCCGAAGTCAGCACATTCCCACGGGCTATCAGGCGCTTGCCACTGCCTGCGCGGCCTCGCCCATGACGTACACGCTGTCGATGACGCGGTCATCGCCAAGCAATGCAAAAGCGAACAGCTGCTCCTCGAGCGTTTCTGAGCGCGCGCTGCGCCGCGCGATCAACGGCGTGGCCTGCGGATCGAGCACGATGAAATCGGCCTCGCGACCCACTTCGAAGCTGCCGATGCGGTCCTGCCAGCCAAGCGCCTCGGCGGCCGCGCGCGTCGCCAGGTAAAACATGCGCAGCGCGGTCAGGTGATAGCCGCCCATGCGTGCCACCTTGTGCGCCGCGTTCATGGTGCGGAACATCGAGAACGAGGTGCCGCCGCCGACGTCGGTGGCCAGCGTCACGTTCAGCCGATTCGCATCGGACTGGTGGAAATCGTAAAAACCGCTGCCGAGGAACAGATTCGACGTGGGGCAGTGCGCCACCGCCGCGCCGCTATCGGCCAGCCGCCGGCGGTCGCCATCGTCCAGATAGATCGCGTGCCCATAGAACGCGCCTGGACGCAGCAGCCCGTAGCGATCGTAGACATCGAGATAGCTGCGCGCATCGGGGAACAGTTCGGCCACCCATTTCACTTCGTCGCGATTTTCGGCCACGTGCGTCTGCACGAAGACGTCCGTGTGTGCGCGCGCCAATTCGCCGCAGGCGGCCAGTTGCGCTTCAGTCGAAGTCGGCGCGAAACGCGGGGTGATGGCATAGGCGAGGCGATCCTTGCCGTGCCATTTCGAGATCAGGTCGGCCGAATCGCGGGCGCCGGACTCCGGCGTATCGCGCAGGAAGTCCGGGCAGTTGCGGTCCATCAGCACCTTGCCGGTAATCATCCGCATGTTGCGCGCCTGGCTGGCCGCAAAGAGCGCATCGGCCGAGGTCGCGTGCACGGTGCTCCAGACCATGGCGGTCGTGGTGCCGTTGCGCAGCAGTTCATCGGTAAAGAAATCGGCAACGCCACGCGCGTAGTGTGCGTCGCTGAAACGGCGTTCTTCCGGGAACGTGTAGGTGTCCAGCCAGTGCAACAGGCCCGGCGAAGGCGACGCAATGATATCGGTCTGCGGATAGTGGATGTGCGTGTCGATAAAGCCGGGCACGATCAGCTTGCCGCGATGATCGACCACCTCGGCGCCGACGGGGATGTCGCGCGACCGGTCTTCATACGGGCCGACCGCCGCGATACGGCCAGCCGTGACGATCATGAGCCCGTCTTCCCAATACTGATAGGCGTCCTCGTGAAACTGCGGATCGCGCAGGAAGTGGAGGATGCGGCCACGGATGGCACGGGTCACGGCACCTTTCGTGCCAGTTGCGGGGGAAGTCGTCATCGTCTTGTCTCGGGACGGCCGGCGCCTCGACCGCGCCGATGTGGCAGCGGCCGTGGCAACCGGCGTTCTTGGTTTGTACCCGGTCAGGTCGTGGCGGTCACGTTGGCCGTCGCGGGCGGTGATGAGGGCGTGGCCGACCAGAAATGGTCGACTTCGGCCAGGAATTCGGCCTTCTGCACATCGGGCAAAAAGGCCGCCTCGAAACTGTTGCGGGCCAGTTTGTGCGCGTCGGCCGCATCGAGCGGCAGCGCTTCGAACGATGCCTCCCAGTTGGCGTTCATATAGCCGCCGAAATACGCGGGATCGTCCGAATGGAGCGTCACCGCGACGCCGGCGTCGAGCAGCCGCTTCATCGGGTGATCGCGCAGGTCCGGATGCACCATCAGCTTCTGGTTGGAAAGCGGACACACGGTCAGTGCGATCCGCTCGCGCGCCAGGCGCTGCACCAGCGCCTCGTCGTCGATCGCACGCACGCCATGGTCGATGCGTTCGACCTGCAGGATATCGAGCGCATCGGCGATGTATTGCGGCGGTCCTTCCTCACCGGCATGCGCGACGAGATGCAATCCCAGTTCGCGGGCCCGGGCAAACACGCGCGCGAATTTCTCGGGCGGGTTACCGCGCTCGGACGAATCGAGACCGACGCCGACGAAGCGGTCGCGATACGGCAACGCCGCTTCCAGCGTGGCGAAGGCATCTTCTTCGGACAAATGACGCAGGAAGCAGAGAATCATGCTGCTGCTGAAATCGTATTCGGTGCGCGCCTGGGCCAGCGCATCGGCAATGCCGTCGATCACCGTGCCGATCGGCACGCCGCGCGCGGTGTGGGTTTGCGGATCGAAGAAGATCTCGGCGTGGCGGACGTTATCGGCGGCGGCGCGCTTGACGTAGTCCATCGTCATGTCGAAGAAATCTTCTTCGGTCAGCAGCACGCTGGCGCCGGCGTAATAGATGTCCAGGAACGACTGCAGGTCGGTGAAGGCATAGGCGGCGCGCAGCGCCTCTACGTCGGGGTAGGCCAGCTTGACGTTGTTGCGCTGGGCCAGCCGGAAGATGCGCTCGGGTTCGAGCGTGCCTTCGATATGCACGTGCAATTCGGCCTTGGGAGTACGGCGGATCTTGTCCGCCAGCGCGGCATCGATGGTCATGGGGCCTCTTTTCTATGGCGACAGCCGGATCACGGCTGTTCTGTTACGGATGCACCGTCTCCAGCCGGCCTGCGTTCAGCGCGGCAATGCGCTGTTCGCGAACCTGAAGCAACTGGGCGACGATGGCTACCGCAATCATAGCCGGAGCCTTGTCCGTGATGCCCGAGACACCCATCGGGCAGGTCATTTCGGGCAACCGTGCCGGGTCGATGCCGTGCTCGACCATCCGGTGCTCGAATTTGGCGCGCTTGGTTTTCGAGCCGATCAGACCGAAGTATGCAAAATCGGTGCGCCGCAAGATGCGCTCGCACAGCTGCTGATCAAGCGCGTGGCTGTGCGTCATGGCAATAAAGTAAGCGCCCGCTGGCGCCTGATCGACCACCGCCTCGGGCGTGTCGGTCGCCTCGGCCTCTACGTTGTCGGGCAGGTTGCCCGGGAACAGCGTGTCGCGCTCGTCGACCCAGTGCACGCGGCACGGCAGCGTCGCCAGCACCTTGACCAGCGCATGGCCGACGTGCCCGGCGCCGAACAGCACGACGTGCATCCGGTCGGGTACGAGCGTATCGATCCATGTGTCGTCGGCCTGCAGCGCCACCGCGGGCAGCAGCGCGGCGCTGGGTCCGAACGTGACGCTTGCGCTGCGCGGCACCGCGCGCTGCAGGGGCCGGCCGGCCGCAAACGCGGCAATTACTGCATCCAGCCAAGCCAGGTCGTCCTCGCCTAGCACTTCGAACGCCAGCTTCACCACGCCGCCGCAGCACTGGCCCAGCGTCGGGCCCAGGGCAATGCGCTCGATACGCCGCCGGGGGTTGCCCCGCACGTCGCGATTGGCGAGCATCGCCCGTGCGATGTCCATGCCGCGCCATTCGAGGTGGCCGCCGCCGATCGTGCCGACCAGGTCGCTTGCGGTGACCAGCATGCGGATGCCCGGCTCGCGCGGCGCGGAGCCCTTGACCTCGACGATGGTGACCATCGCAACGGGCACGCCGGCACGTATCCAGCGCGCGGCATCCTCGAAACGGAACGGCTTGAGCGGGGCGTCCTGCATGGTGGTTCTCTCTGGCGTCAAACGATGGCGGCTTCGGCCGCCGCGCTGTCAGCCCGCGCGTCCTGCACGGCCTGCACCGCATCGAGGATGGCCTCGCATGTGGCCGGCGCGCGCAGTGGCGGGTTGATCTCGTAGTCGGCCACGGCGGCGATTGCATCGCGGATGGCAAAGAACACCGAGAACGGCAGCAGCAGCGGCGGCTCGCCGACGGCCTTGGAGCGATGGATGCTGTCCTCGACGTTGCGATTCTGGAAAAGCCGCACGTTGAACGCTTCCGGGCAGTCGTTGATCGCCGGGATCTTGTAAGTCGACGGCGCGTGCGTCATCAGCTTGCCTTGCTGGTTCCACCACAGTTCCTCGGTGGTCAGCCAGCCCATGCCCTGGATGAACGCGCCTTCCACCTGGCCGATATCGATGGCTGGATTGAGCGACTTGCCCGCATCGTGCAGCGCATCGGCGCGCAGCAGTTTCCATTCGCCAGTCAGCGTATCGACGATCACTTCCGAGCAGGCCGCGCCGTAAGCGAAGTAATAGAACGGACGTCCCTGCAGCGCCTTCTGGTCCCAGTGCAGCTTGGGCGTGGTGTAGAAACCGTCGGACCACAATTGCACGCGGGCCACGTAGGCCTCGCGCGCCAGGTCGCCGAACGACAGGCGCAACTCGCCCGCCACGACGAGGTCATCGCCAAATCGCACCGCGTCTGGTTCCACGCCGGCCTTGCGCGCGGCAAAGGCGGCCAGGCGTTCGCGGATCTGGCGCGCTGCGTCCTGCGCGGCCTTGCCGTTCAAATCGGCGCCGGTCGAGGCCGCCGTGGCCGAGGTATTGGCCACCTTGCTGGTGTCGGTGGCGGTCACGCGCACGCGCTCCATGCGGATGCCGAGCTCGTGCGCCACCACCATCGCCACCTTGGTGTTAAGGCCCTGGCCCATTTCGGTGCCGCCGTGGTTCACCAGTACCGAGCCGTCGTTGTAGACGTGCACCAGCGCGCCTGCCTGGTTGTAATGCGCGACGTTGAACGAGATGCCGAACTTGACCGGCGTGATGGCGATGCCCTTCTTGAGGATCGGGCTTGTCTCGTTGAATGCGCGCGTGGCGTCGCGGCGCGCCTTGTACTCGGACGATGCCGCCAGTTCGTCGATCAACTCGTGGATCACGTTGTCTTCCACGGTTTGGCCGTACGGCGTGACGTTGCGTTCGTTCTTGCCATAGAAGTTGGCGCGGCGCACTTCGAGCGAATCCTTGCCGACGTTGCGCGCCACGTTGTCGAGGATGTACTCGATCGCGAACGCGCCCTGCGGACCGCCAAAGCCGCGGAAGGCCGTATTGCTTTGCGTATTTGTCTTGCCGCAGTAGCCGTCGATCTGCACATTCGGCAGCCAGTACGCGTTGTCGAAGTGGCAGATCGCGCGCGTCATCACCGGGCCGGACAGGTCAGCCGAAAAGCCGGCGCGCGACACCATCTCCACGCGCACGCCTTCGATGTGGCCTGCGTCGTCGTGACCCACGTCGAAATCGAACACGAAGTCGTGGCGCTTGCCGGTGATCATCATGTCGTCGTCGCGGTCCGGCCGCAGCTTCACTGGGCACAGCAGCTTCCAGGCGGCCAGCGACGCGCAGCACGCAAACATTGCCGACTGCGATTCCTTGCCGCCAAAGCCGCCGCCCATGCGCCGGCATTCCACCAGCACCTGATGCGCCTGCCAGCCCAGCATATGGGCCACGGCGTGCTGCATTTCGGTGGGATGCTGGGTCGAGCACCAGACGTGCATGCCGTCGTTCTCGCGCGGCGCCGCGTAGGCGATCTGGCCTTCGAGGTAGAACTGTTCCTGTCCGCCAAGCTGGATCTTGCCGCTGTGACGATGCGCGGCGGCGTGCAAATGGCGCTCGGGTTCGCCGCGCGTCAGGTGCATCGGCGGCAGCACGTAGCTGCCGGCTGCGTGCGCGGCCTCGGGCGTCAGCACGGGCGGCAGGTCTTCGTATTCGATATCGGCCAGACGCGCGGCGCGGCGCGCGGCGTCGTGCGAAGAAGCCACCACGATGAAGATCGGCTGGCCGATGAACTGGACCGTGTCGCGGGCCAGGATCGGGTCGTCGTGGATGATCGGACCGCAGTCGTTGACGCCGGGAATGTCGGCGGCGGTCAGCACGGACACCACGCCGGGCGCCTTGCGCACGCGCGCCAGGTCGATCGATTTCAGGCGCGCATGGGCCCGGGCGCTCATGCCGAGCGCCGCGTGCAGCGTGCCGGCCAGTTCGGGGATATCGTCCGTATAGGTGGCGGTGCCGGCCACATGCAGGTGCGCGGATTCGTGCGGACGCGAGATGCCGACCTGCGGCGATGCTTCCGCCGCCACGCTGGCGTCGAGCAGGAAGGGTTCGGTTTGCTTGTTCATGCGGGCTCTCCTCAGGCGCTCACGGTTTCACCGGCGCCGATGGCGCGGACGTTGACCATGGCGGCCGGCAGCGCGTTGTCGCGGGTTTCCAACCAGAAGCGATACAGCAGGTTGGCGGCGCCGCGCGCGCGATAACTCGACGTGGCGCGCATGTCGCTCAGCGGCGTGTAGTCCTGGCCCAGTGCGGCCATGCCGGCGCGCGCGGTGGCTTCGTTCCACGGTTGTCCGGTCAGCGCGGCCTCGGTCAGCGCGGCGCGCTTCGGCGTGGCCGCCATGCCCCCGAACGCGATGCGCGCCGACGTCACGATGCCGTCTTCGACGGTGATGCCGAATGCAGCGCACACGGCGGAAATGTCCTCGTCGAAGCGTTTCGACAGCTTGTAGGTGCGGAAGAATCGCGGCCCTTGCACGGGCACACGCAGCGCGGCGACAAATTCGCCCGGCGCCATCGCGGTCTTCTGGTAGGCCAAGTAGAGATCTTCCAGCGGCATCGTGCGGCGCACGTCAGCGTGTTGCAGCACCACCTCGGCGCCCAGCGCGATCAGGGCCGGCATCGAGTCGCCGATCGGCGAACCGTTGGCCACGTTGCCGCCCAGCGTGCCGGCATTGCGGATCGGCAGCGAGGCAAAGCGCTTCCACAGCTCGGTCAGTTCCGGGTGCGAGGCGGCCAGCGCGGCGTAGGCGTTTTCGAGCGTGACAGCGGCGCCAATCTCGATGAAGCCGTCGCGCGTGGCGATCGTGTTGAGTGCCTCGACCTGGCCGACATACAGCAGGTTGCCGAGCTCGCGGAACTGCTTGGTGACCCACAGGCCGATGTCGGTGCTGCCGGCCAGGATGCGGATTTCCGGCTCGGCAGCCTTGATGGCGGCGAATTCGGCGGTCGTGCGCGGGGCGTAGAAATGCTGGCCGCGCACGTTGTAGTGGAACGTTTCGCCGCGCTTGAGGTTGCGCAGCGTGTCGGCAATTTCCTTCGGGTTCATGCGGCTGGCGGTGGGCGCGGGCAGAGCCATCATGCGCTGCCCCGCGTCGACGATGGGGCGATAGCCGGTGCAGCGGCACAGGTTGCCGGTCAGCGCATTGCAGATCTGCTCGCGCGCCGGCGGCTCGCCGCCGGGCGTGTGCTGCTGGTACAGCGCCCACAGCGACATCACGAAGCCCGGCGTGCAGAAGCCGCATTGCGAGCCATGGCATTCGACCATCGCTTCCTGTACCGGATGCAGTGTGCCGTCGGCCTGCCGCAGGTCCTCCACGGTGATCAGGGCCTTTCCATCGAGCGTGGGCAGGAACTGGATGCAGGCGTTGACGGCCTTGAATTCGAGCTTGCCGTCGGCCTGCAAGTCGCCAATCACGACGGTGCAGGCGCCGCAATCGCCCTCGGCGCAGCCTTCCTTGGTGCCGGTGCAGCGTACGTCTTCGCGCAGGTATTGCAGCACGGTGCGGGTGACAGGGGCGTCGGACACTTCCTGAACCTGGCCGCGATGGTAAAAGCGGATGGTTTGCGTCTCCATGATCTTCTCTCTTTCGGGGATGGCGCCAAACATAGCATTGGCCTTTTCATGCAATATTCGGCCCATGTGATATGCCCCATCAAGGCGCGCCGCGGGTCCTGCCGGGCGGCGGCCACCCCATGCCAGGGGCGGTCTGGCGGCGATCTACGGGTCTTCCCTTACGCCGCCTGCAGATGGGCGGCCGCGGCGCCGAATTTGACCGAATTGCGCGTGCCTGTCTTACACTATGCGCCGTTCCCTTCCCCCACGCCACCTACGCCGCCGACCAGGCGCGGGGCAATTCCTGCCATGCACGGACGCGATCATCTCGATACTTATTTGCTGCGCGTGCTTCACACCCTGCTGACCGAGCAGAGCGTGACGCGCACCGCTGTCCGCCTGGGGCAGTCGCAGCCGGCTATCAGCAATACGCTGAAACGGCTGCGCGAAATTACCGGCGACGCCATTCTGGTGCGCGGCAAAAGCGGCATGGTGCCCACCGAGCGCGGGCGCGAACTGCTGCTGCTGGCCGAACAAAGTCTGGCGGCGATGGACCGCATCGCGCGCCCGCCGCAACAGTTCGACCCGGCCACCACCACACGGACGTTCCATGTCGGCGCGCCCGATTACCTCGACGCGTTCTTCCTGCCCAACATCGTCGAGCGCGTGCGGCGTCTGGCGCCTGGCGCGAAGCTGTTCGTCCATCCGATGACGCAGTCCACCGATTTTCTCGATGCGCTCGAACAGGGGCATCTCGACATCGTGGTCGGCAACTGGCTGTCGCCGCCCGAGCATCTGCACATCTCGCCGCTGTTCGACGACGAGGTGGTGTGCATGCTGGGCGCCCAGCATCCGCTGGCGCGCCATGGGCTCACGCTGCGGCACTACCTGGAGATGCCGCACCTGGCGCCGGCCCCGTATGCGTCGATGCAGCGCAGCATGATCGACCAGGCGCTGGCCGAGCAGGGCTACAAGCGCAATATCCAGGTCACGCTGCCGTACTTCGGGCTGGTGCCCTATGTCCTGATGAAGACCGACATGGTCTTCACCACGGGCCGCCAGTTTGCCGCCCACTATGCGCAATACCTGCCGATCCGCATGGTGCCGTCGCCCGTGGCGTTTCCGCGCATGCGTTTTTACCAGTTATGGCATGAGCGCTGCCATGCGGCGCCCGATGTCACGTGGCTGCGCCGCATGATCGCCGAGGTGGCTTCCGATCTGCCGCAGTTGCCGCGTCTCGAATCGGCGACCGGGTAGGGCGGCCGCGCGAGGCGGCGCGCAATCTGCAAGCCACACCCCGGCGCGGGCACGGCGTCCGGCGCGCCGACTCGCCAGCTGGCGTTACACTCCTCGAACGTTCGAAGTGAAAACCATGCGAGGGTGTCATGCTGGAAACCGCCGCGCTGGCCGCCGGCATGTCCTGGGCCAGCGGTCTGCGCTTGTATCTGGCCGTGCTGACCGCCGGCGTGCTGGCGCGTCTGGGCTGGCTGGACTTGCCGGCCGGCCTGCATGTGCTGTCGTCGTGGTGGGTGATCGGCGTGGC
This sequence comes from Cupriavidus sp. GW822-FHT06G04, assembly GCF_058799075.1. NCBI lineage: Bacteria > Pseudomonadati > Pseudomonadota > Betaproteobacteria > Burkholderiales > Burkholderiaceae > Cupriavidus > Cupriavidus sp. GW822-FHT06G04. The sequence continues at coordinate 350,544 of NZ_JBXALD010000004.1, read as the reverse complement.
CGGGGCGTTGGCGGCGGCCGAATTCGTGGCCGACAAGGTGCCCGGATTCGACACGGCCTGGGACAGCATTCAGACCTTTATCCGGATTCCTGCCGGCGCGATCCTGGCTGCCGCGGCATTCGGGCATATGGACGCCCAATGGACCGTGGCCGCCGGGCTGATCGGTGGCACGCTGGCCGGAACGGCGCACGCCGCCAAGGCGGGCACGCGCGCGCTGATCAATGTATCGCCTGAACCATTTTCGAACTGGACGGCCTCATTCACCGAGGACGTCGGCACGATGGGCGGGCTGTTGCTGGCATTTTTCCTGCCCGTGGTGTTCTTCGTCATGCTCGCCCTGTTCCTGGCGATTGCCATCTGGCTGGTGCCCAAGCTCTGGCGCGGCGTCCGGCGCCTGCATGCCAGCCTGCGTGGCAAGGCCCAGCCGCCCAGCCGTCCATGAATCCGTCAGCCTGACGCCCGACCGCTACCTCTGCTCCGATGTCGACTGCCTCCTCTCCCGTGGTACGTAACGTGAAATTTTCCGCATTCAGACAGGCGCTGCGCATGGCGCGGCGCGACTGGCTGGCGGGAGAACTGACGCTGTTGCTGTTTGCACTCGTGCTGGCGGTGGCGGCGCTGACAAGCGTCGGCTTCCTGGCCGATCGCATGCGCCTGGGCCTCGAGCGCGACGCGCGCCAGATGATCGCCGCCGACATGCTGCTGGTCGCCGATCAGCCGTTCGATCCGGCGTTCGCCGAGCGGGCCCGGCGCGATGGGCTGCAGGTGGCGCAGACCGTGACCTTTCCCAGCATGGCCACCGCGCGCGCGCCGGGCGCTGCCGCGCAGGCCGAAGCGCCGAGCCAACTGGCCGCGCTGAAGGCGGTGACCGACGGCTATCCGCTGCGTGGGCGCATCAAGGTGGCCGAATCTCCCGGCGGGGCGGAATCCGAAGCACGGACGATTCCCGCGCCCGGCACAGTGTGGGTGGACGAAGCGCTGTTGATCGCATTGCATCTGCGCATCGGCGATGGACTGCAACTCGGCAGCAAGACGTTCCGCATCGACCGGATCGTGACGCAGGAGCTGGATCGCGGCGCGGGGTTCATGAATTTCGCGCCTCGCGTGATGCTGCCAATGTCGGACCTCGAGGCCACCCGGCTGATCGGCTGGGGCAGCCGGGTGACGTACCGGCTGCTGGTGGCCGGGCCCGACGCCGCCACCGCCAACTATCGCCAGTGGGCGGCCGACGAGATCGCGCGGCGCCACCTGCGCAACACACGCGTGGAATCGCTCGAATCGGGCCAGCCGCAGATGCGCGCCACGCTGGACCGTGCCGAGCGCTTCCTGTCGCTCGTGGCGGTGCTGTCGTCGATGATCGCGGCGGTGGCGATCGCGATGTCGGCGCGCCGCTACATGCAGCGCCATACCGATGCGTGCGCGGTGTACAAGTGCCTCGGCCTGTCGCGTGGGCAGATTCTGGCGGCGTTCGCCATTGAATTCCTGATGCTCGGGCTGGGCGGCGCGGTGGTTGGCGTGGCGCTCGGTTATGCGGCGCACTATGGCTTGCTGATGTCGCTGGGCGGGCTGCTGCAGGTCTCGCTCCCGCATCCGTCGATCGTGCCGGCGCTGATCGGTGTGGCGGCGGGCATGCTGCTGCTCGGCGGCTTCGCCTTGCCGCCGTTGCTGGCGTTGACGCGCGTGGCGCCGCTGCGCGTGCTGCGGCGCGATATCGGCCTGCCGCCAATCTCGGCGTGGATCGCCTATGCGCTGGGCCTGGGCGCCTTCGTGGCCCTGTTGATGGCCGCCGCACGCGATCTCAAGTTGGGCGTGACGACGGCCGGCGGATTTGTGGCCGCCGGCATCGTGTTTGCGCTGCTGGCGTTGGGCCTGCTGATGGCGTTGTCGCGCGGCATGCGCGGTCGGGCGCGCGGCAGCGTGGGCTGGCGTTTTGCGCTGGCCGTGCTGGAACGGCGGCGCGGCGTGACGGTGCTGCAGACCGTGGCGCTTGCGGTGGGGCTGATGGCGCTGCTGTTGCTTGGCATGACGCGCAACGATCTGATCGATTCGTGGCGCAACGCCACGCCGGCCGACGCGCCCAATCGCTTCATCATCAATATCCAGCCCGACCAGCGCGAGCCGCTGCGCGCGATGCTGGAAAAGAACGGTGTCGACGACCTGCTTTTTCCCATGGTGCGCGGGCGCCTGATCCAGATCGGCGAGCGGCCGGTGCGGGCCGACAGCTACCCGGACGGGCGGGCGCGCAATCTGGTCGAGCGCGAGTTCAATCTTTCCTACATGGACAAGCTGCCGGATGGCAACGAGGTGGTGGCTGGCCGCTGGGATGGCGCGGGCGCCGGACTGGCTGGCGCATCGGTGGAGGAGGGTATTGCCAAGACGCTGCATATCAGCCTCGGCGACACCTTGCGGTTTGATGTCGCCGGGCAGATCGTCGAAGCTCCGGTCACCTCGCTGCGCAAGCTCGAGTGGGGATCGATGCGCGTGAATTTCTTCGTCATCCTGCCGACATCGAAGATGCAGGGACTTCCGGAGACTTACATCACCTCGTTTCATCTGCCGCCCGCCAAGGCCGCCCTCGGTAATCAGCTGACCGCGGCATTTCCCAATATCACCGTCGTCAATACGGACCTGATCCTGCGGCAGATCCAGCAAATTCTCGACCAGGTGATTGCGGCGGTTGAATTCCTGTTCATCTTCACGTTGCTGGCTGGCGTCACGGTGCTCTACGCGGCGTTGTCGGGCGCGCGCGACGAGCGCAAGCGCGATGCCGGGCTGCTGAAGGCGTTAGGAGCGCCTGCTGCGCTGGTGCGGCAGACCCAGTACGCGGAGTTCCTGGTGGTGGGTGGGCTTGCCGGCTTCCTGGCAAGCCTGGGCGCCATCGCGATCGGTTGGGGGCTGTCGCAGTTCGTGTTCGATTTCCCATACCGCTTCAACCCGTGGATCGTGCCGGTGGGTGTGGTTTCTGGCATGCTGTGCGCTTTTGCGGGCGGCTGGCTGGGATTGCGCGAAGTGTTGCGGCAACCGGCCCTGGCCACGCTGCGCGATGTGAATTGAGTGACAGTGCCATGAGCCATGAATCTGCGGATACCCCGCAAGACGACCAGCGGGAAGAGATCACCGCGTATGAATTGATCGGCGGCGAGAAGCGGGTGCGCGAACTGGTGGACCGCTTCTACGACCTGATGGATCTGGAAGCCGAGTTCGCCGGATTGCGCGCGCTGCATCCGCCGTCGCTCGACGGATCGCGCGACAAGCTGTTCTGGTTTCTATGCGGCTGGCTGGGCGGCCCGAATTACTTTATCGAGCGTTTCGGTCATCCGCGCCTGCGCGCGCGTCATCTGCCATTTGAGATCGGCACCAGCGAGCGCGACCAGTGGATGCGTTGCATGGCGCTGGCGATGCAGGACGTCGGGTTGTCCGAAGACCTGCAAATGCGGCTGATGCAGGCGTTGTTCCAAACCGCGGACTGGATGCGCAATGTCCAGCGCTAAGAGCACGCCCGAAGCCGCGCGCGCGGTGCTCGACTTCTGGTTTGGGACGCCCGGATCGCCCGCATGGAATGCGTCGCGCCGGGAATGGTTTACCAATTCCGACGCATTCGACGAGAACATCCGCGCGCGGTTTCTTTCGCTCTGGCAGGCCGCCTGCGATGGCGCGGCCGATGAGTGGTCCGTGACGGCGGAAGGCGCCTGCGCGCGCATCGTGCTGCTCGATCAGTTCCCGCGCAACATGTTTCGCGGCGACGCGCGCAGCTTTGCTACCGATGGGTTGGCTCTGGAGCTGGCGCAGCGCATGATTTTGCAAGGGCTCGATCATCAGCTGCCGACGCCATGGCATCGCGTGTTCTGCTATCTGCCATTCGAACATGCCGAATCGCTCGAGGCGCAGGAGATTTCCGTGCGCGAGACGCAAGCGCTGCGCGACGAGACCGGCGGCAAGGTGGATGTCGTCGAATGGGCCGTAAGGCACCGCGAGATCATTGCGCGCTTCGGCCGCTTTCCGCATCGCAACGCGGTACTGGGAAGACAGAGCAGCACCGAAGAGCTGCACTTCCTGAGCCAGCCGGGGTCGTCGTTCTGATCAGAGGTACTGGATGGTGAACGTCACCAGCCCGTCGATCGGAATCTGACCCGTTAGCGCGGGCAGGTCCTGTTTGCGATTGAGCGCCAGTTCCACCACGTAGGGCTGCGAGGTCACCGTAAAGCTGTCCGGCGTGCCGCCAACGGTTCTTGACCAGCCGTGGATCCGCGTCGGCGTGATCGAATTGGTTCTGCCATGCGACTCCACCCACGAGATGCCGTTGTCCTCCGAACTGATCACGTAGGCTGGCACCCCGTCCGCGGTGCCATCGGCGTTGTGATATACGAGATAGCCGCCGATATTGTGGCCGTCGACATTGCCTGCGCCGAACACCGAGGCGTCATCCTGATTCGCATACAGGAACTTGCCGATGCCGGCGGGAATGGTCCCCGGTCGCCCGTCCGAGGCGGAAATCGCTACCTTGGCCGCGGCATCGCAGGTGATATTCAGGGTGATGTCCCGCTTGCCGACCCGGGTGAAGCCGGTATCGCTGAGGCTGGCCGCCATGATGACGCCGAAGTCGACGATGCCGTTGTTCGAGATCGTCAGGTCGCAGGACGCGGGCAGCATATCGGCGCGCAAGCGAAAATCCGACGTGGTGGCGGCTGGCGCGCTTTGCATCGCTAAAACGGACGCGGTGACGAGCGCACCAAGGACAAGAGAAAACGGAAGACGCTTCAAGAGTGGCTCCAGCGTGGAAGGGAAGACGAGCATGCAAGTGTGCTTCACGAACACTCGATTGTGGTGTCTTGGCTGAATTGTCTGAATCGTAGAATGCTTGGAAGGTCCGCAGCGCACACGTCACATGCCGTCGGCCGGCCCGCCCACTGTGCTTATAATCCGAATCCTGCAGATACAAAGTCCGTCCGATACCCATGGAAGCCAAACCGCAAGCCGGTCCGCGCCGCACCAGAGACCGCATCCTGGATGTTTCGCTACGTCTGTTCAACGAACTTGGCGAGCCCAATGTCACGACCACGACGATTGCGGAAGCCATGGAGATCAGCCCTGGCAATCTGTACTACCACTTCCGCAACAAGGACGACATCATCAACTCCATCTTCGTGCGCTTCGAGCAGGAAATGGAGCGCCGGCTCAAGATGCCGGAGGACCATAAGGCCACGCTGGGAGAAAGCTGGGGCTATCTGCAGTACATGTCGGAGTTTCTTTGGAACTACCGCTTCCTTTATCGCGACATCAACGATCTGTTGGCGCGCAACCGGATGCTCGAAACCAACTTCAAGCGCATCGTCGAACAGAAGAAGCGCTTTGCGCTGGAAATCTGCCGGCAGTTCCAGGAAGACGGCGACATGGAAGCCACGCCGGAGCAGGTCGACGCCGTCTGCACCAACATCGTGGTGATTGCCACCTACTGGCTGTCGTTCCAGTTCGTGCAACATCCGCGGCAATATAACGATCCCGAGCAGATACGCGGTTATCTGCATGGGTCGAGCTATCACATTTTCTCGATCCTGGCGCCGTATCTGCGCGGCAAGGCACGCGAGGCATTCGACCAGCTCGCGCGCGAATATGCGACGCAAAAGGCCGAAGCCGAGGCCGCCAGGGCCGAAAAGGACAAGAGATGAAAGCGGTTTGCGTGTATTGCGGGTCGAGCCCCGGTGTTCGGCCCGAGTATGCCGAGGTGGCCAAGGTGCTCGGCAAGACCATGGCGGAACAGGGCCTCGCGCTGGTCTATGGCGGCGGCAAGGTCGGCCTGATGGGCATCGTGGCGGACAGCGTTCTGGCCCACGGCGGCATGGCCATCGGCATCATTCCCGATGCGTTGATGCAGAAGGAGGTGGGACATCGCGGCCTGACCGAACTGCACGTGGTGCGCAATATGCATGAGCGCAAGCAGATGATGGCCGACCGCGCCGATGCATTCATCGCCATGCCCGGTGGGGTGGGCACCTTCGAGGAACTGTTCGAGACTTTCACCTGGGCGCAGCTCGGCTATCACGACAAGCCTGTCGGATTGCTCAACGTGGCCGGCTTCTACGACGGCATGCTGGCTTTCCTGAGCCATGCCGTCAGCGAAGGTTTCCTGAAGCAGGTCCATGCCGATATGCTGCATGTTTCGAGTTCGCCGTCGGGTTTGCTCGGCAAACTGGCGGCCGCGCCGCGCGTGCGCGTCGACAAGTGGCAGGCGGCGCGCGAAAAGACCTGAATCGCCGAAGACCCACGACCGGCGGGACGGTTTCACGCCGTTGCGCTGCGGAGCCGTCGCCAGACCAGAACACACCCCAAGGCTGCACGCCAGCGCTTGGGGTGTTTGTTTTGCGGGCTAGCTCGCCAGCATCCCGATCCAGCGCACCACGTGCGGTCCGCCGATGGCGATCCATGTGCCGCCGCACAGGATCAGCGCCAGCATGACCGCCGCACTGCCAAAATCCTTCGCACGCTTCGACAGGCTGTGGCGTTCCAGCGAGATTCGGTCGATGGCCGCTTCGACACTCGAATTGAGCAGCTCCACGATCAGGACCAGCAGCAGCGTGCCCAGCAGCAACACGCGCTCGACCACCGACACCGGCAGGATGAATGCGCACGGCGTGAGGATGATCACCAGCGTCAGTTCCTGCCGGAAAGCGCTTTCTTCCAGCACGGCATAGCGCAGGCCCGACATCGAGTTGATGGCGGCATGCCATGCCCGCGTCAGGCCGCGGTTGCCTTTGTGGGGATTGTTGGCGATCGAATATTCCGATTCCACTTCAGCGGCCACCTGCGTGGTGGTCGGCCGGTGCAGCGACGGATCGGGCGGTAGCGTGGGATGGGGCTTGGCCATGATCGGGTGCGACGGGAGATGCCGGATTGTCGGATCCGCCCACTGTCGCCGACAGCGGACGCAGATGTTTGAGGAACTGCTCGGAGGCCGCGCGCCAAGAAAACTTCTCCGCGTGGGCGCGTGCCGTCGCGCGGTCGATGCGCAACGCCTCCAGACATGCCTCTCTCAGGTCATCATGCATGACGCCGGCCGGACTGTCACCCAGCACATCGATCGGCCCCGTTACCGGGTATGCCGCCACAGGCAGGCCGCTGGCCAGCGCTTCCAGCAATACCAGCCCGAAGGTGTCAGTCCGGCTTGGAAACACGAAGACATCTGCGGAAGCATACACCCTGGCCAATTCCGGTTGCTTCAGCACGCCGAGATAGTTGGCCGATGGGTAACGGGCCTTCAGCGCCGCCAGCGCCGGGCCATCGCCCACCACCCATTTCGATCCGGGCAGATCGAGCTGGAGAAACGCCTCGACGTTCTTTTCCACCGCCACACGTCCCACGTACAGAAAGATCGGATGCGCGGTGTTTAAAACGTTCGCTCGCTGCGCCGTGAACACGTCCAGGTCAACGCCGCGCGTCCACAGTACGCCGTTGGTAATGCCAAAGCGCTGCAGGTCGTCCAGTACCACCGGGGTCGGCGCCATGACCGCGCGCGCCGCGCCATGAAACCAACGCAAGAATCGATAGGTCCAGGCCAGCGGAATGCCAAAGCGCGCCTGTACATATTCCGGAAAGCGCGTGTGATAGGCCGTGGTGAAAGGCAGCTTGTGACGCAGCGCATAAGCGCGCGCGGCCAGCCCGAGCGGACCCTCCGTAGCAATATGCAAGGCATCGGGCTGGAACGCGTCGATGCGCCGACGAACCTTTGCCGAAGGCAGGATCGACAGGCGGATCTCGGGATAGGTGGGGCAGGGGATCGTGCGGAATTCCAGCGGGGTGAGCAGATTTACTTCGTGGCCCATGGCTTCGAGCTCTCGACGCGTGGATTTCAGCGTGCGCACTACGCCATTGACCTGCGGTTCCCACGCGTCGGTGACGATCAGGACTCTCATCGGAACTCCTTGCGGCGGCTGTGCCGTATGTGGTGAGGCGCCGCATCGCGCGCCTGCATGGCGGGCGCGCGATGCGGGGTGGGAATGGCGGTCAGGCGGCGACGTTGGCGGCGCGACGGCGGCGGCCGGCCGGAGCGGGCGGATCGAGCAGCGTGGTCCAGTAGACGATCTTCAGTTCGCCTTCCATGGTCTCGACCAGGGCGGACAGGCTTTCCACCCAGTCGCCGTCGTTGCAGTAGAGCTGTCCGTTCACGTCGCGGATTTCGGCCTTGTGGATGTGGCCGCAGACCACGCCGTCGCAGCCGCGGCGGCGCGCTTCGTCCACCATCGCGTGCTCGAACGAGTTGATGTAGCTGACGGCGTTCTTGACCTGATGCTTCAGGTATTGCGACAGCGACCAGTAGTCGAATCCAAGCCGCGCCCGCACGCGATTGAAGTGCCGGTTCACGGCCAGGATCATCGTGTACAGCGAGTCGCCGAGGTAGGCCAACCATTTGGCGTGCTGCACCACGCCGTCGAACAGGTCGCCGTGCACCACCCAGAGCCGCTTGCCCGTGGCGGTGACATGGACCGCGTCCTCACGCACGGTGATGTCGCCGAACGCCATGCCATCGAACTGGCGCGCCGCCTCGTCGTGATTGCCGGGCACGTAGATCACCTCGGTGCCCTTGCGCGCCTTGCGCAGCAGTTTCTGCACCACGTCGTTGTGGCTTTGCGGCCAGTACCAGCCACGGCGCAGTTGCCAGCCATCGATGATGTCGCCAACCAGATAAAGCACGTCGGATTCGTTGTGCTTGAGAAAGTCGAGCAGATACGTGGCCTGGCAACCGGGCGTGCCGAGATGGATGTCGGACAGCCAGATGGCGCGATAGCGGTGCGTGGGCGGTTCAGGCGAGGCGGGGAGCGTGGCGGGGTCGGCGGGCTCGCGCAGCGATGGAGGCGCGGCGGACCTTTCCGTCGGGGGCGGCATGAATGCGGCCAGTGCCGCGGACATCGAGAGCGTTGGGTCGGGCCTTCCACGCAGACGTTGCGTAACCCTGGTCAAACTTATGCGAGCAGATCGGATGGCTTGAACCATGACGGCCCCGGTATCGGCGATGGCAGCATTGGGCCAGCGCGTCATGACGAAGCCGTGACGGAAACATGAATGTCACATGAATGCTGAACTCCCGGTGAATCAGGGCGGCGCCACTGCGTCGCGCCGCGCCGCTTCGCGACGCAATATCGTCAGCGCGGCCAACGTTGCATCGATCGCGCGGCGGTGGCGCAGCAGGGACACATGGCCGATGCCATCCAGCGCGAGATGGTGGGCGCCGTCGAGCCAGGAGGTGCCGGGCGGGCCGGCAATGGAATCGTGCCAACTAAAGACCGACACGATGCGCGAGCGCATCGCCGGTGTTTCGGCGGCTGCCAGCGCCACCAGCCAGGGGCTCTGCCAGCGCATTTGCCGCGCGTTGTGACCGCTGCCGAAGCGCGCCAGCGCGCAGCCGTGGTGTGGGCTGCCCAGCGTGACGATGCCTGCGCAGGCGTCGAGATCGCCCGAACGGGCGGCCAGCACCTGCGCGGCGCGCGCGGCCAGCCCGCCCATGCTGTGGCAGACCAGCAGCGGAGCGCGGCCGCTGCGCGCCTTGATCGCGCGCATGCGTTGCAGCAGCTGCACTGCGTACTGGTCGATATTGCCGAGCACCGGCGTCAGGTCGATACCTTCGCAGCAGTAACCGGCCTCGGCCAGTGCGGGCGCCATGTCGAGCCAGATCGCATGGTTGCAGCCGTAGCCATGCACCAGAAGCACCGGCGGCGCATCGGGCAACGGGTGCGCCGGTGGGTTGAACGAAAGTCGCGAGTGGAAAGGCTGCAGCCAATTGAACATGCGAAAAACCGCGCGGTATTCGGCGAGAAAGCACGCCACCGCGGATCGCAGATCAAGCGATGACCGGCGCGCGATATCGCCCGGCATGTGGGACTGCATTGGGGCCGGGCCGTCAGCTCGCATGTCGGCGGGCGGGCGCTGCGCCATGGGGATGCCGAAGCCGCCGAGCGTGACGGCAAACGCGAGCGCCACGCTGGCGCCGAAAATCAGCAGAACCACCACGATGCCGCTGCCCAGCGCCAGCGGCCACGGCCAACCTGTCACGCTGCTCAGGCAGGCGGCCACCGCGCATGCGCTCGCAGCCTGCACCAACACGGCGGCCCGGCGCAGCGCGGCGGCCGTGAGGTTCATGGCTGCGGCTGGCGCAGATCCGTCAGGCGGGTGCCGGCCAGGCGATCATGGAGAAACTGCCGTCGCGGGTCCAGCCAGGCCAGCGAAATCCAGATCGCCAATCCGGCGGCCAGGGCACCGATGAACGGTCCCTTGGTCAGTCCCAGCGCATGGCCCACCGCGGCTGCCGGTGGCAGCCACAGCCACGCCAGCACGAAGCGTAAAACCGCCTGCGACCAACGCGGCGGCCTGCCGTGCGCATTCTCCAGACGGATGCGCCAGGTCTGCATGGCCAGCGTCTGGCCGTTTCGCTGCCAGAACCAGGCGAAATAGAAGCCCATCACGATGAACATCCACGCCTGGTCGATATAGGGACGGTCGATTCCCGCGCGCTGCAGCAGCGGCCGGACCGCGACATAGACCGCACTGGCCGCCATCAGCACGCCAAACAGCAGGACGCCTTCGTAGAGCATGCATAGCAGCCGACGGCGCAGCGGTGGCGTGCGCAGCGGCATTGTGGTGGATCGGGAGTCGGCGGCAGGAGTCGCGGCGGGCATGGCGCAAGGCGGTCAGGTGAAGCGGCCATTATGCCAAAGCGGCGACGGCAGGATGGCCGCTTCGGAGGGTGCGCCGATGTGGGTGGATGCTTTCGGCGCCGATGTCACCGGTGCGACGCCGCGAAACACCGGGCGCTTACTGACGCTGGGAATCGGTCTGGTTGAAATCGGTCGCGGCCTCGCCGTTGACCGGCGGCGACAGCGCCGGTGCCGGCGCAGGAGCCGGGGCGGCGGGGGGCGCAGCGACGGGCGCCGGGCTGGCAGCGGCCGCGCCACTGACGGTCTGCACGACCGGTGCCGATGCGGATATCGCCTCCGGCTCGCTGGCCGATTTCGTTTCCGGTCGACGAATTTGCCGGGCGGTGTCGGCCGGCGGGCGCTTGCCGGACGGCAAGGCGCTGACGGCTCCGGGGCGTCGCGGCACTTTTTCCGCCGCGGCCAGCTTCTTCTTCTGCTCTTCAGGCAACTGCTGGTATCGATCCCATGCCTCGGCCTTCTTCTCGGGCGGCAGCGTGCGCGTGATCTGATAATTCTCGCGGGCCAGACGGCGCTGCTGGGGTGTCATCTTGACCCAGTCGGCCATGCGTTCCTGCAGGCGCTTCTGTTCCTCGGGCTTCAGTTTCGGATACAGATCCGCAATGCGCTGCCACTTGCGTCGATTGAGTTCGGGGATGGTGTCCCAGAGCGGCCGCAGCGGCGCGAGCACCTGTTGATGCGTGGTCGACAGCTCGGACCATGTCGGATGCGCATTGAGCACCGGACGCGCTGCGGGCTGGCTGGCGGCATTGCCCTGCGCTTGCGCCGCACTGATCACAACATCGGCGCCCAGTGCAGCGACCGTCAGGCCGGCTGCGCAAAGACTGGCGAGCCGGCGACGGAAGGCGTCGGTACGGGAAGGTGCGCGTGCCATCTTATTGATCGCGATCGCGTTTCAGGAAAACGTGGAAGCCCTGATCGGCGTAGGCAGTCGGCGGCAGATCGTCGAGCAGCATCGCCGCATCGACGTCGGCCAGTTCCTCGACGCGCTGCTGCTGCTGCCAGTGGTAGATGCCAAGCAGGCCCGCGCCCAGCGCCACCAGCGTCCACACCAGCGCCAGCTTGCGCATCCATGCACCGGCCCGGTGCAGCGGCGAATCGTCGTCGTCGAAGGACAGGCTGTGCGAGACGCCCGGCAGCGCGAGCTGCGGCACGTGCGCGCGCGCCTCGGCCTTCTTGGCGGCCAAGGCCATGCGCCGCGCCGCCGCCAGGCGCGCGGCAATGTCTTGCGGCACCGCCTCCGCCGAGGCATCAAGTGCCAAGCGGATCTCGTGGGCGATGCGCCGTTCCTGGATATCTCGTTCGTTTCTGCTCATAGTCGGACTCCCCGCGCGCGCAAGGCCTGTGCCAGAGTGTGCGTTGCACGGGAACAGTGCGTCTTGACGCTGCCTTCCGAGCAACCCATCACCGCTGCGGTTTCGGCCACGTCCATATCCTCCCAGTAACGCATCAGGAAAGCCTCGCGTTGACGTGTCGGCAGACGTTGAATTTCCTGCTCGATGATGTTCATCACCTGGGACCGCTCGACCTTGTCGGCGCTGCTTTCGGCCGATTGCGACCCGGCCTGCGCCTCCAGCGTGTCGAGCAGGTCATTGTCGTCGCCGTCGCGTTCGTCGCGCAGGTTCGAAAACAGCGTGACCCAGGTGTTGCGGACCTTCTGGCGTCGGAACCAGTCGTGGATCGTGTTCTGCAGAATGCGCTGGAACAGCGGCGGCAACTCGGCGGCGCTCTTGTCGCCGTACTTTTCCGCCAGCTTGATCATGGCGTCCTGCACGATGTCGAGTGCGGCCTCGTCGTCACGAACGGCGAAAACCGCCTGTTTGAAGGCGCGGCGCTCGACACTGGCGAGAAAGTCGGAGAGTTCCTTGTCGGTGGCCATGCAGGCAGAAACAGCGGTTGGGCGCAAAGCCGGGCCGAATGTGCCGCGTAAGGCCTGCGGCGTTCGGGAAGTGTCTGCGATGCTAGCAAAAAATAGGTGACTTGGGCCACTGCTGTATTCAATTGCAGACATGGGGCGAAGAGCCGGAACGGCAAATGTGTCGTGTCAGCGCGCCGCGGTGGGGCGCCAAAGCAAAAAGTTCATTTACCGCGCTGGTGCGTTGCAGTATCATCGTCGGTTCACGACATCAGTGGTTGTCTCATCGGACCGCTTATGAGGCGGTCTTCTCATGCAGACGCGCACCGCTTGAACCCGAGCCACAAGCCCGGCAGAGAGCATCCAAACAATTTTTTGCCGAAAATTGCAAAGGACTGAAATGAACATGCCCAGCGCGGAATTCTCCCACGCAGACAGCAATTCATCCTCCGCTCGCGAAATGATCGGAGCGGAAATCCTCGTCAACGCACTTGCCGAAGAAGGCGTCGAATACGTCTGGGGTTATCCCGGCGGCGCAGTGCTTTATATCTACGACGAGCTCCACAAGCAAAAGAAATTCGAACACATCCTGGTGCGCCACGAGCAGGCCGCCGTGCATGCCGCTGACGGCTATGCACGCGCGACAGGCAAGGTGGGCGTCGCCCTGGTGACTTCCGGTCCGGGTGTGACCAATGCCGTCACCGGCATTGCCACGGCCTATCTGGATTCGATTCCGATGGTGGTGATTACCGGCAATGTGCCGACCCACGCCATTGGCCAGGATGCATTCCAGGAATGCGACACCGTCGGCATCACGCGTCCGATCGTCAAGCACAACTTCCTCGTGAAGGACGTGCGCGACCTGGCCGCGACGATCAAGAAGGCGTTCTTCATTGCCGCGACCGGCCGCCCCGGTCCCGTGGTGGTGGACATCCCGAAGGACGTGTCGCGCAACGCCTGCAAGTTCGAGTACCCGAAAACCGTCGACATGCGTTCGTACAGCCCGGTGAACAAGGGTCACTCGGGCCAGATCCGCAAGGCCGTGGCATTGCTGCAGGCTGCGGAGCGTCCGTATATCTATACCGGCGGCGGCGTGGTGCTGGCCAACGCGAGCGACGAGCTGCGCGAACTTGCCGCACTGACCGGGCATCCCGTCACCAATACGCTGATGGGCCTGGGTGCATTCCCGGGTACGCACAAGCAGTTCCTGGGCATGCTCGGCATGCACGGCACGTATGAAGCCAATATGGCCATGCAGAACTGCGACGTGCTGATCGCCATCGGTGCACGTTTCGACGACCGCGTGATCGGCAACCCCACGCATTTCACGTCGCAGGCGCGCAAGATCATCCACATCGACATCGACCCGTCGTCGATCTCGAAGCGCGTCAAGGTGGATATTCCCATCGTCGGCAATGTCAAGGACGTGTTGCAGGAACTGATCGCCCAGATCAAAGCCAGCGACGTCAAGCCCAAGCGCGAGGCGTTGGCCAAGTGGTGGGACCAGATCGAGCAATGGCGTTCGGTGGATTGCCTGAAGTACGACCGCAACTCCGAAATCATCAAGCCGCAGTACGTGGTCGAAAAGATCTGGGAACTGACCAAGGGCGATGCCTTCATCTGCTCCGACGTTGGTCAGCACCAGATGTGGGCCGCGCAGTTCTACAAGTTCAACGAGCCGCGTCGCTGGATCAACTCCGGCGGCCTGGGCACGATGGGCGTGGGCCTGCCGTACGCAATGGGCATCAAGAAGGCATTCCCGGACAAGGAAGTCGTCACCATTACCGGTGAAGGCTCGATCCAGATGTGCATTCAGGAATTGTCTACCTGCCTGCAGTACGACACGCCGGTTAAGATCTGTTCGCTCAACAACGGCTACCTCGGGATGGTGCGTCAGTGGCAGGAAATCGAGTACGACAATCGTTACTCGCATTCCTACATGACCGCGCTGCCTGACTTCGTCAAACTGGCCGAAGCGTATGGCCACGTGGGCATGCGCATCGAAAAGACTTCCGATGTCGAGCCTGCGCTGCGCGAAGCCTTCCGACTCAAGGACCGCACCGTGTTCCTGGACTTCCAGACCGACCCCACGGAAAACGTGTGGCCGATGGTTCAGGCCGGCAAGGGTATCTCCGAAATGCTGCTCGGCGCGGAGGACCTGTAAATGCGACACATCATCTCGGTCCTGCTGGAAAACGAACCCGGCGCGCTCTCGCGCGTGGTGGGACTGTTTTCGGCGCGTGGCTACAACATCGAAACGCTGACGGTGGCTCCCACCGAAGACGCGTCGCTGTCGCGGATGACCATCGTCACGACCGGCTCGGATGACGTGATCGAACAGATCACCAAGCATCTGAACCGCCTGGTGGAAGTGGTCAAGGTGGTCGATCTGACCGAAGGCGCACACATCGAGCGCGAGCTGATGCTCGTCAAGGTGCGCGCCGTCGGCAAGGAGCGCGAGGAAATGAAGCGCACCGCAGACATCTTCCGTGGCCGCATCATCGACGTGACCGAAAAGACGTACACCATCGAGCTGACCGGCAACGGCGGCAAGCTGGATGCGTTCCTCGATGCCATCGACCGCACCGCGATCCTGGAAACCGTCCGAACGGGCGGATCCGGTATCGGCCGCGGCGAACGCATCCTGAAGGTCTGACGGGCGCCCCCGGCAGCACGGCCACAAGCCGACACGCAGTATCCCGATGCGGCATGACGCCCCCGAGCCATCAGGCTTGAACGTCCTGCCGCCACCCTATACGAAGATTTGAGAAATTGAAGGAACTATCATGAAAGTGTTTTACGACAAGGACGCCGACCTCTCCCTCATCAAGGGCAAGAACGTCACCATCATCGGCTATGGCTCGCAAGGCCACGCCCACGCGCTGAACCTGAAGGATTCGGGCGTGAACGTGACGGTCGGTCTGCGCAAGAGCGGCGCGTCGTGGAACAAGGCCGCGAACGCCGGCCTGCAGGTCAAGGAAGTGGCCGAAGCGGTCAAGGGCGCGGATGTCGTCATGATTCTGTTGCCGGACGAGCAGATCGCCGACGTGTACAAGAACGAAGTGCACGACAACATCAAGGAAGGCGCAGCGCTGGCCTTCGCACACGGCTTCAACGTGCACTACGGCGCCGTGATTCCGCGTGCCGATCTGGACGTGATCATGATCGCCCCGAAGGCCCCGGGCCACACGGTGCGTTCGACGTACTCGCAAGGCGGCGGCGTGCCTCACCTGATCGCCGTGCATCAGAACAAGTCGGGCGCTGCGCGTGACATCGCGCTGTCGTACGCCACCGCCAACGGCGGCGGCCGCGCCGGCATCATCGAAACCAACTTCCGCGAAGAAACCGAAACCGACCTGTTCGGCGAGCAGGCCGTGCTGTGCGGCGGTACCGTGGAACTGATCAAGGCTGGTTTCGAGACGCTGGTGGAAGCCGGCTATGCGCCGGAAATGGCCTATTTCGAGTGCCTGCACGAGCTCAAGCTGATCGTCGACCTGATCTACGAAGGCGGCATCGCCAACATGAACTACTCGATCTCGAACAACGCCGAGTATGGTGAATACGTCACCGGTCCGCGCGTTGTGACCGAAGAGACCAAGAAGGCCATGAAGCAGTGCCTGACGGACATCCAGACCGGTGAATACGCCAAGAGCTTCCTGCTGGAAAACAAGGCAGGCGCGCCGACGCTGATTTCCCGCCGTCGCCTGACGGCCGAGCATCAGATCGAGGAAGTGGGTGCGAAGCTGCGCGCGATGATGCCGTGGATCGCCAAGAACAAGCTGGTCGACCAGTCGAAGAACTAAGCACTACGGGCCGCGCGCGGCCCCTTGCCTCTGGCGAGGCGCCGCGCCAACCCGCCGCAGCCGCCCAGTCCGCCCCCCGGTCTCCTGCGTTTGAGGAGACATTTCGGCGGAGATTGGGCGGCTTTTTGTTATCCTTGTCGGACTTTTTCAGGCGCAGGCCTGATTTTTCCTATATTTCGCCTCGACGGCCCTTTATTTGATGTGCGCGCGGTTGTGCACACCCGGATTGTCGAATTTACGCGAACAACAGAACAACGCTTGCATGAACTATCCTCATCCGCTGATCGCCCGTGAAGGCTGGCCGTTCCTGGCCGGCGCATTCATCATCTCGTTGCTCGTCCATGCGAGCGCGGGTTTCTGGTGGGCGTTGCCGCTGTGGATTATCACGATTTTCGTGCTGCAATTCTTCCGCGATCCGCCCCGGCCGATTCCGTCGGCGCCGAATGCGATTCTGGCTCCCGCCGACGGCCGCATCGTCGTTGTCGAGAAGACCCAGGATCCCTATGCCGGGCGTGAAGCGCTGAAAATCAGCGTATTCATGAATGTCTTCAACGTGCATTCAAATCGCGCGTCGCTCGATGGCAAGGTCGAAAAGCTCGAGTATTTTCCGGGCAAGTTCGTCAATGCGGATCTGGACAAGGCGTCGCTCGAAAACGAGCGCAACGCCGTGGTGATCCGCCGCGCCGCGGACGGTCAACTGGTGACGCTGGTGCAGGTGGCTGGCCTGGTGGCCCGCCGCATCCTGTGCTACACCAAGGTGGGCGACACGCTATCGCGCGGTCAACGCTATGGTTTCATCCGTTTTGGTTCGCGCGTGGATGTGTATTTGCCCGTGGATGCACGTCCGCGTGTGACGATTGGCGAAAAAGTGTCGGCATCGTCGACAGTGCTCGCCGAGCTTGACGTCCAGGCCTGAGCGGCCCTGGATCGGATAGCGACAGGAGACCGGCATGGGTGCCTTCAATCGACGCAACAAGCGGGTCAGCAACGGCAACGTGACGCATCTGCGTCCGTTTCGCCACAATCAGCTGCGCAATGATCCCGCGTACGACGCGGACGAGCATGACATCGAGTATGTGCGCCCGCGCCGCCGGGGCATTTACCTGCTTCCTAATGCATTCACAACGGCCGCGCTTTTCGCCGGTTTCTTCGCGATCGTGCAGGCGATGAACATGCGGTTCGACGTGGCGGCAATCGCCATTTTCGCCGCGATGGTGCTGGACGGCATGGATGGCCGAGTGGCGCGCATCACCAACACGCAGAGCGCGTTTGGCGAGCAGTACGATTCGCTGTCCGACATGACGTCGTTCGGCGTTGCGCCCGCCCTGGTGATGTATGAATGGATTCTCCATGACCTTGGCAAATGGGGCTGGATTGCCGCCTTTGTCTACTGCACCTGCGCCGCGCTGCGTCTGGCGCGCTTCAACGCCAACATCGGAGTGGTCGACAAGCGCTTTTTCCAGGGTTTGCCGAGCCCCGCTGCGGCGGCGCTGGTGGCTGGCTTTGTATGGCTGGCCATCGACAACAAGCTGCCGGTAAAGGAATTGTGGATGCCCTGGGTGGCGTTCGCGATCACGCTCTATGCCGGCCTTTCGATGGTGTCGAACGCGCCGTTCTATAGCGGCAAGGCGCTCGATGTGCGATACCGCGTGCCATTCGGCATGATGGTGCTGGTGCTCGTGCTGTTCGTCGTCGTGTCTTCCGATCCGCCGGTGGCATTGTTCGGCCTGTTCGTGGCCTACGCGATTTCCGGGTACGTGTTGTGGGGCTGGCGTGCGATTCACGGCCAGCCGGGCGGCGTCAGCAAGCCTCGCTCGGGCGGCGCCGGGAACGGTTCAGGCAGCGGGAATTGATCTGTCGAGAAAGGGGCGCCGTGTGGCGCCCTTTGTTTTTGTCGTGTTACCCACCCTAAGGAGAATGTCATGGGCATGTTCGACTTCATCAAGGAAGCGGGAGAGAAGCTGTTCGGCAAGGGCGAAGCCAAGGCGGCGCAGGATGCGGCCGTGGCCGAGCCGACCGCCAATGACAAAAGCGAGGCTGCGAACCGCGCCGCCGGCGACGCTATCGAGGCCTATATTGCAAAGATGGGATTGACCGCAACGGGCTTGACGGTGACCGTGGACGGGGCGCAAGGCAAGGTAACCGTGTTTGGTGTGGCGCCCGATCAGGCGACGCGGGAGAAGATCATCCTGTGTTGCGGCAACGTCGAAGGCGTCGAGTCGGTGGAAGACAAGATGTCCGTCAATGTCGAGACGGCAGAATCGCAATGGCACACGGTGGTGAAGGGCGATACGCTCTGGGCGATCGCCCAGGTCGCATACGGCAATGGCGCCGAATACAACAAGATTTTCGAGGCCAACAAGCCAATGCTGACTCACCCCGACAAGATCTATCCCGGCCAGAAATTGCGGATCCCGCCAAAATAATGCGCCCACTGGATTCCAAAACAAGTCGGTTGCACGCTTGCCGCAAACCGGCTATAGTCGCCGACATGATTTCGCGCCAGACCCTACTCGCCCGCACCACCCTAGGTGGCCTACTAGGCCATCAGGTCGGGACGCGCGCGCGCTGAGGGAATGCCATAACGCCCTAGCGCGGAAATCACCAGGATTTTTCAACGCCCCGGCCTGCATCCATGCACGCCGGGGCGTTTTGCATTCTGAATCGAATGCCCCGCGGCGGGACAGCGCGGTACACAAGCATAAAGGCACAGCCCAGGAGCTTCACAAATGTCTGACAAACTGATCATTTTCGATACCACCTTGCGTGACGGCGAACAATCGCCGGGCGCCTCCATGACCCGCGAGGAAAAGATCCGCATTGCGCGTCAACTGGAGCGCCTGAAGGTCGATGTGATCGAAGCCGGCTTTGCGGCAAGCTCCAACGGCGATTTCGAGGCGATCCGCTCGATCGCCCAGGTGGTGAAAGACTCCACGATCTGCTCGCTGGCTCGCGCCAACGACAAGGATATTGCCCGCGCCGCCGAGGCGCTGAAGCCCGCCAACTCGTTCCGCATCCACACGTTTATCGCGACGTCGGCGTTGCACATGGAGAAAAAGCTCCGCATGACGCCGGATCAGGTGTACGAGCAGGCGCGTCTCGCCGTGCGTTTCGCGCGCCAGTTCACTGACGACATCGAGTTTTCGCCTGAGGACGGCAGCCGCTCGGACATGGACTTCCTTTGCCGGGTGCTCGAAGGTGTGATCGCTGAAGGCGCGACCACCATCAATCTCCCCGATACCGTGGGCTATGCCGTGCCGGAAGGCTATGCGGCACTGATTCGCTCGGTGCGCGAACGCATTCCCAATTCCGACAAGGCCGTGTGGTCCGTGCACTGCCATAACGATCTCGGCATGGCTGTGGCGAATTCGCTCGCCGCGGTGAAGCTTGGCGGCGCCCGTCAGATCGAATGCACGATCAACGGCCTGGGCGAGCGTGCTGGCAATACGAGCCTGGAAGAAGTTGTCATGGCCGTGAAAACGCGTCGCGACTACTTCGACATGGACGTTGGCATCGATACCACGCAAATCGTCCCGGCTTCGAAGCTGGTATCGCAGATCACCGGCTTCGTGGTGCAGCCGAACAAGGCGGTGGTAGGCGCGAACGCTTTTGCGCATGCTTCGGGCATCCACCAGGATGGCGTGCTCAAGGCGCGCGACACCTACGAAATCATGCGCGCCGAGGATGTAGGCTGGTCGGCCAACAAGATCGTGCTGGGCAAGCTTTCTGGTCGCAATGCTTTCAAGCAACGGCTGCAGGAGCTTGGCATCGAGCTCGAAAGCGAAGCGGAAATCAACGCCGCATTCGCACGTTTCAAGGAATTGGCGGACCAGAAGGCGGAAATCTTCGACGAAGACATCATGGCGATCGTCTCCGACGAGGAGCAGGAAAACGCCAACGAACACTATCGTTTTGTTTCGCTCTCGCAGCGCTCCGAAACTGGTGAGCGCCCGCATGCGCGCATCGTGTTCAATGTCGATGGCATCGAGCAAACGGGCGAAGCCGAAGGCAATGGCCCGGTCGATGCAACACTGCATGCGATCGAGGGCCGCGTAAGCAGTGGCGCCGAATTGGTGCTGTATTCGGTCAATGCCATTACAGCAGGCACTCAGGCGCAGGGTGAGGTGACCGTGCGTCTGTCGAAGGCTGGCCGCATCGTCAATGGCGTGGGCACCGATCCCGATATCGTGGCCGCCTCGGCCAAGGCTTACCTCGCCGCACTAAACAAGCTGCACGACAAGGCCGTGCAGAAGATCAACCCGCAGATCTGATCCCGATCCCTGCGATGCGATGGCGGAGCTCACGAGGCTCCGACCGTCATGGACCGCCCATCCCGTTGCGTATCCCGCAGGGCTGGGCGGTTTGTCCGTTAGCGTGAATCCTGGGATGGCACCGTGCCGGTTCAGCCCGCGTCAGCGCGGGTCCGGGCGATCGCGTAACGGGTCCGGCGTGACGAGCGTCTGACGCAACACGCCGGCATCGTCGAACATGAAGTTGAACATCGAATACCACTGATCTTCATGCAGGAAGCGATAGCTCCACGCTTCCCGCTTCAGGCGCGAGTAATATTCGATGGGTTCGCGCGGTGCACCGAAATGTTCCAGCACATCCTTCTTGGTCCACACGTTGATCTGGGCCTTGTATAGCTCGGCCGTGGTCAACATCTGGCGGAAGTTCGTCAGCTTGCCGTCGCGATCGAAATCGGCCGCGTACGAGTATTCGCCTAGCGGTTGTTTCGAGTAGAACCAGCGCGTGGTGCCGTCGTCGAGCCTGTAGACATCCGTAGGTTGGCCGAACGTTGCGGCGACGGCGCTCTGGGGTTGCCCAACGAGCTTCATGCCCGTGTCGACCGGCAAGAGCGCGGGGCCGAGCGCGCTGCAACCTGCAAGCATGGCGCCGGCCAGCGCAGTGGCGGCAGTCCAGCGACGCGCGCGCCGAGTGGGGTGGGTCATGTTCGTGAGCCTTTTTCCAAGCAGATCCTGCGATAGCCAAGAGTGTAGCCGCGCACCTCGCTCCGTGTGAACGGCAGCGCCGATTTTCGGATTCGTCTCATTTCCCGTTCGCGACACGGTTGGTGTAATAGCGATTCCGGCGAGTTGGCAGTGATTGCGGGCGATGCGGCAACTGCCTTACCATCCCCGGTTTTGCGTGGCAACAGGAGTGGTAATGGCGGAAATCCCGAAACGCGGGCTGCGAAAATGGCTGTTGGCGGCGCTGGCTTTCGTCGCGGCGTCGGCGTTCGCGCAGGCGCCAGGCGGTGTGCCGATCCGGCTCGCCATGATCGACGGGCTTTCCGGGCCGTTTGCCAATGCCGGGGAAGCCGTTGTCCGCAACCTGCGCATTGCCGTCGAACGCATCAACGCGCATGGCGGGGTGCGGCTGCCGGACGGCACCCACCCGTTCGAACTCGTGACCTTTGACAGCAAGGGCAACGTCGACGAGAGCCTGATCCAGTTTCGCAGCGTCGTGGACAAGCGCATCTCGTTTGTCCTTCAGGGCAACAGTTCCGCTGTGGCCAGCGCGCTGGTCGCCGCCATCAACCGGCAGAACCAGCGCCAACCGGACGCACGCGTGCTGTTCCTGAACTACTCCGCTGTCGATCCGGCGCTGACCAACGAGAATTGCAGCTTCTGGCATTTTCGCTTCGATGCCAGTTCGGACATGCGCATGCAGGCGCTGACCGAGGCGATTCGCAGCGAGCGCGGCGTGCGCAAGATCTACCTGATCGACCAGGATTACAGCTTCGGGCATCAGGTTTCGCGGTCGGCGCGAGAAATGCTGGCGGCAAAGCGCCCGGACATCCAGATCGTGGGCGACGAATTCCACCCGATCGGAAAGATCAAGGATTTCGCCCCGTACATTGCCAAGATCAAGGCCAGCGGCGCCGATGCCGTGATCACCGGAAACTGGGGCAACGACCTGACGCTGATGGTCAAGGCCGCGCGCGAAGGCGGGCTGAACGCGCGCTTCTACACCTTCTATGGCAACGGGCTTGGTGCGCCGGCGGCGATGGGCGACGCCGGTGTCGGCCGGGTGCTGGCGGTGGCCGAGTGGCATCCGAACGTGGGCGGGGCTGCGTCGGACGCGTTCTATCAGGCTTTCCAGAAACGGTATCCCGACCCGCGCGACGACTACGTGCACCTGCGCATGCAGATGATGGTGGAAATGCTGGCCCGTGCCATCGAACAGGCCGGCTCCACCGATGTGGTGGCCGTGGCGTATGCGCTCGAGAACATGCGCTTCACGAACGGATTCCACGAGGCCACGGTGCGCGCCGACGATCATCAGGTTTTACAGCCGCTCTACGTGTCGGCGATGGCCCGGCAGGGCGGGGACGTCCGATTCGACAACGAAGGCTCCGGATACGGCTTCCGGACGGTCAAGCGCCTGAAGGCGGCGCAAACGACACTGCCCACCACGTGCCGCATGGAGCGCCCGCCCCGAAATTGAAGCCAGGGCTCCGAGGCGTGTCACAGTCCTCTGGATTCGGATATAATGTGCGGCTGTCGTCCGCACGCCTCGTGCTGGCTGACGATAGTCAAAGCACGACGCCGGTGGCGCATCCCGCGCTGCAGCGTTCGCAAGTGAAAGGAAATCATCATGGCAGTTGCCGATATCAACAAGTCTGAAATCATCCAGAAGTTCGCCCGCGGCGCCAACGACACGGGCAGCCCTGAAGTTCAGGTCGCTCTGCTGACCACCCGCATCAACGAACTGACCCCCCACTTCAAGGCCAACATGAAGGATCACCACAGCCGCCGCGGTCTGCTGCGCATGGTGAGCCGTCGTCGTCGTCTGCTGGACTACCTCAAGGCCAGCGATGCCGACCGTTACCGCGCCCTGATCGAAGCCCTGGGCCTGCGCAAGTAAGGCTCTGCGGATGGCAGCACGAATCCTGCAAGAGTTGTTCGAGCACGATTTCTCGTGAGGCCGCAATGCCTGCGTCAGCATCGCTGAGGCAGGCATTTTGCTTTTCTGGCGGGCTGGTTTTTGCCGGAGTTGATTTAAAAAGTGGTGTTTGTTTCACAAATCTACCGGGTGCTTTATCCGGACGTCGTTGCGCCAAGCCGTGCGACGGAGTAAGTTACCTCGCTCTTTCTGACACCGGGCCGGCCAAGGAAATGGGGTTTTGTGTCATTCCATCGCGTACGACATCGGCATTGCCGGTGGCGCGATGGAATGGCATAGCACTTCCCTGAGACTGAGGATGGGTATTCCCGGCAGTCCGCCTGCCGCTGCGAGCGCAGGCGTTGTCCGTCGTACCGTTACGGCGGACACGCATCAATCAAGGAACGCTCATGACTATGTTCAACAAGATCGTGAAGGAATTCCAATGGGGCCAGCACACGGTCCGCATGGAAACAGGCGAAATCGCACGCCAGGCATCTGGCGCCGTGATCGTCGATGTGGAAGACACCGTGGTGCTGGCCACCGTGGTTGCGGCCAAGAGCCCCAAGGCTGGGCAGGACTTCTTCCCGTTGACCGTCGACTACATCGAAAAGACCTATGCCGCCGGCAAGATCCCTGGCGGTTTCTTCAAGCGTGAAGGCCGTCCGTCGGAAAATGAAACGCTGACCTCGCGCCTGATCGATCGCCCGCTGCGTCCGCTTTTCCCGGAAGGTTTCTACAACGACGTGCAGGTCGTGGTGCACGTGCTGTCGATCAATCCCGAAGTGCCGGCCGATATCCCGGCGCTGATTGCCTCGTCGGCTGCGCTGGCTGTGTCGGGCATTCCGTTCAACGGCCCGGTCGGCGCCGCACGCGTAGGCTACAAGGACGGCCAGTATCTGCTGAACCCGACGCGCTCGCAGATCGCGACGTCGGAACTGGACCTCGTGGTTGCCGGTACCGAGCGCGCCGTGCTGATGGTGGAATCTGAAGCGAACCAGCTGTCGGAAGAGGTCATGCTCGGCGCCGTGGTGTACGGTCACGAGCAGATGCAGATCGCCATCAACGCGATTCACGATCTGGTCCGTGAAGGCGGCAAGCCGGAATGGGACTGGGCGCCTGCCGCCAAGAATGAAGCGCTGATCGCCAAGGTTGGTGAAATCGGCCTGCCGCTGCTGCAGGAAACCTACCAACTGCGCCAGAAATCGGCCCGCAGCGCCAAGCTGAAGGAAGTCTACGCGACCGTGCAGGCGAAGCTGGTCGAAGCCGGCGTGGAAGCCGACAAGGTCGAGGTCGGAAACATCCTGTTCGACCTCGAGGCAAAGATCGTCCGTGGCCAGATCCTGGCCGGCGAGCCGCGCATTGACGGTCGCGACACGCGTACGGTCCGCCCGATCGAGATCCGCTCGTCGGTGCTGCCGCGCGCTCACGGTTCGGCGCTCTTCACGCGCGGCGAAACGCAGGCGCTGGTCGTCGCCACGCTGGGCACCAAGAGCGATGAGCAGATCATCGACGCACTGGCCGGCGAATATCGCGACCGCTTCATGCTCCACTACAACATGCCTCCGTTCGCCACTGGCGAAACTGGTCGCGTGGGCAGCCCGAAGCGTCGTGAAATCGGTCACGGCCGCCTGGCCAAGCGCGCGCTGATTCCGGTGCTGCCGAAGGACGACGAATTCGCATACACGATTCGTCTGGTGTCGGAAATCACCGAGTCGAATGGCTCGTCGTCGATGGCTTCGGTCTGCGGCGGCTGCCTGGCGCTGATGGACGCCGGCGTCCCAGTCAAGGCGCACGTTGCTGGCGTGGCCATGGGCCTGATCCTGGAAGGCAACAAGTTTGCCGTGCTGACTGACATCCTCGGCGACGAGGATCACCTCGGCGACATGGACTTCAAGGTGGCGGGTACCGATTCCGGTATCACCGCACTGCAGATGGACATCAAGGTGCAGGGCATCACCAAGGAAATCATGCAGGTTGCTCTCGCGCAGGCGCGCGAAGGCCGCATGCATATCCTGGGCGCAATGCAAGGCGCGATGGGTCATGCACGCACCGAACTGTCGGCGCATGCACCGCGCATGATCACGATGAAGATCCATCCGGACAAGATTCGTGAAGTGATCGGCAAGGGCGGCTCGACCATCCAGGCGCTCACCAAGGAAACGGGCACGACCATCGACATTCAGGAAGACGGCACGATCACGATCGCGTCGATCTCGAATGAAGGTATGGCCGAAGCCAAGCGCCGCATCGAGGGCATCACCGCTGAAGCCGAAGTGGGCAAGATCTATGCTGGCACCGTGCTCAAGCTGCTGGACTTTGGCGCCATCGTCAACATCCTGCCGGGCAAGGACGGCCTGCTGCATATCTCCGAGATCGTCAACGAGCGCGTGAAGGACATCAAGGACTGGCTGAAGGAAGGCCAGCAAGTTCGCGTCAAGCTGATCCAGGCCGACGAGAAGGGTCGTCTGCGTCTGTCGCTGAAGGCTGCGCTGGCCGAAGAGGGTGGCAGCATCAGCCCGATCGCGCCGCAGGGCGATGCGCCTGCCGCGCCTGCCTCGCCGGAGCAACAGCAGTAAGCTGAGGTAGTTGTCGTGACGAAAGCGGCTGGCGATGTCCAGCCGCTTTTTTGTTTACACTGCCGGTCAGTCTTCTATCCGCGGTTTCGCAGCCAGGCGCCGCGTGGTGCGACATACGACATTGATAAGGAGTGATCATGAAAGCCATCGAGATCCGCGAATACGGCGGCCCGGAAGTCCTTCAAGAGACCCAGCGTCCTGATCCGGAGCCTAAGGCCGGGGAGATTCTGATTCGCGTTGCGGCAGCTGGCATCAATCGTCCCGATGTGTTTCAGCGCACGGGCAACTATCCGGTGCCGCCGGGCGCGTCCGATCTGCCTGGGCTGGAAGTGGCCGGCGTGGTGGTGGGCGGCGATCTCTCCAATGCGGCAAATCGTTTCGGCCTGAAGGCCGGCGATCGCGTCTGTGCGCTGGTGCAGGGCGGTGGCTATGCGGAACTCTGTACCGCGCCGATCGAGCAGTGTCTGCCCGTGCCCGAAGGTCTCACCGACATCGAGGCCGCAGCGTTGCCGGAGACGTTCTTCACGGTGTGGAGCAACGTGTTCGATCGCGGGCAACTGGGGAAGGGTCCGCGCGGCGCAGCCGAAACGCTGCTGATTCAGGGCGGATCTAGCGGCATCGGCACCACGGCCATCCAGATCGCAAAGGCGATGGGATTCAAGGTATTCGCAACCGCCGGCAGCGACGACAAGTGCAAGGCTTGCGAGGATCTCGGCGCGGATCGCGCGATCAACTACAAGACCCAGGACTTCGTTGCCGAGATCAAGGCGCTGACCGAGGGCAAGGGCGTCGACGTGATCCTCGACATGGTGGGCGGTTCGTATCTGGCGCGCGAGCTGTCGTGCGTTGCCGACGATGGCCGCATCGTCATCATTGCGCTGCTTGGGGGCGCCAAGGCCGAAATTCCTCTCGGCGATATCCTGCGGCGTCGGATCACGGTCACCGGATCTACCCTGCGGCCGCGTCCGTCATCGTTCAAGGGCGCCATCGCGCAGGCACTGCACCAGCATGTGTGGCCACTGCTTGCGGCAGGCAAGATCAAGCCGGTGATTCACAAGGTGTTTCCTGCAGCGCAGGCCGCCGACGCGCATCGCCTGATGGAATCCAGCGAGCACATCGGGAAAATCGTGCTGACCTGGTAAGGCCGCCGAAATCGGACGAATCAGTTGTGTCGCCGATGGCGGTCGGCGACCCCTGCGTTTGCAATTGGTCGCTGTTGCTGGCCGCGCACCCCCTCTGCACGCTACAATAGCGGGTTTGATTTCAGAGGGGACCGTTGTGAGACAAAAGCTGGTCATCGGCAACTGGAAAATGCACGGCAGCCTTGCCGCAAATGCGGCGTTGCTGGATGCCATCAAGGCGACGCCGGCCAACGCCAAGCTGGCCGTTTGCGTGCCGTTTCCCTATCTTGCCCAATGCCAGTCGTTGCTCGCCGGATCCCAGGTGACCTGGGGAGCGCAGGATGTCTCGGCGGAGGTGCGTGGTGCTTTCACCGGAGAGGTTGCTGCGCCTATGCTGGCTGAGTTCGGTTGCGCATACGTGCTGGTCGGCCATTCCGAGCGTCGCACCTATCACGGCGAAACCGACGCGGTAGTGGCTGCCAAAGCGCTGCGCGCCTTGGAGGCCGGCATTGTTCCGGTGGTTTGCGTAGGCGAGACGCTGGCCGAACGCGAAGCGGGGCAAACCGAGGCTGTAGTGGCGCGTCAGCTTGGCGCGGTGCTCGAAGCGCTGTCTATCGAGCAGCTTGATCGCATTGTTCTTGCCTATGAGCCTGTGTGGGCGATCGGTACGGGCAAGACCGCGTCGAGCGCTCAGGCGCAGGCGGTCCATGCGGCGCTGCGCGCCCAGGTGGCGGCCAAGGATGCGGGTGTGGCGTCGCGCATGGCCATCTTGTATGGCGGCAGCGTCAAGCCCGATAACGCAGCAGAACTGTTTTCCATGTCCGACATCGACGGGGGGCTGATTGGTGGCGCTTCGCTGAAGGCGGATGATTTCCTCGCTATCGGCAACGCCTGAATGCCGGATGCGACTGTCTGATCAGGCAAGTACGAAACGAATTTAACCAAATGGCAATCTTCAAGACTTTGTTGGTCATCGTGCAGGTACTGTCCGCGCTTGGCGTGATTGGCCTCGTCCTGCTGCAGCACGGCAAGGGCGCCGATGTGGGTGCGGCTTTCGGGTCCGGCGCATCGGGCAGTTTGTTCGGGGCCTCCGGCTCGGCAAATTTTCTCTCTCGCACCACGGCCGTGCTTGCTGGACTGTTCTTTGCGTGCACGCTGGGCCTGACGTTGCTGGGCAACTACAAGCCCCAGGCGTCGTTGGGAGTAATGGGTGCGGCGCAGCAATCGCAGCCGGCCTCGGCCTCGGCTGCGGCCGCTTCGGTGCCGGCTGGCGCGTCGTCGGCATCCGCAGCCCCGGCAGTGCCGAAGTAAAGCGCAATAATTGAACAGTGTGTTCACGGATTCCTGATTTAATTTGAAGTTGTGCATTGAACAAATCAGGATTCATAGGTTAGAATGCAAGGCTTGAAACGATTCCCCAGCGCGGGGCAAAAACCGAAGGACAAACTCCTTTTGGTTGAGCTTCGTAGGGTGTAAAAACCCGGCGCAAGGCAATATTGTTTCTCCCCCAGCCGACGTGGTGAAATTGGTAGACACGCTATCTTGAGGGGGTAGTGGCGAAAGCTGTGCGAGTTCGAGTCTCGCCGTCGGCACCAAACAACTTGATCGGGAAGTCATGTCGCACCCATGTCATAGATGGGTCTCAGCATGACTGACCGGCAGTCCGCAAGGCGGCGCCGTAGCTAAGACGGGATGGCGCCTGGGGTGGGCAACAGGACGCCGCTAGCTGGTGCTGTTGACAACATTCCAGATAAGGCTGGCCGTACCTTGACACTCGAAGCCTACTTCCCCGTCCTCATCTTCATCCTCTTTGGCATCGTGCTCGGTGTGGCGCTGATGTCCATTGGTCGGATTCTCGGTCCCTACAAGCCTGACGCAGCGAAGCTGTCGCCGTACGAGTGCGGCTTCGAAGCGTTCGAGGATGCGCGCATGAAATTCGATGTGCGCTACTACCTCATTGCCATCCTCTTTATCCTGTTCGATCTCGAAACTGCCTTCCTTTTTCCCTGGGGCGTAGCCCTCAAGGATATCGGTTGGCCGGGATTCATCGCCATGGGCGTGTTTCTGCTGGAATTCATCGTGGGCTTCGTCTACATCTGGAAAAAGGGCGCGCTCGATTGGGAGTGATGTGAAATGGCAATCGAAGGCGTTCTCAACGAAGGCTTTGTCACGACTACTGCTGACAAGCTGATCAACTGGACCCGTACGGGTTCCCTGTGGCCCATGACGTTCGGTCTGGCCTGCTGTGCAGTGGAAATGATGCACGCTGGCGCCGCGCGTTACGACATGGACCGTTTCGGCGTGATCTTCCGTCCGTCGCCGCGTCAGTCCGACGTGATGATCGTGGCTGGCACGCTGTGCAACAAGATGGCGCCCGCGCTGCGCAAGGTCTACGACCAGATGGCGGAGCCGCGCTGGGTGATCTCGATGGGCTCGTGCGCCAATGGCGGCGGCTATTACCACTATTCGTATTCGGTGGTGCGTGGCTGCGACCGCATCGTGCCGGTGGACATCTATGTTCCGGGCTGCCCGCCGACGGCGGAAGCGCTGATCTACGGCGTGATTCAGCTGCAGAACAAGATCAAGCGTACCAACACCATTGCGCGCAAGGGCTGATATGGCGAACCTCGACACCCTCAAGGCCGCCCTCGAAAAAGTTCTGGGCAAGCGCGTGCAGAGCCTGACCGAGGCCACCGGCGAACTTACGCTGGTCGTCAAGCCTGGCGATTATCTCGAAGCCGCGCGGTTGCTGCGCGACGATCCGTCGCTGCGTTTCGAACAGGCCGTTGACCTCTGCGGCGTCGATTATTCCGACTATGCGGACGGCACGTGGAATGGCCCCCGGTTTGCCGCGGTCACCCACCTGCTGTCGATCACGCACAACTGGCGCCTGCGCGTCCGCGTATTCGCGCCGGACGACGACATGCCTGTGCTGCCGTCGCTGATCGACGTCTGGAATTCGGTGAACTGGTTCGAGCGTGAGGCCTTCGATTTTTATGGCATCGTGTTCGAAGGTCACCCCGACCTGCGCCGCATCCTGACCGACTACGGTTTTGTCGGACACCCCTTCCGCAAGGACTTCCCGGTTTCGGGCTACGTGGAAATGCGTTACGACCCGGAACAGAAGCGGGTCATCTACCAGCCGGTGACGATCGAACCGCGCGAAATTACGCCGCGCGTGATTCGTGAGGAAAACTACGGCGGCACGCAGCACTGAGAACCGCGCCATGGCAGATATCAAGAATTACACCCTCAACTTCGGTCCCCAACACCCTGCAGCACACGGCGTGCTGCGGCTGGTGCTTGAGCTGGACGGTGAAGTCATCCAGCGCGCCGATCCTCATATCGGCCTGCTGCACCGCGCCACCGAGAAGCTGGCCGAGCAGAAGACCTGGATCCAGAGCGTCCCCTATATGGACCGTCTCGACTACGTGTCGATGATGGTCAACGAACACGCTTATGTGATGGCCATCGAGCGCCTGCTGGGCCTCGAGGTGCCGGTGCGCGCGCAGTACATCCGCGTGATGTTCGACGAGATCACGCGCCTGCTTAACCACCTGATGTGGATCGGCTCGCACGCGCTCGACGTCGGCGCGATGGCAGTGTTCCTCTACGCGTTCCGTGAGCGCGAGGACATGTTCGACATGTACGAGGCGGTGTCGGGCGCGCGCATGCACGCGGCCTACTACCGTCCGGGCGGCGTCTACCGCGATCTGCCCGATACGATGCCGCAATACCGGGCGTCGAAGATCCACAACGAGAAAGCCATCAAGGTCATGAACGAAGCCCGTTCGGGCTCGCTGCTGGACTTCATCGAGGACTTCACGAATCGTTTTCCGACGTACGTGGATGAATATGAGACGCTGCTGACCGATAACCGTATCTGGAAGCAACGTCTGGTGGATATCGGTGTGGTGAGCCCCGAACGCGCGCTGCAATTGGGTTTCACCGGACCGATGCTGCGTGGCTCGGGCATCGAGTGGGATCTGCGCAAGAAGCAGCCTTACGAGGTGTACGACCAGCTCGATTTCGATATTCCCGTCGGTACCGCTGGCGACTGCTATTCGCGTTATCTGGTGCGTGTGGAAGAAATGCGCCAGTCGACGCGGATCATCAAGCAGTGCGTGGACTGGCTGCGTCGCAATCCGGGTCCGGTCATCACCGAGAACCACAAGGTTGCACCGCCGTCGCGCGTCGACATGAAGTCGAACATGGAAGAGCTGATTCACCATTTCAAGCTCTTCACCGAAGGCATGCACGTGCCGCCGGGCGAGGCATATGCCGCCGTCGAACATCCGAAGGGCGAGTTCGGTATTTATGCGATCTCCGACGGTGCGAACAAGCCGTACCGCCTGAAGATTCGTGCCCCGGGCTATGCCCACCTGGCCGCGCTTGATGAAATGGCCAAGGGACACATGATTGCGGACGCGGTCACGATCATCGGCACGCAGGATATCGTGTTCGGCGAGATCGACCGTTAAGGGACGCCAGCAACTCAGGCGCCCCGTCAGAGGCCGTTGTCCGGACGACGATTCGGACGTGTTCGGCCGGCCCCGGCTGCAACGGTGGCTGCAGGCAACGCCTGCGACGGACCGGTAAGGAGCGCAGTGCGCTCCCGGCCGGCAGAACATGGCAGCGACGGCTGCAAACCAGTGAAGCCGCGCAATGCGCGGGGCTTCGCCGTATTACTGCAATGACCATGCTATCAGCAGAAGCTCTCAAGGAAATCGATCGCGCGATCGCGAAGTATCCGGCCGACCAGAAGCAGTCGGCCGTGATGGCGGCACTCGCCGTGGCCCAGGGCGAAGTGGGTTGGGTTTCCCCCGAAGTCATGCAGTTCGTCGCCAGCTACCTGGAAATGCCGCCCGTGTGGGTGGAAGAGGTGGCCACGTTCTACAACATGTATGACACCAAGCCGGTGGGCAAGTACAAGCTCACCGTTTGCACCAACCTGCCGTGCGCGCTGTCCGGTGGCGAACGGGCTGGCGAATACCTGAAGCGCAAGCTCGGGATCGATTACAACGAAACTACCGCTGACGGCTGCTTCACGCTGAAGGAAGGCGAGTGCATGGGCGCTTGTGGCGACGCACCGGTAATGATCGTCAACAACACCCGCATGTGCAGCTTCATGAGCGACCAGAAACTCGACGCACTCGTCGACGAACTGAAGGCTGAAGCCGCCGCCAAGGGGGACAAGTAACATGACCTCTCTGCATGACCGTCACATCAAGCCGCTGATCCTGGCTGGGCTGGACGGCAAGAACTGGCATCTTGAGGACTACGTCAAGCGCGGCGGGTACAAGCAGCTGCGCCGCATTCTCGAGCAGAAGGTACCGCCCGAGCAGGTGATTGCCGACGTCAAGGCATCGGGTCTGCGCGGCCGCGGCGGTGCGGGCTTCCCCACCGGCCTGAAGTGGAGCTTCATGCCGCGTACGTTCCCCGGTCAGAAGTACCTCGTCTGCAATACCGATGAGGGCGAGCCGGGCACGTTCAAGGACCGCGACATCATCCGCTACAACCCCCATTCGCTGATCGAAGGCATGGCCATCGGGGCGTACGCGATGGGTATCACCGTGGGTTACAACTACATCCACGGCGAGATCTGGAACGAATACAAGATCTTCGAGGAAGCCCTCGAAGAGGCGCGCGCCGCCGGCTATCTTGGCGACAACATTCTGGGCTCCGGTTTCAATTTCCAGCTGCACGCGCACCATGGCTATGGTGCGTACATCTGCGGCGAGGAAACCGCGTTGCTGGAATCGCTGGAAGGCAAGAAGGGACAGCCGCGCTTCAAGCCGCCTTTCCCGGCAAGCTTTGGCCTGTACGGCAAGCCGACGACGATCAACAACACTGAAACGTTCGCGGCTGTTCCGTTCCTGCTGGAAGTCGGTCCCGAGGAATACCTGAAGATCGGCAAGCCCAACAACGGCGGCACCAAGATCTTCTCGATTTCGGGTGACATCGAGCGGCCGGGTAACTACGAAATCCCGCTGGGCACGCCGTTTTCCACGTTGCTGGAACTGGCGGGCGGCATGCGCGGCGGCAAGAAGCTCAAGGCGGTGATCCCCGGCGGCTCTTCGGCGCCGGTGGTGCCGGGCGATCTGATGATGGCGTCGACCATGGACTACGACTCGATCGCCAAGGCCGGCTCGATGCTGGGCTCCGGCGCCGTGATCGTCATGGACGAGACGCGCTGCATGGTGCGCTCGCTGTTGCGTCTGTCGTATTTCTACTTTGAAGAGTCATGCGGCCAGTGCACGCCGTGCCGTGAAGGCACCGGCTGGCTGTATCGCATGGTGAATCGTATTGAACACGGAGAAGGCCGCCAGGAAGATCTGGACCTGCTCAATAACGTCGCGGAAAACATCATGGGTCGCACGATTTGCGCACTCGGCGATGCCGCGGCGATGCCGGTACGCGGCATGCTCAAGCACTACTGGAAAGAGTTCGAGTATCACGTCGAACACAAGCAGTGCATGGTCCCGGCCCATTCCTGAAGCGTGGCAGAACATGGTTGAACTCGAGATCGACGGCAAGAAGGTCGAGGTTGCTGAAGGCAGCCTCGTGATGGAAGCGGCCCGCAAGCTGGGCACCTACATCCCGCACTTCTGCTACCACCGCAAACTGTCCATCGCGGCGAACTGCCGCATGTGTCTGGTCGAAGTGGAAAAGGCGCCCAAGGCGCTCCCCGCATGCGCCACTCCGGTGACGCCCGGCATGAAGGTTTTCACGAACTCCGAAAAGGCTGTCAAGGCCCAGAAGTCCGTGATGGAATTCCTGCTGATCAATCACCCGCTCGACTGCCCGATCTGCGATCAGGGCGGCGAATGCCAGCTGCAGGATCTGGCGGTTGGTTACGGTGCTTCGGAGTCGCGCTACAAGGAAGAAAAGCGCGTGGTGTTCCACAAGAATGTCGGTCCGCTGATCTCCATGGAGGAGATGACGCGCTGCATTCACTGCACCCGTTGCGTGCGTTTCGGTCAGGAAGTGGCCGGCGTGATGGAACTGGGCATGCTCAATCGTGGCGAGCATTCGGAAATCACCACGTTCGTGGGCCAGACTGTCGACTCGGAACTGTCGGGCAACATGATCGACCTGTGCCCGGTTGGCGCGCTGACCAGCAAGCCGTTCCGCTATTCGGCCCGTACCTGGGAACTGGGCCGTCGCAAGTCGGTGTCGCCGCACGACGGACTCGGCGCCAATCTCGTCGTCCAGACCAAGAACCAGCGCGTGATGCGTGTGGTGCCGCTGGAAAACGAAGACATCAACGAATGCTGGCTGTCCGACAAGGACCGCTTCGCCTACGAAGGCGTGAACAGCGCGGACCGTCTGACGCGCCCGCTGCTCAAGCAGGGCGGCCAGTGGATGGAAACCGACTGGCAGACTGCGCTCGAATACGTGGCAAATGGCCTGGCCAGCATCAAGCGCGATCACGGCGCCGACCAGATCGCTGCCGTGGCCAGCCCGCACAGCATGCTCGAAGAGCTGTTCCTGCTTGGCAAGCTGGTGCGTGGCCTGGGTAGCGACAACATCGACTTCCGTCTGCGCCAGACCGATTTCTCGGCAGCGCTGAAGGGTGCGCCGTGGCTCGGTCTGCCGATCGCCGATGTGAGCACGCTGCAAGGCGCGCTGGTGATCGGCTCGTCGCTGCGCAAGGATCATCCGCTGCTCGCTTCTCGTCTGCGCCAGGCTGTGAAGAAGGGTGCCCGCGTCGCGGTGCTCGGCGCCGGCGGCGAAGACCTGCTGATGCCGGTTGCTGCGCGCGTCGATGCTGCGCCGTCGGGCTGGCTGGCTGCGCTGGCTGGCGTGGCGCGCGCCGTGGCAGTGGCCAAGGAAGTGACCGCGCCCGCGGCCACTGACGGATTTGACGGCGGCGACGCCGCCAAGGCCGTGGCCCAGGCGTTGCTCTCGGGCGAACGCCGCGCCGTTTTCATCGGCAACGAAGCCGTGCGTCATCCGCAGTTCTCGGCGCTGCACGCGCTGGCGCAGTGGATCGCAACGCAAACCGGCGCCACGCTGGGCTTCCTGACCGAAGCGGCGAATACCGTGGGTGGCTACATCGCCGGCGCGCTGCCGCAGCAAGGCGGCGCCCACGCGCAGGCAATGTTCGATGCGCCACGCAAGGCCTACATCGTGCTGAACGCTGAACCGGAATTCGATACGGCCGACGCGCGCCGCGCGCTGGCCGCGCTGCAGCAGGCTGGTACGGTCGTGGTGTTGTCGCCGTTCCGCTCGGAAGCCGCGCTGCAATACGCCGATGTGATCCTGCCGATCACGCCGTTCACCGAAACTGCCGGTACGTTCGTGAATGCCGAGGGCAAGGCCCAGAGCTTCAATGGTGTCGTCCGCGCACTGGGCGAATCGCGTCCGGGCTGGAAGGTGCTGCGCGTGCTCGGCAACCTGCTCGATGTGCCGGGCTTCGACTTCGAAACCGCTGAAGCCGTGCGCGACGCCGTGCTGGCCAAGCCGGTGGCGGAGCAACTGAACAATGCGACCGAGGCCGCAATCCAGGTGACGGCCGCTGCCGCAAACGGTATCGAACGCATCGCCGATGTGCCGATCTATCACGCCGATCCGATCGTGCGTCGCGCCGATTCGCTGCAACTGACCGCCGCCGCTCGCCGCGCCATGCAGGTTGCACTGTCTGCCGACCTGTTCGCCAAGCTGGGCGTGCAAGCGGGCGACCCGGTGCGTGTGACGCAGGACGGCGCCAGCGTGGTGTTGCCCGCGGCGCTCGAAAAGACGCTGCCGGCCAACACCGTTCGTGTGCCGGCCGCCACGGTGGCAGCCGCCACGCTGGGCGCCCTGTTCGGCAATGTCACTGTCGAAAAGGCCATCGACCTTTCGGCCGGGCAGCCAGCCGCAACGGCAACTGTATAAGAAGAGCGGGATAGCAACATGATCGACTTCATTACCTCGCAAGGCCAGGCCATCTTCGGCAGCGTCTGGACGCCGCTGTGGATCCTGATCCGTGCCGTGGTCATTGTGGTGCCGCTGCTGCTGTGCGTGGCCTACCTGATTCTCTGGGAGCGCAAGCTGATCGGCTGGATGCACGTCCGTATCGGGCCGAACCGCGTCGGTCCGCTGGGCTTGCTGCAGCCGATCGCCGACGTGCTAAAGCTGCTGCTCAAGGAAGTCATGTTCCCGTCGCAGATCAACCGGGGCATGTATCTGGTGGCGCCGCTGATGGTGCTGATGCCGGCCGTGGCGGTGTGGGCGGTGATTCCGTTCCAGGCCGAAGCGGTAATGGCAGACGTGAATGCCGGGCTGCTGTATGTGATGGCCATCAGCTCGGTGGGCGTCTACGGCGTGATCCTGGCTGGCTGGGCGTCGAACTCGAAGTACGCGTTCATTGGCGCGATGCGCGCCGCTGCCCAGATGGTGTCGTATGAAATCGCCATGGGTTTCGCACTGGTGACGGTGCTGATGGTGTCGGGCAGCCTGAACCTGTCCGCCATCGTGAATGGCCAGAACACCGGTTACTTCGCCAACATGGGCCTGAACATCCTGTCGTGGAACTGGCTGCCGCTGCTGCCGATGTTCGGCGTGTACTTCATTTCGGGCGTGGCCGAAACCAACCGTCACCCGTTCGACGTGGTGGAAGGCGAATCGGAGATCGTGGCCGGTCACATGATCGAGTACTCCGGCATGACGTTCGCGCTGTTCTTCCTGGCCGAGTACATCAACATGATCGTCATCTCGACGATGACCGCGTTGATGTTCCTGGGTGGATGGGCACCGCCGTTCTCCAGCGCGATCACCAATGCGATCCCCGGCTTCTTCTGGCTGATTGCCAAGGTTTTCCTGCTGCTGTCGGTGTTTATCTGGATCCGTGCTTCGTTCCCGCGTTACCGCTATGACCAGATCATGCGTCTGGGTTGGAAGATCTTCATTCCGCTGACCGTGGCGTGGCTGATCATTGTGGCGATCTGGATCAAGTCGCCGTGGAATATCTGGCACTAAGAGGCCAGGCGACGGTGCGCAGCCCGATGGGCCCGTGCGCACCGCGCGGAAATACTTAGGAAGCAATCGTCATGCTGCTCGCCATCAAGGACTTTTTCAACAGCCTGCTCCTGAAGGAACTCTTCAAGGGCATGGCTCTGACTGGCCGCTATCTCTTTGCCCGGAAGATCACTGTCCAGTTCCCGGAAGAGAAAACGCCGATGTCGCCGCGCTTCCGCGGCCTGCACGCACTGCGCCGCTATCCCAATGGGGAAGAGCGTTGCATCGCATGCAAGCTGTGCGAAGCGGTGTGCCCGGCGCTGGCCATCACGATCGAATCGGATGTACGCAATGACGGCACCCGCCGCACCACGCGCTACGACATCGATCTGACCAAGTGCATTTTCTGCGGTTTCTGCGAGGAAGCCTGCCCGGTCGACGCCATCGTCGAGACGCATATTCTCGAATACCACGGCGAAAAGCGCGGCGACCTGTACTTCACGAAGGACATGCTGCTCGCAGTGGGCGACCGCTACGAGCCGCAGATCGCCGCAGCCAAGGCCGCGGACGCCAAGTATCGCTAAGCGATCCAGGCAGGGTCGGGCAGGGCACGCAGTGTCCCGGTCCGGCAAACGAAATTGAATCGGCCCCGCAGGGGCCACGGAAGGATGCCGCGCCGCAAGCGGGTCGCCCAGCAGGGCGCCTCGCCGGCCGGCTCAAAGAGGATCCGATACGGACCATGGAACTCACGACCACCATCTTCTATGTCTTTGCGTTGGTGCTGGTGCTGTCTGCACTGAAAGTCATCACCGCGAAGAATCCGGTGCATTCCGCACTGTTCCTCGTCCTGGCGTTTTTCACGGCCGCAGCGATCTGGATGATCCTGAAGGCCGAGTTCCTCGCCATCTTGCTTGTGCTGGTCTACGTCGGCGCCGTGATGGTGCTGTTCCTGTTCGTCGTGATGATGATCGATATCGACATCGAGCACCTGCGGCGCGACTTCTGGACTTACGTGCCGATGGCCTCGGTCGTGGGCGCGCTGATCATCGCGGAAATGGCGATCGTGCTGGTGCGTAACTTCGTCGGCACCACCAACGCCGTGCTGCCACCCGGTGCGCAGGATCCGACCTACTCGAACACCGCCGCGCTGGGCAAGCTGATCTACACGGACTACATCTACGCCTTCGAAGTGGCGGGCGTGATCCTCCTGGTGGCGATCATCGCGGCCGTGGCGCTGACCCTGCGCCGCCGCAAGGACGTCAAGGCGCAGGACGTGGGCGCGCAGCTGCGCGTGCGCCGCGACGAGCGCGTGCGCCTGGTGAAACTGCCGGCCGAGGGCCGGGCCGAAGCGGATGCCGCGGCAACCGCCAACAAGAACTAAGCCCGGAGAACCCGCTGTGCTGTCTCTCGCTCACTTTCTCGTGCTCGGTGCCATCCTTTTTGCGATCAGCATCGTTGGCATCTTCCTGAACCGCAAGAACGTCATCGTGCTGCTGATGGCGCTCGAACTGATGCTGCTTGCGGTCAACATGAACTTCGTCGCCTTCTCGCACTACATGGGCGACCTGGCCGGACAGGTTTTCGTTTTCTTCATCCTCACGGTGGCCGCCGCCGAGTCGGCAATCGGTCTGGCAATTCTGGTCGTGCTGTTCCGTAACCTGGACACGATCAACGTTGATGACATGGATACCCTCAAGGGCTGACATGACCATCCTCGTCCAGAACCACGACTGTTCCCTGACCGCACACCAATAAGCGTCCTATGGCAACCACGCTCAACCCCAACCTGCTGCTGGCGATCCCGCTGGCGCCGCTCGCCGGCGCCGCGATAGCCGGTCTGTTTGGTACCAAGTTCTTCGGCCTGTTTTCCTCGGAGTCGCGCGGCGGCCGGGTGGCGGCCCATTCGGCGACGATTCTCGGCGTCGCCATCGCCTTCGTCCTGTCGGTGATGGTTCTGCTGGACGTGATGAACGGCGCCGGCTACAACGCCACCGTGTACGAATGGATGACGATCGGTGCGCTGAAGCTCGAGGTCGGCTTCCTGGTCGATTCGCTGACCGCGATGATGATGGTGGTCGTAACCTTCGTCTCGCTGATGGTGCACATCTACACCGTCGGCTACATGGAAGGGGATCCTGGCTACAACCGCTTCTTCGCCTACATCTCGCTGTTCACCTTCTCGATGTTGATGCTCGTGATGAGCAACAACTTCCTGCAGCTGTTCTTCGGCTGGGAAGCGGTGGGTCTGGTGTCGTACCTGCTGATCGGCTTCTGGTACACGCGACCGACCGCGATCTTCGCCAACATGAAGGCGTTCCTGGTCAACCGCGTGGGCGACTTCGGTTTCATCCTGGGCATCGGCCTGCTGCTGGCCTACAGCGGCAGCATGAACTACACGGACGTGTTCGCCCAGCGCGAGCAACTGGCGACGGTGATCTTCCCGGGCACGGACTGGCTGATGATTACCGTGGCCTGCATCTGCCTGTTCATCGGCGCGATGGGCAAGTCGGCTCAGTTCCCGCTGCACGTGTGGCTGCCTGATTCGATGGAAGGCCCGACGCCGATTTCCGCGCTGATCCACGCGGCCACCATGGTGACCGCCGGCATTTTCATGGTCTCGCGCATGTCGCCGCTGTTCGAACTGTCGGACACCGCGCTGTCGTTCGTGCTGGTCATCGGTGCAATCACTGCGCTGTTCATGGGTTTCCTGGGCATCATCCAGAACGACATCAAGCGCGTGGTGGCGTATTCCACGCTGTCGCAGCTTGGCTACATGACCGTGGCGCTGGGCGCGTCGGCCTACTCGGTGGCGGTGTTCCACCTGATGACGCACGCATTCTTCAAGGCGCTGCTGTTCCTGGCCGCGGGCTCGGTGATCATCGGCATGCACCACGACCAGGACATCCGCAACATGGGCGGCCTGCGCAAGTACATGCCCATCACGTGGATCACGTCGCTGGTCGGTTCGCTTGCCCTGATCGGCACGCCGTTCTTCTCGGGCTTCTACTCGAAGGATTCGATCATCGAAGCGGTGGCCGAGTCGCACCTGGCGGGTTCGGGCTTTGCCTACTTCGCCGTGCTGGCCGGCGTGTTCGTCACGGCGTTCTACTCGTTCCGCATGTACTTCCTGGTGTTCCACGGTGAGGAGCGTTTCGGCAAGGTCCACGCGCACCATGACCATCACGAGGAAGAAGAGGAAGCGCACGGCGACGACCATCATCATGGTCTGGCCCCGGGCCAGAAGCCGCACGAGTCGCCGTGGGTGGTGACGCTGCCGCTGGTGCTGCTGGCCATCCCGTCGGTGATCATTGGCGCCATCGCTATCGAACCGATGCTGTTTGGTGAATTCTTCAAGCACGGCGTGGCGTTCAAGGACGTGATTTTCGTCGGCGAGAACCACCACGCAATGGAAGAGCTCAAGGAAGCGTTCCACGGCTGGGTGCCGATGGCGATTCACTCGCTGACGACGCCGGTGCTGTGGCTGGCCATTGCTGGCGTGGTGCTGTCCTGGTTCTTCTACATGAAGCGTCCGGACATCCCCGAGGCCATCAAGCAGCGTTTCTCTGGCCTGTACAAGTTGCTCGACAACAAGTACTACATGGATGCGTTCAACCAGGCAGTGTTTGCGCGCGGTGCGCGGCTGCTGGGCACGGGCTTGTGGAAGGGCGGCGACCAAAGCTTCATTGACGGTCTCTTCGTCAACGGATCGGCCCGCGTGGTGGCATCGTTTGCCTCGGCCAGCCGTTATCTGCAGTCCGGCTATATCTACCATTACGCTTTCGCGATGATCATCGGCATGCTGGTGCTCCTGACGCTGACGATCACTGGCGTGATAGGCACCAAGTGATAGGCACCAAGTAAGGAAAACAAAGAAATGGTTCTGTCTCTCGCAATCTGGCTGCCTATCTTCTTCGGCCTGCTGGTATTGATGTTCGGTTCCGACCGCAGCAAATGCTTCGTGCGCTGGATGTCGCTGTTCGGCGCCGTCGCGAGCTTCGTCGTAACGCTGCCGCTGGTTCTCCACTTCGACACCTCGACTGCCGCAATGCAGTTCGTGGAACACGCAAACTGGATCGAACGCTTCAATATTGCCTACCACCTCGGCGTGGACGGCATCTCGATGTGGTTTGTGGTACTGACCGCGTTCATCACCGTGATCGTTGTGATCTCGGCCTGGGAAGTGATCACCGAGCGCGTGGCCGAGTACATGGCGGCGTTCCTGATCCTGTCGGGCCTGATGGTCGGCGTGTTCTCGGCGCTGGACGGCATGCTGTTCTACGTGTTCTTCGAAGCCACGCTGATCCCGATGTACATCATCATCGGTGTCTGGGGTGGTCCGAACCGCGTCTACGCCGCGTTCAAGTTCTTCCTCTACACGCTGCTCGGCTCGCTGCTGACGCTGGTTGCGCTGCTGTACCTGTACAACAAGACCGGCTCGTTCGACATCCTGACCTGGCACCAGGCCAAGCTGTCGCTCGAGGAGCAGATCGCGATCTTCGTGGCGTTCTTCATGGCGTTTGCCGTGAAGGTGCCGATGTGGCCGGTACATACCTGGCTGCCCGATGCTCACGTGGAAGCACCGACCGGTGGTTCCGTCGTGCTGGCGGCAATCATGCTGAAGCTGGGTGCGTATGGTTTCCTGCGGTTCTCGCTGCCGATCGCGCCGGACGCCAGCCACTACATGGCGCCGTTCATCATCACGCTGTCGCTGATCGCGGTGATCTACATCGGCCTCGTGGCGCTGGTCCAGGCCGACATGAAAAAGCTCGTGGCGTACTCGTCGATTGCCCACATGGGTTTCGTGACGCTGGGCTTCTTCATCTTCAATGAGATCGGCGTCGAAGGCGGTATCGTGCAGATGATCTCGCACGGTTTCGTGTCGGGTGCGATGTTCCTGTGCATCGGCGTGCTGTACGACCGCGTGCACTCGCGCCAGATCGCCGATTACGGCGGCGTGGTCAACGTGATGCCGAAGTTCGCCGCGTTCTCGGTGTTTTTCGCCATGGCCAACTGCGGCCTGCCGGCGACGTCGGGCTTCGTGGGCGAATTCATGGTGATCCTGGGTGCGGTCAAGTTCAATTTCTGGATCGGCCTGCTGGCCGCGACGGCCCTGATCTTCGGCGCTGCATATTCGCTGTGGATGGTCAAGCGCGTGATCTTTGGCGATATCGTGCACCAGCACGTGCGCGAATTGCTGGACCTGAACAAGCGTGAGTTCCTCATGCTCGGCCTTCTGGCGATCCTGACGCTGTACATGGGCTTGTACCCGAAACCCTTCACCGATGTGATGCACGCGTCGGTGGTGAACCTGCTGTCCCACGTGGCACAGTCCAAGCTGTAAGCGGGGGAGAGAAATCAACATGCAATCGTCCTCTAGCCTGGCCCCGGTGGCGCCAATCATCTTCCTGGCGATCGCCATTGCGGCGATCAACTGGATCGACCTAGCGCGTGGCAAGGCCCGCACGAGCGTGG
The DNA here is from genome assembly GCF_058799075.1 of Cupriavidus sp. GW822-FHT06G04. Lineage (NCBI taxonomy): Bacteria > Pseudomonadati > Pseudomonadota > Betaproteobacteria > Burkholderiales > Burkholderiaceae > Cupriavidus > Cupriavidus sp. GW822-FHT06G04. The sequence continues at coordinate 308,184 of NZ_JBXALD010000004.1, read as the reverse complement.
CTTATCCGCTCTCGCTGCTGACCACGCTGGTGCTTGCGGTGTGGTTCGCCATGAACGCCGCCGGCGGCGAAACGCACTATGCGTTCGCCAACCTGGTCGTAATCGATCCGATGGCCAACGTGCTGTCGGCATTCTGTGCGCTGGGCATGCTGCTCACGCTGGTCTACACGCGTACCTACCTCGGTGAGCGCGACATGTTCGCGGGCGAGTTCTACATGCTCGCGCTGTTCACGCTCGGCGGTCAGATCGTGATGATCACCGGCAACAACTTCCTGACGCTCTACCTCGGTCTGGAACTGTTGTCGCTGTCGTCGTACGCGCTGGTTGCACTGCGCCGCGATTCGCGCGTGACCTCGGAGTCGGCGATCAAGTACTTCGTACTCGGCGCACTCGCTTCGGGTTTCCTGCTGTACGGCATGTCGATGATGTACGGCGCTACCGGCTCGCTCAATCTCGGCGAGGTATTCCGTGTGGTCGAATCCGGCCGCGTCAATACGACGATGCTGGCGTTCGGCGTGGTGTTCATTGTTGCCGGCGTGTCGTTCAAGCTCGGCGCCGCACCGTTCCACATGTGGATCCCGGATATCTACCAGGGTTCGCCAACCGCGGTGACGCTGCTGATCGCCGCCGGTCCGAAGGTCGCGGCATTCGCGCTGATCATGCGCTTGCTGGTCGAGGGCCTGCTGCCGCTGGCCACGGACTGGCAGACGATGCTGGTCGTGCTGTCGATTGCATCGCTGATCATCGGTAACCTGACGGCTATCGTTCAGACCAATCTGAAGCGGATGCTGGCGTATTCGACGATCTCGCACATGGGTTTCATCCTGCTGGGCATGCTGTCCGGTGTGGTGGCCAACAAGGCTGACGGCGCGGCCAACGCATATAGTGCATCGATGTTTTACTCGATCACCTACATGCTGACCACGCTCGGCACCTTCGGGCTGATCCTGATCCGTACGCGCAAGGGCTTCGAAGCCGAAACGCTCGATGACCTGAAGGGCATGTCGCGCCGCCATCCGTGGTTTGCGCTGTTGATGCTGGTGATGATGTTCTCGATGGCCGGCATCCCGCCGACCGTCGGTTTCTACGCCAAGCTCGCGGTGCTGCAGGCAGTGGTGAAATCCGGCATGACCTGGCTTGCCGTACTGGCTGTGGTGTTCTCGCTGATCGGTGCGTTCTATTACCTGCGCGTCGTGAAGCTGATGTACTTCGACGCACCGGCTGGCGAAGAGCCGCTGGAAGCATCGATGGGCTTGCGCTCGGTGTTGAGCCTGAACGGCCTGGCCGTTATTCTGCTGGGCCTGTTCCCCGCGGCGCTGATGAACCTGTGCTACCAGGCCATCCGCGCGACGCTGGCCTCGTAGGACTTAGCTGATAAGGCGACGACATGAGTTCATCGGCGGGCGGCTGGTTTGTCATCGTGTTGGCACTGATCTGTGCCAACCTGCCGTTCGTCAACCAGCGCCTGTTTGCGGCGGTGGGGCTGAAATGGCCCCGCAAGCCGCTGTGGCTGCGCGCGGTTGAACTCGTCGTCTGGTACGTGGTGGCCGGCATGGTCGGCTTTGCAGTGGAAGCGAGTCTTGGCAACGCGTTTCCGCAGGGCTGGCAGTTCTATGCCATCACCGCGTGCATGATGCTGGTGTTCGCCTTCCCTGGCTTCACTTGGCAATATCTGGTCAAACATCGCACGGCCTGATCCGCCGGCCCTTGCCAGCGCCCGGGTTCGTGCAACTCCGGAGCGTTCATGACCGACAAGACTCCCGCCGCAGTTTCCGAATCGTCCAATCAATCGGATGATCATCTGAAAGAAGTACCCGTCGCTTCGGCGACGATTCATCGCGGCAAATTCCTTACGCTCAAGCAGGACATCGTGCGGCTGCCGGACGGCAAGCAGACCGGCCGCGAGTACGTATTGCACCCCGGTGCGGTGATGATGATCCCGCTTTTCGACGATGGCACCGTTCTGATGGAACGGCAATTCCGCTATCCAGTCGGCGAAGTCATGCTCGAATTTCCCGCTGGGAAGCTTGATCCCGAGGAAGGCGCGTTGCGCTGCGGCCAGCGCGAGCTGCTCGAAGAGACTGGCTATACGGCGACGCGCTGGGACTATCTGACGCGCATTCATCCCGTGATTTCCTATTCGACCGAATTCATCGATCTCTTTCTCGCGCGCGATCTGACGGCGGGCGAAGCCAAGCTCGACGACGGCGAGTTCCTGGAGACGTTTGTCACGCCGGTGGGGCAGGTCATTGACTGGGTGCGCCAGGGGCGCATCACCGACGTGAAGACGATCATCGGCGCGCTCTGGCTGGAGAAAATTGTCTCTGGCGTTTGGCAGCCGGGCGAGCAGGCCGAGCCGCCATTCCCGGCACGTCGCGCGGCAGGCTGATTTGCTGCATTGCTGATAAGCTTGCCGGGCAGCCGGCACGGGGTTTTCCCTTGGTTTGGCACGCCAGGCGCATGGGGACGACAGGATTGTGTTTTGCACGCATCCTGCCTGGCGAAAACGGTCACGAAAAAAATTAGCACGACCGTTCACAAAATTTCGAATCACGGATAACATTGCCCGACGGGCTGGAAAGATCATGAAGGTGCTCGACCTGTGCTGTGCGCAAGACCATCGTTTCGAGGGCTGGTTTGCCTCGGAAGAAGATGCGCAAACGCAGATTTCACGTGACCTCGTCCAATGCCCGGTCTGTGGCGACCATGCGGTCAGCCGCCTGCCCAGTGCTCCGCGCCTGAATCTCTCCGGCGCCACCGCCAGGCAGGCGCCGACGCAGTCGCGCACGGGCAATGCGGGCGATGCGCAAGCGCAGCAGATGATGCAGGCGCTGCAAGCGCAATACCTCAAAGCCGTGCGCCAGGTGCTGGCGCAGACCGAGGATGTTGGCGAGCGTTTCGTGGAAGAGGCGCGACGTATGCATTATCAGGAGGCGCCCGAACGCGGCATTCGCGGTTCGGCAACTGCCGAAGATGTGCAGGCGCTGGCCGACGAGGGTATCGACGCCTTTCCGCTCATCGTGCCGGACGCATTGAAGCAGACGGCCCACTGAACAAGCATCCTGTGCCCGGTTTTACCCGCGCAGTGATGCGCAGGTAAAACAAACCGCCGGTTCCCGCGCCGGCACCACCAATGGAGACGGGCATGGATCTCAACTACTCGGCGGCCGACAACGCCTTCCGTCAGGAAGTGCGCAGCTGGCTCGAAGCCAACCTGCCGGCGGATATCCGCGAAAAGGTACTCAATCATCGCCGCCCCAACCGCGACGATCTGGTGCGCTGGCACAAGACGCTCGCCGGCAAGGGCTGGTCGGCCCCGCACTGGCCGGTCGAATTCGGCGGCACCGGCTGGAACGCTACGCAGCGCCATATCTGGGATGAGGAAAATGCCCGCGTCGGCGCACCCGGCGTGCTGCCGTTCGGCGTGGCGATGGTTGCGCCGGTGATCATGAAGTACGGCAATGCGGAGCAGAAGTCGTACTACCTGCCGCGTATCCTCGATTGCACGGACTGGTGGTGCCAGGGTTATTCGGAACCGGGTTCGGGCTCGGATCTTGCCTCGCTGAAGACGCGCGCCGAACTGACGCCGGACGGCAAGCACTACATCGTGAATGGCCAGAAGACGTGGACCACACTGGGCCAACATGCCGACATGATCTTCTGCCTGGTCCGCACGGACCCGGAAGCCAAGAAGCAGGAGGGCATCTCGTTCCTGCTGATCGACATGAAGACGCCGGGCATCACGGTGCGCCCGATCATCATGCTCGACGAAGAGCATGAGGTGAACGAAGTCTTCTTCGATAACGTCAAGGTGCCGGTCGAGAACCGCGTGGGCGAGGAAAACCGCGGCTGGACGTACGCCAAGTACCTGCTCGGCCACGAGCGTACTGGCATTGCCCGCGTGGGTAACTCCAAGCGCGAGCTGGGCTTCCTGAAGCGCGTGGCGCGTCAGCAGCAGAAGAACGGCAAGCCGCTGCTGGAAGACCCGGTGTTCGGCGCCAAGGTTGCCGCGCTGGAAGTGGAACTCATGGCGCTGGAAATCACCGTGTTGCGCGTGGTGTCCAGCGAAGCCGCCGGCAAGGGCCCTGGCCCCGAGGCGTCGATGCTCAAGATCAAGGGCACCGAGATCCAGCAGTTGCTGACGGAGCTGATGGTCGAGGCGGTTGGACCGTATGCGCAGCCGTTCGACACCGCGTATCTCGAATGCGAGCACGAGCATTCGGTGACCGGCTATGACGATGCCGCGCCGCTGGCCGCGTACTACTTCAACTACCGCAAGACGTCGATCTACGGTGGTTCCAACGAAATCCAAAAGAACATCATCAGCCAGATGATTCTGGGGCTGTGAGGAGACACGCAACATGAACTTCAATCTCAGCGACGAACAGAAGCAACTGGCCGACGCGATCCGCCGTTTTGTCGAAAAGAGCTACGACTTTGAATCGCGCAAGAAGAACATCAAGACCGACGCCGGCTACGGCGCCCAGGCGTGGGGCGCGCTGGTCGAACTGGGCCTGACGGCGCTGCCGGTCCCTGAAGAGCAGGGCGGTTTCTCGGGCACTGCGGTCGACATGATGGTGGTGCAGGAGCAACTGGGCCGTGGCCTGGTGGTGGAGCCGTACCTCGCCACCGTGGTGGCCGCGCATGCGCTGAAGCTGGCCGGTGGCCAGGAAGCGCTGCTGGAGCAGGTTGCGGGCGGCGAGGTCAAGCTGGCCACTGCGTTCAACGAGCCGCAGGCGCGCTACGAGCTGAACAACGTGACGGTCAGCGCCAAGGGCGGCAAGCTCAATGGCCGCAAGGTCGTCGTGATTCACGGCGCCCAGGCGGACAAGCTTGTGGTCTCGGCCCGCACCACCGGCGCTCAGTCGGATCGCGACGGCATTTCGCTGTACCTGGTCGACACCAACGGCGCCGGCGTCAGCATCCAGGACTATCGCACCATCGATAATCTGCGCGCCGCCGACGTGACGCTGACCGATGCGTCGGCCACGCTGCTGGGCGCCGAAGGCAAGGGCTGGGACGTGCTCGAAGCCACCGCCGACTACGCCGCGGTGCTGCTGTGCGCCGAAGCGGTGGGCGTGATGGATACGCTCAACGCCGCCACGCTCGAATACGCCAAGACCCGCCAGCAGTTTGGCGTGCCGATCGCGCGCTTCCAGGCGCTGCAGCATCGCATGGTCGAGATGTTCATCCACGCCGAGCAATCGCGCTCGATCACACTGCTTGCCGCCGCGCGTTTCGAGGAGTCGACGCCGGAAGAGCGCCGCCGCTATGTGTCCGCCGCCAAGGCGCGCGTCGGTCAGGCAGCGCGCTCGGTCGGCCAGGAAGCCGTGCAGATCCACGGCGGCATGGGCGTCACCGACGAACTGCCGGCCGCGCACATGTTCAAGCGGCTCACGCTGATCAACACCACGTTCGGCGATGTCGATCACCATCTGGCCCGCTTCGCAAGCCAGCCTGGTTTCCAGGAAGCTGCCTGATAGCAGGGTAAAACCTTGAACCGCGCCGGACACCCCGAGCGCGGTTTTTTGCTTTGGAGCCCCCGATGTCCAGCAAGATGTACTTCGAAGACTATGTGGTTGGCAGCGAACTGCCCTTGGGCAGCTATCACGTCACCGAAGAAGAGATCATCGCGTTTGCGCGCCAGTACGACCCGCAACCGTTCCATATCGACAAGGCCGCCGCCGAGAAAAGTATCTACGGCGGTCTGATTTCCAGTGGGTGGATGACCTGCGGCATCATCATGCGGCTGCTGGTACAGTCGATGGGCGACCGATCGACCAGCATGGGCTCGCCCGGCGTCGACGAGGTCCGCTGGCTCAAGCCGGTTTATGCCGGCGATACGCTGACGGCCGTGCTGAAGGTCCTGGAGGCGCGTCCATCGAGTTCAAAACCGGACCGCGGCGTGGTGCTGACGCAATGGGTCGCCACCAACCAGAAGGGCGAAATCGTCTGCACCGTCAAGGGCATGGGCATGTACCAGCGCCGCCCCGGCTGACACCCGAGCCCGAACCACAAAAAGACATCAAGACAATAGGAGACAATCAATGCGCACCATTGCCTCGCTGGAAGAGCTGGAGTCGCTCCAGGGTCAGGAAGTGGCACTGAGCGACTGGTTCGAGATCACCCAGCAGCAGGTCAACCTGTTTGCCGAAGCCACGGGCGACCACCAGTGGATTCACGTCGATGTCGAGCGCGCAAGGCGCGAGTCCCCGTTTGGCGCGCCGGTGGCGCATGGCTTCCTGACGCTGTCGTTACTACCGCAGTTCATGCAGAACGCGATCCACATGGAGGGCGTCAAGATGGGCGTGAACTACGGACTGAACCGGGTGCGATTCACCGCGCCCGTACCGGTCGGCAGCCGTCTGCGGGCTAGGATAAAGCTGCTGAAGGTAGAGCGGCTCGAACCGGCACCGAACGGTCTGGTGGGTGCGCAGTCGACCTGGGAAGTCACCGTCGAGCGCGAGGGCAGCGATCGGCCGGTCTGCGTGGCGGAATCGATCAGCCGGCGATATTCGTAGCGCCGGCGCGTCGCCGCGCGTCGATCGTCCATCGCCGGCCAGCCGTCAGCCGGTGGGGCGACAGGCGCGGAAACGGGCGTAGAAGTGGATGTAAAAGGTGGGTGTGAAAATCAGGGCCGCTAGAACGCGGCCCTTTGTTTTTGTCCACAAGATTCGTGCTTTCAAGATGAATCATGTCGTGAGTGTTTCCGTCGTCCGACACCGGCGAACATTGTCCGATTAAAAGAACAGTGTTTCTGTTGTGTTTGGGTTTACCCGCAATGTTGCGTTGCGGTACAGTCGCGCCCAACGATGTTTTATGTAATGCGATATCCGCTCGGAGACCGTTCTCGCTGCGCTGGCGGGGTGGTCAAAAGCAGGCGGAAATCGCATGAGCATCGTGACACAACGCTTGTCCCGGTGGCTGCTCCGAACCGGGAACGATCGCAGTTCAGGCAGTCGGTCACCTCAGCGCACGCTTGGCGCCCCCCGCGTTTTGCGCACGCAGTCGTCAGTATCTGTCCAGCCGCGCTCATGGCGTTGCCCGGCCGCATGGTCCGCCGGCGTTTGCATCGCCCCATCCGCACGCGCCATTTGGACACGTCCCCGGTTTTCCCCAGCCCAGCCAGCCCGTTGCCCCGTGCAGCAGGTGGCGGTGTCACGCTTGTGCACAGGCGTGGCGCAACCAGACCGTCGTGACATGAAGAAACCAACAATGCCGCGCCTGACGCGGTTCCTGCCTTGTCTTGGCCTGCTCCTGCTGGCCGGCTGCGACTTCGCGCTGATGAACCCGAAGGGGCAAGTCGGCGTGGACATCAAGGGCATCATCCTGATTGCCACCTGGCTGATGCTGCTGGTGGTGGTGCCCGTCATCATCCTGACCGTGGTGTTCGCGTGGAAGTATCGCGCCAGCAACAAGTCGGCCACTTATGATCCGGACTGGTCGCACTCGACCAAGATCGAAGTGGTGGTCTGGCTGATCCCGTGCCTGATCATCATCGCGCTGGGCATCATCACGTGGAAGTCGTCGCACGATCTCGATCCGTACAAGCCGATCGAGTCGAACGTCAAGCCGGTCACGGTCGAGGCGGTGGCGATGAACTGGAAGTGGCTGTTCATCTATCCGGAACTGAAGATCGCGACGGTCAACCAGCTGGCGCTGCCGGTGGGTACGCCGGTGAACTTCAAGATCACCTCGGATTCGATCATGAATTCGTTCTTCATCCCGCAACTGGGTAGCCAGGTCTACGCCATGGCCGGGATGGAAACCAAGCTGCACCTCATTGCCAATGAAGCCGGTACGTTCGACGGCATGTCCGCCAACTACAGCGGCGGCGGCTTCTCGGGCATGAAGTTCAAGGCCATCGCGATGTCGAACTTCGAATTCGACAAGTGGGTGGAGCAGGTGCGCGCGTCCAGCAAACAGCTCGCTTCGGCGGACTACAAGGTCCTGGCCAAGCCGAGCGAAGCAGATCCGGTGACGTACTTCGGCCGCGTCGAAGACGGCCTGTTCACCGGCATCCTGCATCAATACATGGGGCACGACGGCCGTGCCATGGCCCGCGAAGGTTTCGAAGGCGGTCCGGTCTGCACGTCGCGCAACACGCTTGGCGAAGAGCGTGTATCCATGACCACGCCGGCCAAGCCGGCCGTGGGCGCGCAAATCTAGGAGCAATGATGTTTGGCAAATTGACTTTGTCGGCGATTCCGTTTCATGAGCCGATCATCATGATCACACTGACCTGCGTCGCCCTTGGCGGGCTGGCGCTGCTCGGTGCGATCTCGTATTTCAAGAAGTGGGGCTACCTGTGGACCGAGTGGATTACCTCGGTCGACCACAAGCGCATCGGCGTGATGTACTCGCTGGTGGCGCTGATCATGCTGCTGCGCGGCTTTGCCGACGCGGTCATGATGCGTACCCAGCTGGCGGTTGCCACCAATGGCGCCACTGGCTTCCTGCCGCCCGAACACTATGACCAGGTGTTCACGGCCCACGGCGTGATCATGATCTTCTTCGTGGCGATGCCGCTGATGACGGGTCTGATGAACCTGGTGGTGCCGCTGCAGATCGGCGCGCGCGACGTGGCTTTCCCGTTCCTGAACACGTTGAGCTTCTGGCTGTTCGTGGCCGGCGCGATGCTGGTGAACGTGTCGCTGGGCGTTGGCGAATTCGCGCGGACCGGCTGGCTTGCGTATCCGCCGCTGTCGGGTCTGGACTACAGCCCGGGCGTGGGGGTCGACTACTACCTGTGGGCGCTGCAGATTTCCGGGTTGGGGACGTTGCTGACCGGCGTGAACTTCCTGGTGACGATCCTGAAGATGCGCGCCCCGGGCATGACGCTGATGCGCATGCCGGTGTTCACCTGGACCGCGCTGTGCACCAACGTGCTGATCGTGGCGGCCTTCCCGGTGCTGACGGTGTCGCTGGCGCTGCTGGGCCTGGATCGCTACTTCGACATGCACTTCTTCACGAACGAAGGCGGCGGTAACGCCATGATGTACGTGAACCTGATCTGGATCTGGGGCCACCCCGAGGTCTACATCCTGGTGCTGCCGGCGTTCGGCATCTTCTCGGAAATCATCGCAACGTTCTCGGGCAAGAAGCTGTTCGGCTACAAGTCGATGGTGTACGCGACGAGCGCGATCATGGTGCTGTCGTTCATCGTGTGGCTGCACCACTTCTTCACGATGGGCTCCGGCGCCAACGTGAATGCGTTCTTCGGCATCACGACGATGATTATCTCGATCCCGACGGGCGTGAAGATCTTCAACTGGCTGTTCACGATGTACCGTGGCCGCGTGCAGTTCACCTCGCCGGTGCTGTGGACGCTCGGCTTCATGATCACGTTCGTGATCGGCGGCATGACCGGCGTGCTGATGGCCGTGCCGGCAGCCGACTTCGTGCTGCACAACAGCCTGTTCCTGATCGCCCACTTCCACAACGTGATCATCGGCGGCGTGCTGTTCGGCTACCTGGCCGGCGTCACGTACTGGTGGCCCAAGGCGTTCGGCTTCAAGCTGAACGAGCGCCTGGGCAAGTGCGCGTTCTGGTGCTGGATCGTCGGTTTCTACTTCGCCTTCATGCCGCTGTACGTGCTGGGCCTGATGGGCATGACCCGTCGCCTGAACCACACCAACAATCCGGAATGGACGCCGTGGCTGCATCTGGCCGTGGTGGGCGTGGTGTTCGTCGCGCTGGGCATTTTCTTCCAGGTCCTGCAGATCGTTGTGTCGATCCGCGACCGCAAGAAGCTGGCCGACGTCACGGGCGATCCGTGGGGCGGTCGTACGCTGGAGTGGGCCACGTCGTCGCCGCCCGCGTTCTACAACTTCGCGCACACCCCGGTGGTGCGTGACCTGGACGCATTCGCCGACATGAAGGCCCGCGGCGAAACCATCCGCACCGACGGCTTCGAGCAGATCCACATGCCGAAGAACACGGCTGCCGGCTTCTACATGGGCGCCTGGAGCCTGGCGCTCGGTTTCGCGCTGGTCTGGCACATCTGGTGGCTTGCCGCCGTGGGTCTGATCGGCATGGTGGTGGCGTTCATCCGCCGCGCCAACGACGACCATATCGATTACTACGTGCCGGCCTCCGAGGTCGAGCAGATCGAAACGCGCTATCAGCAGCGCATTGCTGCCCAGGGCTGATCACCATGTCGACAGAAGTTCTTGACCGCTTTGGGGCGCAAGCCCCCGCGCACTCGCACGACGAGGCGCACGACCACGCGCATCACGACACCAGCGAGAACACCATCTTTGGTTTCTGGCTGTACCTGATGAGCGACTGTATCTTGTTCGCGTGCCTGTTCGCCGCGTTCGCCGTGTTGCGCGGCGAAGTGGCGGGCGGCCCGACGGCCAAGGAGATCTTCGAGCTCAACTATGTGCTCGTGGAAACCGCCATCCTGCTGGTGTCGTCGATCACCTACGGCTTCGCCATGGTGTCGATGCAGAACCAGCAGCGCGGCCGCGTGATGTTCTGGCTGGCCGTGACGTTCCTGCTTGGCGCAGGCTTCATGGCGATGGAAATCAACGAGTTCGCGCACTTGATCCACGAAGGCGCCGGCCCGAGCCGCAGCGCGTTCCTGTCGTCGTTCTTCACGCTCGTGGGCACCCACGGTCTGCACGTGGCCAGCGGCATGCTGTGGATGCTGGTGCTGATGTGGCAACTGTCGAAGAAGGGCCTGACCCCGGCCGTGGCCAAACGCCTGAACTGCCTCAGCCTGTTCTGGCACTTCTTGGACGTGGTCTGGATCGGTGTGTTCACCGTCGTCTACCTGATGGGAGCAATGTAAATGGCACAGCAACACGCTACGAGCGCCCACGGCGCATCGCACGGCCACAGCAGCGTCAAGTCGTATGTGATCGGCTTCGTGCTGGCCGTGATCCTGACGGTGATCCCGTTCAAGATTGTGATGGACGGTACGATGGACCGTGGCACCATGCTCTGGATCATCCTGGGCATGGCGGCCGTCCAGATCGTCGTGCACCTGAAGTACTTCCTGCACCTGGACGGCTCGGACGGCCAGCGCTGGAATGTCACCGCGCTGTTGTTCACGGTGCTGATCCTGTTCATCGTGCTGGCCGGTTCGCTCTGGATCATGCACAACATGAACGCCAACATGATGCCGTGGATGAAGTAACCTTCGTCACGGTGGATTGAAGAACGGGGCCCTCGGGCCCCGTTTTTTATTGCCCGCGGTGCGCCATGCACCCGCGCTGCCCGCCCATGCACCGGATCGTGCCGATGCACGCCGGCGGTGCATAGGCGAACGCATCGACCCCTGTCCCCACAGCACCGTCCTGGTGCGTCGAAATCGTTCCCTTGCCGCTTTGTCGCGCCAGCGCTGCCCGAGGCGCGAAACCGCGCCCCCCGCCGCATGGCACGCTAGTTGCAGAAGCATCTCCCGGGGTGCGTAGTCCCTGACCACATACGACAAATCGGAAGAAATGGGAGCTGCAATGAAACGACGTGACATGCTGAAGCTGTCGGCGGTAGCCGCCGCAGCGCTGATTGGTACCAGCCCGCTGATGGCCCAGACCAAGGAACCGATCAAGATCGGGATCCTGCATTCGCTGTCGGGCACGATGGCCATTTCGGAGACCTCGCTCAAGGACGTCGCGTTGATGACGATCGACGAGATCAACAAGAGCGGCGGCGTGCTGGGACGCAAGCTCGAGCCCGTGGTCGTGGACCCCGCATCGAACTGGCCACTGTTTGCCGAAAAGGCGCGCCAGCTGATCACCAAGGACAAGGTCGCGGTCACCTTCGGCTGCTGGACGTCGGTGTCGCGCAAGTCGGTGCTGCCGGTCTATGAGGAACTCAACGCGCTGCTGTTCTATCCGGTGCAGTACGAAGGCGAGGAGATGTCCAAGAACGTGTTCTACACGGGCGCGGCGCCGAACCAGCAGGCCATTCCGGCCGTGGAATACCTGATGAGCAAGGAAGGCGGCGGCGCCAAGCGTTTCTTCCTGCTGGGCACCGACTATGTCTACCCGCGCACCACCAACAAGATCCTGCGCGCGTTCCTGAAGAGCAAGGGCGTTGCCGACAAGGACATCGAAGAGGTCTACACGCCGTTTGGCCATAGCGATTACCAGACCATCGTCGCCAACATCAAGAAGTTCTCGCAGGGCGGCAAGACCGCCGTGATCTCGACTATCAACGGCGATTCGAACGTGCCGTTCTACAAGGAACTCGGCAACGCCGGCCTGAAGGCCAAGGATGTGCCGGTGGTGGCGTTCTCCGTGGGCGAGGAAGAACTGCGCGGCATCGACACCAAGCCGCTGGTGGGCCATCTGGCCGCGTGGAACTACTTCATGTCGGTCAAGAACAGCCAGAACGACGCGTTCCGCAAGGAATGGGCCGACTGGGTCAAGGCCAACAATCTGCCGGGCGGCGACAAGCGCGTGACCAACGATCCGATGGAAGCCACCTACGTCGGCATCCACATGTGGGCGCAGGCCGTGAAGAAGGCCGGCACGACCGATCCGGACAAGGTGCGCGCCGCGATGTACGGCCAGACCTTCAAGGCGCCGGACGGCTTCACGCTGACGATGGGCGACAACCATCACCTGTACAAGCCCGTGATGATCGGCGAGGTGAAGGGCGACGGCCAGTTCAACGTGGTCTGGAAGACGCCGAAGCCCGTGCGCGCCCAGCCCTGGAGCCCGTTCATCGCGGGTAACGAAGGCAAGGCCGACAAGGTGTCGGTAGGCGGCAACTAAGCGCGGACCTCGTGCGCGCCTCGTTCCCACGCGCTGGGGACGAGGCGGGGCGAAGGGCGGCGGCGCGCGTCGCGAAGGCGGCGACGCGTGCGGCGATCCCGCGCCCCGATCCATCCCCGTGCGCGGGCGCGGCAGAACACCGCGGGTTTGATCACCACCAACACAAGACGCGAGACATCGCGCGAACCAGACTCCTGAATGCACCGATCCCTGACCTCGTGGCTACGCGCCATGCTTGCCATGCTGCTGCTGGCAGCCGCGCCGCTGTGGGCGGCCACGCCCCTCACGCAGGCCGACCTGAAGCCGCTGGCCGGCGACGATTTCGATGCCAAGACCGCCGCGCTGACCAAGCTGACGCAGGCGCCACCGGAGCAGGCCGGCCCGCTTCTGAAGGCGCTGCAGGATGACGCATTGCAATACGCGCCGTCGGTCGGCCTGGTGCGCCAGGATGGCGACAAGACGCTCGACGCGCTCACCGGTCAGCCCGTCACGGTGAAGGACGACGAGCTGGAATCGCTGACGCTGAACAACAGCCTGCGCACCATCGTCGACAGTGCCGCCAGCAGCCTGCTGCTGCAATCGCCGGACATCGCGGTGCGCACGCAGGCCATCAACACGCTGCTCGACCAGCCCGAGAATGCCTCGCGTGAGAGCGTCGAATCTGCGCGCAAGGCCGAGGCCGACGCCGGTTTGCGCGCGCGCCTGGACCTGATCTGGGCCAATACGGTATTGGCGCAGGGCACGGACGCCACGCGCGATGCGCGGCTCGAGGCAATCCGCATCATGGGCAGCGACAGCAATCCGCAATCGCGCCAGAAGCTGATGCCGCTGGTCGAAAAGGATGCTTCCGGCAAGTACAAGGAACCCGACGAGGGCGTGCGCGTGGCTGCCCAGCAAGCCATCGATGTGCTGCGCAGCGACCAGCGTCGCGCGGAGTTGCTGGGCAATCTGTTTGCCGGCCTGAGCCTGGGCAGCGTCCTGCTGCTGGCCGCATTGGGCCTGGCCATCACATATGGCCTGATCGGCGTCATCAATATGGCGCACGGTGAATTCCTGATGATCGGCGCCTATGCCACCTACGTGGTGCAGACGCTGTTTCGCGCTTATGCGCCACAAGCGTTCGATTGGTATCTGGTGGCCGCGCTGCCGGCGTCGTTCCTGGCCGCGGGCGTGGTCGGCTTCGCGCTCGAGCGGATCGTGCTGCGCCATCTCTACGGCCGTCCGCTGGAAACCCTGCTGGCCACCTTCGGTATCAGCCTGCTGCTGATGCAGGCGGTGCGCACGATCTTTGGCGCGCAGAACGTGGAGGTGGCCAATCCGGTGTGGATGAGCGGTGGCTTCCAGGCCATGGCCGGGATGGTGATTCCCTACAACCGCGTGGTCATCATCGCGTTTGCACTGGCCGTGGTGGCGGTGGCGTGGGCCGTGCTGAACCGCACGCGCCTGGGCCTGTTCGTGCGGGCCACGACGCAGAACCGCACGATGGCCGCCTGCGTAGGCGTGCGCACGTGGAAGGTCGACAGCTACGCGTTTGCCTTCGGCGCCGGCATTGCCGGGCTTGGCGGCTGCGCGCTGTCGCAGATCGGCAATGTCGGACCGGACCTCGGACAGGCCTACATCATCGATTCGTTCATGGTGGTGGTGCTCGGCGGCGTCGGCCAACTGGCCGGCACCATCGTCGGTGCGTTTGGGCTGGGCATCATCAACAAGTTCATCGAGCCGTTCTACGGCGCGGTGCTGGCCAAGATTTTCGTCCTCGTGCTGATCGTGCTTTTCATCCAGAAGCGCCCGCAGGGACTTTTCGCGCTCAAGGGGCGCAGCGCGGAGGCCTGACATGAGCAGTTTCCAATCGAAATCCGGCAAGGCTTTCCGCCTTTCCGTGCCGCAGCGGCAACCGCTGTTTTCCGGCCGCGTGTGGCTGCTGCTGATCGCGCTGACGGCGATTGTGGCGGTCGGTGTGCCGATCTGCGCGCTGCTGCTGCCCGAAGGGCACCCGCTGCATCTTTCGGCCTACGCGCTGACGCTGATCGGCAAGATCATGTGCTTTGCGCTGGCCGCCATCGCACTAGATCTGGTGTGGGGCTATTGCGGCATCCTGAGCCTTGGGCACGGGCTGTTCTTCGCGCTTGGCGGCTATGCGATGGGCATGTACCTGATGCGCTCGATCGGCCGCGAAGGCGTGTACCAGAGCGATCTGCCCGATTTCATGGTGTTCCTGGACTGGAAGGAACTGCCGTGGTTCTGGCATGGCACCGAACACCTGCCGTATGCGCTGTTGCTGGTGGTGCTGGTGCCGGGCGTACTGGCCTGGCTGTTCGGCTTTTTCGCGTTCCGCTCGCGCATCAAGGGCGTGTACTTGTCGATCATCACGCAGGCGATGACGTACGCCGCCATGCTGCTGTTCTTCCGCAATGAAACGGGATTCGGCGGCAACAACGGCTTCACCGATTTCAAGCGGATCGCCGGCTTTGCAATCGCCGCGCCGCAGACGCGTACCGCGCTGTTTGTGCTGACGTTCCTGGCGCTGGTCGGCGGTTTTATCGCGTGCCGATACATCGTCACGTCAAAGCTCGGACGCGTCGTCACCGCCGTGCGCGACGCCGAAATGCGCGTGATGTTCTCCGGCTACAACCCGCTCGGCTACAAGCTGTTCGTGTGGACGTTCTCGGCGGTGCTGTGCGGCATCGCCGGCGCCCTGTACGTACCCCAGGTCGGCATCATTAATCCCGGCGAGATGTCGCCCGCCAACTCGATCGAAATGGCGGTCTGGGTGGCCGTGGGCGGCCGCGGCACGCTGATTGGCCCGATCGTCGGCGCGTTCCTGGTCAACGGCGCCAAGACGATGTTCACGGCTTATTTCGCCGAATACTGGCTGTTCCTGCTCGGGGCGATGTTCGTGCTCGTGACGCTGTACTTGCCCGATGGCGTGGTCGGCCTGGTCCGGCGCCTGCGCGGCACGCGCACGCCGGCCGAACGGATCGAGTCGGCCGCCGAAGAACCAGTGGCCGCGCCGCATCAAGGGAGTAACGCATGAACGCCGCGTTGGGAGTGGAGCAGGCTGCAAGCGGCAATGCCACCGGGCTTGGCCGTATTGTCGAGCCTGGCGTGATCGACACCACGCACGGGCCGATTCTCTATGTCGAAGATCTGACTGTGCAGTTCGACGGCTTCCGCGCGCTGAACAAGCTGTCGCTGTCGATCGACCATGGCGAGTTGCGCTGCGTGATCGGACCGAACGGCGCTGGCAAGACGACCATGATGGACGTCATCACCGGCAAGACCGGGCCGCGCAATGCCAACGTCTCCGGCCGCGTGTTCCTGGGGCAAACCATTGACCTGATGCGCATGACGGAGCCGCGCATCGCACAAACAGGCATCGGCCGGAAGTTCCAGAAGCCGACGGTGTTCGAACAGCATGCTGTCTGGGAAAACCTGGAACTGGCGATGAAGGCCGACAAACGCTGGTGGTCGTCGTTGCGCGCGCGGCTGACACAGGAGGGTCATCGACGCATCGAGGAAACCCTGGCGCTGACCGGGCTCGAGGACGAGGCCTACCGGCCGGCCGGATTGCTGTCGCATGGCCAGAAACAGCGGCTCGAAATCGGCATGTTGCTGATGCAGCAGCCGCAACTGCTGCTGCTCGACGAACCGGTCGCGGGCATGACCGACGAAGAGACCATGCAGCTGGCGGCGCTGCTCAACAGCCTGCGCGGCAGCTGCTCGATGATGGTGGTCGAACATGACATGGAATTCGTCGCCGCGCTGGCCGGCGATGCGGGCAAGGTCACGGTGCTGGCCGAAGGCAGCCTGCTGGCCGAAGGCACGCTCGATGCCGTGAAGCGCGATGAACGCGTGATCGAATCCTACCTGGGAAGATAACGATGCTGCAGGTCAATGCACTGAACCAGTTCTACGGCGGTAGCCATATCCTGCGCGATGTGTCTTTTGAAGTGCAGCAGGGCAAGCTGACCACGCTGCTGGGCCGCAACGGCGTGGGCAAGAGCACGCTGCTCAAATGCCTGATGGGCGTGGTGCCCACGCGCAGCGGCCATATCAGCTGGGACGGCAAGGCGCTGGAAAGGAAAGCGCCTTACGAACGGGTCTCGGCAGGGCTCGGTTACGTGCCGCAAGGGCGCGAGATCTTTCCTCGCCTGACCGTCGAGGAAAACCTGCTGATCGGCGCGGCCAGCCGCGGCAAGCCGTCGGGCGTCCCCGACCGTATCTACCAGTTGTTTCCGGTGCTGCGCACGATGCGCCAGCGTCGCGGCGGCGATCTGTCCGGCGGCCAGCAGCAGCAACTGGCGATCGGCCGGGCGCTGATGAGCGAACCGCAACTGCTGATCCTGGACGAGCCGACCGAAGGCATCCAGCCGTCGATCATCCAGGACATCGGGCGCGCGCTGCGCCTGCTGGTCGACGAATTCGGCATGACGGTGCTACTGGTGGAGCAGTACTACGAGTTCGCCCGGCATCTGGCGGACCACTATGTGGTGATGAGCCGCGGCGAGGTGGTGGCCAAGGGCGCCGGCGCCACGATGGAGCAGGATGGCGTGCGGGAGCTGATCGCGGTTTGACGCCGTGGTCCGCGACCGTGTTTTTTTGCCTTTCGGTGCGGCCGGCCGCGCGCTATGATTTGAGCCGTCAACCCAGCGGCGTCGCCGCGCGCCCCGTTCCTGCCTTTATCGATGCGTCATCCGGATTTTCCTTCTTCGCTCGCCATGCCGGTGGCATGGCATGCCAGCCTGCGCCTGCGCTTCGCGCCAAGCGCGGGCCGCACCGCCATGGTGGAACGCCGCCACGAAGGCCCGTTGCGCGTGCAGAAGGCGCTCTACCCTGAAGGGGACATCTGCCATGGCGTCGTGCTGCATCCGCCAGCGGGCGTGGCCGGCGGCGATCTGCTCGATATCGACATTGGCGTGCAGCCCGGCGCCCACGCGGTGCTGGCCACGCCCGGCGCCACCAAGTGGTACAAGTCGCTCGGCCGCGATGCGGCGCAGCACGTGCGCATCGACGTTGCGCAAGATGCGCGGCTGGACTGGCTGCCGCAGGAGAACATCATGTTCGACGATGCGCGCGCGCGCATTTCCACCGATGTCGTGGTGGCGCCCGGCGGTAGCGCAATCGGCTGGGATGCGGTGGTGCTGGGCCGGCTGGCGTCCGGAGAGCAGTGGGCCAGCGGACAGCTTTCGCTCGATACGCGCGTGGCGGGGCCGCAGCGCACCTTGTGGATCGAGCAATCGCATTTCGACGCCGCATCGCCGCTGCGCAGCGCGGTGGCCGGCATGGACGGATTGCCGGTGCTCGGCACGCTGTGGGCAGTCGGGCAGGGCGCCACGCAGGAGTTGGCCGAATCGCTGGCCGAGCGCTTGCCGTATCGCGCCGATCTGCGTGCCGGCGTGACGTGCCTTGCCGCGCCGGACCAGTCGATGCTGTTGTTGCGCGTGCTGGGGCGCGACATGGAAGCGGTGCGGCATTTGCTGGTCGACAGCTGGACCACCCTGCGCATGCCGATCCACGGCGTGCCGGCCCGGCCCCTGCGGCTGTGGGCCACCTGACAAGACATCCCGTACAACCAGGAACCGAATATGGAACTGACTCCGCGCGAGAAGGACAAGCTGTTGATTTTCACCGCCGCGCTGCTGGCCGAGCGCCGCCGCGCGCGCGGGCTAAAGCTCAACTATCCAGAATCCGTGGCGCTGATCACGGCGGCCATCATGGAAGGCGCGCGCGATGGTCGTACCGTGGCCGAATTGATGCACGAAGGCACCACGGTGCTCAAGCGCGAGGACGTCATGGACGGCGTGCCCGAAATGATCCCCGAGATCCAGGTGGAAGCCACCTTTCCGGACGGCACCAAGCTGGTCACCGTGCACCACCCGATCGTCTGATATCGGTACGCCCCGAACAGAATCCAACCTTCAACAATAAGAGGATGAATCCTATGCACCGCATGCTTCGCCTGTTCCCGTCGCGCCTGATGGCCGGCGCCACGTTGTCGCTGGCAACGGCTTCGGCTTTTGCCCATCCGGGCCACGATGGCGCTACCGTCGGTGCCAGCCTGATGGCCGGCCTGGCGCACCCGTTCACCGGCGCCGACCACTTGCTGGCGATGGCCGCGGTCGGGGTCTGGAGCGCGCTGGCCGCCGCCCCGAAAGGCGGCTTCGAGCGCGGCGCTTCGACATGGGATCTGCTGCGCCTGCCGCTGGCGTTCGTCGCGATGATGCTGGTGGGCGCGGCGCTAGGCCTGATGGGTGTTGCGTTGCCGGCCGTGGAACCGATGATCGCCGCATCGCTGCTCGTGATCGGCCTGCTGGTGGCGGCGCGCGCACGACTGTCGGCGCTGGCCGGCATGGCCATCGTGGGCGGCTTCGCGCTGTTCCACGGCTACGCCCATGGCGCGGAACTGCCCGCCACGGCGGGGGCGTTGCCCGGCGTGCTCGCGTATGTCGGCGGGTTTGCCGTCAGCACGATGGTGCTGCACGTCATGGGCATCGGCGCGGGCGCGTTCCTGCGCAGCCGCGCGGGCTGGATCGCGCGTGCGGCCGGCGCCGGCGTGGCGCTCTATGGTGTTGGCCTGCTGATGGCCTGACGGTCATCGATGGAGAGCGCGATGATTCCCGGTGAACTGATGCCGCTGGACGGCGAAATCGAACTCAATGCGGGCCGCCAGACGGTCAGCGTAACCGTGGCCAATACCGGCGATCGTCCGGTCCAGGTGGGTTCGCATTTTCATTTCTATGAAACCAATGCCGCGCTGGACTTCGATCGCGAAGCCACGCGCGGCTTCCGGCTCGATATCGCTGCAGGCACGGCGGTGCGCTTCGAGCCCGGTCAGTCGCGCACGGTGCAACTGGTGGCGCTCGACGGCGATCGCATCGTCTATGGCTTCAACGGCAAGATCATGGGAGCGCTGTGATGAGCGTAAAAATTTCCCGGCAAGCCTATGCCGAAATGTTCGGCCCGACTACCGGCGACCGCCTGCGCCTGGCCGACACCGGCCTGGTGATCGAAGTCGAGAAGGACTTCACGATCTACGGCGAGGAAGTGAAGTTTGGCGGCGGCAAGGTGATCCGCGACGGCATGGGGCAGAGCCAGCGCATGTCGAAGGACTGCGTCGACACGGTGATCACCAACGCGCTGATCATCGATCACTGGGGCATCGTCAAGGCCGATATCGGCATCAAGCATGGCCGCATCGCGGCTATCGGCAAGGCGGGCAATCCGGACATCCAGCCCGGCGTGACGATCATCGTCGGCCCGGGCACCGAAGTGATTGCCGGTGAAGGCATGATCGTTACCGCTGGCGGCATCGACACGCACATCCACTTCATTTGTCCGCAGCAGATCGAAGAAGCGCTGATGAGCGGCGTGACGACGATGATCGGTGGCGGCACCGGGCCCGCCACGGGCACCTTCGCCACCACCGTCACGCCGGGGCCGTGGTACATGGAGCGGATGCTGCAGGCGGCCGACGCCTATCCAATGAATATCGGCTTCCTCGGCAAGGGCAACGCCAGTCAGCCCGCGCCGCTGACCGAGCAGATCGAGGCCGGCGCCATCGGGCTGAAGCTTCACGAGGACTGGGGCACCACGCCGCAGGCCATCGACACCTGTCTGTCCGTGGCTGATGCCACCGATACGCAGGTGGCGATCCACACCGACACGCTCAACGAGGGCGGTTTCGTCGAGGCGACGATTGCCGCATTCAAGGGCCGCACGATCCATACGTATCACACCGAGGGCGCCGGCGGCGGACATGCGCCGGACATCATCAAGGTCTGCGGCGAGGCTAACGTGCTGCCGTCGTCGACCAATCCGACGCGCCCGTACACCGTGAACACGCTGGACGAGCACCTGGACATGCTGATGGTCTGCCATCACCTCGATCCGGCCATCGCCGAGGACATTGCGTTTGCCGAATCGCGCATCCGCCGCGAGACCATCGCGGCCGAGGATATCCTGCATGACCTGGGCGCGTTCTCGATGATATCGAGCGATTCGCAGGCAATGGGACGGGTGGGCGAGGTGATCCTGCGCACTTGGCAGACCGCGCACAAGATGGCCGCGCAGCGCGGCAAGCTGCCCGGTGATCCGAACGATGCGCGCGGCGGCCACGACAATTTCCGCGTCAAACGGTATATCGCCAAATACACGATCAATCCGGCGCTGACCCATGGCATTGCCCATGAAGTGGGGTCGATCGAAGTGGGCAAATGGGCCGACCTCGTGCTGTGGCGCCCGGCGTTTTTCGGCGTAAAGCCTACCATGATCGTCAAGGGCGGCATGATCGCGGCGGCGGCGATGGGCGATCCGAACGCGTCGATACCGACGCCGCAGCCGGTGCACTATCGGCCGATGTTCGCATCGGCCGGCGGCGCGCTGCACAAGTCGTCGCTGACCTTCGTCTCGCAGGCCGCGCTGGCTGCCGACGTGGGCGGCCGCTACGGGCTGGCCAAGACGCTCGCCGCCGTGCATGGCACGCGCACGGTGAGCAAGCGCGACATGGTGCACAATGCCTGGCAACCGCATGTCACGGTGGACCCGGAAACCTACCAGGTGGTGGCCGATGGCCAACTGCTGATGTGCGAGCCCGCAACTGTGCTGCCAATGGCGCAGCGTTACTTCCTGTTCTGAGCCGTGATCCACATCGATAAACACCTGCCCGCCCCACACGGCATTGCGCCCGTGCTGGTGCGCAACGCACCCAAGCTGGTCTTGCCGTTTGGCGAACGCAGCAAGAGCCGCCTGCGCGCCGTGCTCGATAACGGCAACGAGGCGGCCCTATTCCTGCCGCGCGGCACGGTGCTGCGCGGCGGCGATTTGCTGGTGGCGCAGGATGGCACGTTCGTCGAAGTTCACGCCGCGCCTGAATCCGTTTTGCAGGTGTCGTCGACCGATGCCCTGTCGTTGATGCGAGCCGCGTATCACCTTGGCAATCGCCATACCCCGGTGGAAGTCGGGCGCGACTATCTGCGTCTCGAGTACGACCCGGTGCTGGCCGACATGCTCGCCCGGCTAGGCGTGCGGATCGAGCGCGCGGAGTTGCCGTTCGAGCCGGAAGCCGGCGCATATGGCGGCGGGCACAAGCACGGGCACGATGCGACATTCGCCGAGGACTATGCGACGGCGCAGGCCGTGTTCCACGAGCATCACGGCCACGACCATTCGCATGCGCACGACCACAGCCACGGCCACGACCATTCGCACGGGCATGACCATTCGCACGGGCATGACCACGACCACAGCCATCCGCATGATTGCGGGCATGGGCACGGTGCCGATTGCGGACACAAGCACTGAGCGTCCATGACTGCATTGCCGCAACTTGTTTCGCTGTTGCATCTTGCATCGCCCGCGCTGCCGATCGGAGGGTTCAGTTATTCGCAGGGGCTGGAAGCGGCGATTGACTGCGGCCTGGTGCGTGACGCCGCGACCGCCGAGCGCTGGATCCACGACAACCTCAACCATGTGCAGGCGCAGTGCGAGGCGCCAGTCTGGCTGCTGCTGCATCGCGCCTGGCAGGCGCAGGATCGCGCCGCGCTGGAGCGATGGAATGCGTGGTTTCATGTCACGCGCGAAACTTCGGAATTGCGGCTGGAAACCGAGCAGATGGGATGGTCGCTGGCGAAGCTGGTGACGCAAATGGCGTGGGGCGACGACCCCATGCGCGATGCGTTACGCACGATCTCGCCGTTATGTTTGCCTACCGCGTTCACCGCGGCCTGCGTGGCGCTTGGCATCGACGCGCGCGATGGGCTGGCCGCCTACGCCTTCAACTGGGCCGAGAACCAGGTGGCCGCGGCGCTGAAGGCCGTGCCCCTGGGGCAGGTGGCTGGCCAGCAGATCCTGCGCGGCCTGCATCGTGCCGTACTCGACACGGTCGATGAGGCCGAGCGTCGCGCCAACGCCGATCCGCCGCAACTCTCCACGTTTTCGCCGATGCTGGGCTTGCTGTCCGCGCGGCACGAGACGCAATATTCACGCCTTTTCCGCTCCTGAAGCGGTTTGACACGGATCCCAACATGACACGTACCAAAAAGCACCCACCGTTGCGCGTTGGCGTCGGCGGCCCGGTCGGCTCCGGCAAGACCACCTTGCTGGAGATGCTGTGCAAGGCCATGCGCGATCGCTATGACCTGATCGCCATCACCAACGACATCTACACCAAGGAAGACCAGCGCCTGCTGACCATCTCCGGCGCATTGCCGGCCGAGCGCATCATGGGTGTGGAAACGGGCGGCTGTCCGCATACTGCGATTCGCGAAGACGCATCGATCAATCTGGAAGCTGTGGACCGCATGCTGGCGAAGTTTCCCGATGCCGATATCGTCTTTATCGAATCGGGCGGCGACAACCTTGCGGCCACGTTCAGTCCGGAATTGTCGGATCTGACGATTTACGTGATCGACGTGGCGGGCGGCGAGAAGATTCCGCGCAAGGGCGGCCCCGGCATTACCAAATCGGATTTGCTGGTGGTCAACAAGACCGATCTCGCGCCTTACGTCGGTGCGTCGCTCGACATCATGGAAAGCGACACGCGCAAGATGCGCGGCGAGCGCCCGTTCGTGATGGGAAGCGTCAAGTCGGGCCAGGGCCTCGATCAGGTAATCGCCTTCATCGAGCGTCAGGGTATGTTGAACGTCTGAGCGGCGTTCGCGCGGCGGTGGCGCAGAGTGACGCTAAGGCGTCGCTGCCATGGCGCCAGGGGGCGCCGCGCAGCCTAGCGGCTATGCCGGCGCGCGAGTGCGCGCGCCACGCCCGCCACGACATCGCGATCGACATCGTTAAGTTCGGCCATATAGCGTAAGGTGGCCTGCACCGCGGGCGACTGGTGGGCGTCGAACGGTGAACGCATGGCGTCCACGGTGTCACTTTTGTCGTGCTTGCTAAAATCGAGCATCTCCATCGGCGCAACACCGAGGGTATCTGCAAGCGTACATATGTTATAAAGCGCAACATTGCGCGTGCCGCGTTCGATGCCGCTGAGGTACGATCGCGCCAAGCCGCTTTCCAGCGACAGCGCTTCCTGAGACCATCCGCGCTGCTTGCGCAGCCAAGTCAGATGACGGCCGAACAGCTTTAATGGGTCTGCTGTCATATACTGCTTTGTGGATAATAAGTCGCTAAGTCGAGCGAGCCTAAGGGTTTGACCTATCGGTAACGACAACTTATAGTTCGTCGTTCTATCGGTGCCAGATCCTCATCTTAAGGGATGCATCCAGCAAAGGATGCAGCACCAATGGCTGACCGGACGATGCCAAACATCGTGCCGAAACGGGGCTGTTGCGCAAGGGTCGTCGGGCGGAAAACCGCTTCACGCCGCCATTGCGCATTCCGGGACCACTCGCGTCCCATGCTCTGTTTAAAGGGAATGCCATGCAATTTTTCACCTTCTTCGACGCCCGCGTACATCTCGATTTGCCGGGGCCGATGGCCACTGCCGACACCCGCGTCGTATCCCCCTTATGTGTCATTCCGGCAACGGCCGGCCTCGGGCTCGCCTGCCATCACGCGGTTTTGCCCGCGGCACAGCGTTATCCCTTAGCGTTAGCGCAGCAGGCTTCGCCGCAATGGTGGGCTTGCCTCGACGGCGGCGTGCGTGTCATCGCCGACGGCCGCGAGGTCGCGTTGCTGACTGGAGGCGACATCTTTGTCCCCCAGCCGGGTCTGCATATGGAGGTGGAGACAGTGCTCGACAGCGTGCTGGTGAGCACCGTCGCGCAGTCACTAAATGCGCCGTCTCGCGGCGCAGGATTTGGGGAGTTTGCCGCGCTCGATCCGGACGAGGCCAATTGGGGCGAGCGACTGCACGCGTGCGGGCTGGTCTGGGCCGCCTGTCACCACGGCGCATTGTGCCTGCAGTGGCGCAATAAAGATCATCCTGCAGAACTACATACCGATTATCTGCCCCCGGGCACGGCCTTCGCACCGTCGCCCGGCGACGACTATTGCATCGACGCGCTGTCGCCCGCGACGGGGCTGCTCTGTTGCACGCGCCCGCCTGCGGACTGACGCCGGCGCGGGAAGTCCGGCGCGATGACGCGCGCCCGCATGGCGTGTAGCCGGAGCGCGCGGCGCGTCGTCATCTGGCGCGGCCTGATTTCAGCGACGCTGATATTGCGTGGCGCCGAACAGCACTTCGCGCTCGGCGTCGGTGCGCAGCGGCTTGCGCTCCTTGGCCAGAACCTCCACGGCGCGCTTGACCGCCGGACGTTCGGCGATCTCGTTAAACCAGCGCTTCAGGTTGGGGTAGTCGTCGAGTTCCACGCCCTGGTTCTGCCAGCTGCGCAGCCACGGGAACGTCGCCATGTCGGCAATCGAGTAGCTGTCCCCGGCCAGCCACGGATGCGTGGACAGCTGCTTGTCGATCACGCCGTACAGACGCTTCGCTTCATTGGTATAGCGATTGACCGCGTACTCGATTTTCTCGGGCGCATAGATGCGGAAGTGGTGCGCCTGACCCAGCATCGGTCCGACGCCGCCCATCTGAAACATCAGCCACTGCAGCGCGTCATATTTGCCGCGCACGTCCTCGGGCAGAAACTTGCCGGTCTTGCCGGCCAGGTACAACAGGATCGCGCCCGATTCGAACAATGAAATTGGCTTGCCGTCCGGACCGTCGGAGTCGACGATGGCGGGAATCTTGTTGTTGGGACTGATCTTGAGAAACGCTTCGCCGAACTGGTCGCCGGCGCCGATATTGATCGGGTGAACCTTGTACTCGAGTCCGCATTCCTCGAGCATGATATGGACCTTGTGGCCATTGGGAGTGGCCCACGTGTAGACGTCGATCATGAACAACGCTCTCCATGGAAGATTGGCCGGGGCATTAGAGCACAGAAGGAAAAACCCTGCTGGCGGTGGATGAACCGCGCCTCACCCCGTACCCGTATCAGACCCTGATTAGCCCGAAACCAGTCCGAACCAAACAAAAAACCCGACAGTTTTGCTGTCGGGCTTTCTGGTCTGATCTGCCGATTGCCGTGTCAGGCGCGCGCGATCGTTGCGCGCGCAGCCGTCATCACGATCCGCGCGTCACGGGCATCTCGACGCTGTCCGGATTCAGGCTCATGTGCTTGGCCAGTTCCAGCTTGGCGATCGCGTTGCGGTGCACCTCGTCCGGACCATCGGCCAGGCGCAGCGTGCGCTGATGTGCCCACCAGTTGGCCAGCGGGAAGTCGCTCGATACGCCGGCCGCGCCGTGCACCTGGATGGCCCAGTCGATCACCCGCAGTGCCACGTTGGGTGCGACGACCTTGATCATCGCAATCTCGGCCTTGGCCACCTTGTTGCCCACGGTGTCCATCATGTAGGCGGCCTTCAGCGTCAGCAGTCGCGCCATTTCGATATCGCAACGGGCTTCGGCGATGCGTTCCTGCGTCACGCCATGACGGGCGATCTGCTTGCCGAATGCCACACGTTCGAGGCTGCGCTTGCACATCAATTCCAGCGCGCGCTCGGCTACGCCGATACTGCGCATGCAGTGGTGAATGCGGCCCGGGCCCAGGCGGCCTTGGGCGATCTCGAAACCGCGGCCTTCACCCAGCAGGATGTTGGCGGCCGGGACGCGCACGTTCTTGAGTTCGATTTCCATGTGGCCGTGCGGCGCGTCGTCGTAGCCGAACACGGGCAGGAAGCGCTTGATCGTGATGCCCGGCGTATCGGCAGGCACAACGATCATCGACTGTTGCTCATGACGGCCGGCGTCGGGATCGGTCTTGCCCATCACGATGTAAACCTTGCAGCGCGGATCGCCTGCGCCCGACGACCACCACTTGGTGCCGTTGATCACGTAGTGATCGCCATCGCGCTCGATACGGCAGGCGATGTTGGTGGCGTCCGACGACGCCACGGCCGGTTCCGTCATCAGGAAGGCCGAGCGGATCTCGCCGCGCAGCAGCGGTTCCAACCATTGGTCCTTCAGTTCCTCGGTGGCATAGCGCTCCAGCGTTTCCATATTGCCGGTATCGGGCGCCGCGCAGTTGAAGACTTCGGCCGACCAGGGCACCCGGCCCATGATTTCGCACATCGGCGCATATTCCAGGTTCGACAGGCCTTCGGGCGCGCGCTTGGAGCGGGGCAGGAACAGGTTCCACAGCCCGGCTTCGCGCGCCAGCGGCTTCAGTTCCTCGACGACCTTGGTGGGCACCCATGCGTTGCCGGCTTCGCGATTGGCCTGGACTTCGGCGTAGAAGCGCTTTTCGTTGGGATAGATGTGCTGGTCGAAGAACGCCAGCAGCCTGGCCTGCATTTCCTTGACCTTCGGCGAGTACTCGAATTGCATGGGGTCTCCTCGGTTTCCCTTGCGGGCGGGGTAAGTCCGTCCTGGCACGCCTGTGCCGACTGCTGGCTACTCTAGCCCAACCCAGGCAATAAGAAAAATGAATTTTCTGGATTGGCCAGTATCAATATCCTGCATTTTCATGCCAGAATGCGCGGCAGCGGAGGGGCGCCAAGCCGATCCGCGGATCGGCCCTGGCGTCATCCCTAGGATCGACGCCGTCGCGTGAAGTGAAACTATCGAGCAGGAACTTGCGATGCAGCTCAGCCGGATCGACCTCAACCTCTTCGTCGTGTTCGACGCCATCTACAGCGAGGGCAGTATCACCGCCGCGGCGCGACAACTCAACCTGACGCAGCCGGCCGTCAGCCACGCGCTGGGCCGCTTGCGCACGCTGTTCGACGATCCGCTGTTCGAGCGCCGGGGGCAGGGGATGGCACCCACGCCACTGGCGCGGTCGCTGGCCAGCGAAGTGCGCGGTGCGTTGCAATCGTTCGCGCGCACGCTGCAGGACACGCCGCACTTCGATCCTGCCAACACCACTCGGCGCTTCACGATCGGCATGCGCGATGCGCTGGAGTCCACGCTGCTGCCGCCGTTGATGGCACGTGTGACGGCCATGGCGCCGCACGTGGAGATCGCGGCGATCCGGTTTGATCGGCGGGAAATGGAGTCGGAACTTTTGGCGGGCACCATCGATGCCGCCATCGACATCCTGTTGCCGGTGTCACCGGCCATTCATCACAGCGCATTCATGTCGGATCCGATGGTGGTGCTGGCGCGGCGCGATCATCCGCTGGTCAAGAAGGAACTGACGCTCGAACGATATCTGTCGGCCGAGCACGTCCACGTGTCGTCGCGCCGCCGCGGCGCCGGCCTCGAGGATCAGGCGCTGCACCGCATGGGATTGACGCGCCGCGTGCGCCTGCGCTGCCAGCACTATGCGGCCGCCTGCCGCGTGGTCAGCTGTACTGATCTGCTGGCCACGCTGCCGTTGCGCTATGCGCGCATTGCCAATGAACCGTACGCCAACCGGCTGCTGTCGCTGCCATTCAAGGTGCCGTCGCTGGAACTGCATCTGTACTGGCATGCGGGCGGCGAGAACGATGGCGCCAACCGCTGGCTGCGCGAACAGTTGATGGCGGTGATGTCGTCGCTGGGCAATGGCATGTCGGACGTCGCGCAAGCGGAAACCTGAGCGGCGCGCTGGAGCGCTGTGGTCGAACGGCTGTGGATTGCTCTGGAGGGCTTCGGTCCGACGCCGCTCACCGGCAATTTTCCAGCCACCCCCTACCGGCCATCCCCTTTTCCGCTGCGATGGAGTCCGATCGCCGGCCATCCCCTGCCAAGGGCCCGGAGCGATGCCGGTAACCGCCGCCATGCGGAACATTTGCGATTCCGGACGCGCTGATGGTCGCTACAATCGCCACAGCTTCCCCCCAGGAGAGATGGCATGGCAGACGCAGTGGCAGTAATCCCGGCGGTGCGCCGGGCAGATTCCTTGTCGAACCCCGCGCAGACACCGCTTATGTCCGCCACGATGCTGCGCCGCGGCACGCTGGCCGTGGCCGTTGTTTCGCTGCTGGCGGCCTGCGGCACTACGGAAAAGGAGCCCAAGGCCGTGGCAGCGCACGCCACCACGGCAGCGCCCGCAACAGCAGCGATGC
The DNA here is from genome assembly GCF_058799075.1 of Cupriavidus sp. GW822-FHT06G04. Classification (NCBI taxonomy): domain Bacteria; kingdom Pseudomonadati; phylum Pseudomonadota; class Betaproteobacteria; order Burkholderiales; family Burkholderiaceae; genus Cupriavidus; species Cupriavidus sp. GW822-FHT06G04. The sequence continues at coordinate 279,508 of NZ_JBXALD010000004.1, read as the reverse complement.
CGCCGGCTCCCGAGGTCTCGTCGGGATACCGGCCCGGCATGACCACCACGTTTGCACACAAACATATCGCCGCCGCGGCCAATCCGCTGGCCACCGAAGCTGGCCGCGAGATTCTGCGCGCGGGTGGATCGGCCATCGACGCGGCAATAGCCATGCAGGCGGTGCTGACGCTGGTGGAACCGCAGGCCACTGGCATCGGCGGCGGCGCGTTCATCATGTATTGGGACGGCAAGCGGGTGCAGGCCTATGACGGTCGAGAAACCGCGCCGGCCGGCGCTACCGAAAATCTCTTCATGCGTCCGGACGGCAAGCCGATGGAGTTTTCCGAAGCCCAGATCGGTGGGCGATCGGTCGGCGTGCCGGGGGTGCTGCGCGCTCTCGAAATGGCCCATCGGCAGCATGGGCGCCTGCCGTGGTCGCGGCTGTTTCAGCGGGCGATCGCGCTGGCCGAGGGAGGTTTCCCGATGTCGCAACGGCTTTACACCCAGGTGGCGGCGGACAAGTTCATGGCCGGCTCGCCCGAGATGAGCAGCTACTTCCTCGATGCGCAGGGTAAGGCCAAGCCGGTCGGCACGATCATCAAGAATCCTCAACTGGCGCAGACGCTTCGCGAAATCGCCAGGAAAGGGCCGGATGTGCTGTACAGCGGTCCGATTGCGCGGGACATTGCCGCGAAGGTGAATGCGCACAGCAATCCGGGCAGCCTCTCGACGGCCGACCTCCAGGGTTACAAGGCCAAGGAGCGCGTGCCCGTGTGCACCGACTATAAGCAGTGGAAGGTGTGCGGTATGCCGCCGCCGTCATCGGGCGGCATCGCCATCGCGCAGATCCTGGGTACGCTTGAAGCGCTGGAGAAACGCGACCCACGCTATGCGCTGGCCAGCCTCAAGCCGAGGCAAGTCAATACGCCGGCGCTCATGGAAGCCGATCCGCTGGCGGTGCATGCGATTTCCGAGGCCGACCGCCTGGCCTATGCTGACCGCGGTCTCTACGTGGCGGATGCGGATTTCGTGCCCGTGGATGTCAGCGCGATGGTCAATCCGGCATACCTGAGCGAACGTGCCGCGCTCATCGGTGACAAGAGCATGGGCAAGGCCCAGCCTGGCACGCCGCCTGGCGTGAAGGTGGCGTTCGCGCCGGACCGCTCGCCGCCGCGTATTTCGACGTCACAGATCGTTGCCGTGGACAACCGTGGCGGCGCCGTGTCGATGACCACCACGATCGAATCGTATTTCGGATCGCACATCATGGTGCGCGGCTTCATGCTCAACAACCAACTGACCGATTTCTCGTTCGCGCCAAGCGAGAACGGCAAGCCGGTGGCCAACCGCGTGCAGGCGGGCAAGCGTCCACGTTCGTCGATGGCACCGACGCTGGTGTTCGATCGTCAGAGCGGCAGGCTGGTGGCAGCAGTGGGTTCGCCGGGTGGCTCGCAGATCATCGAGTATGTTTCCAAGACACTGGTCGGCTTGCTGGACTGGGACATGGATGTGCAGCAGGCAGTCGGCATGGCGAATTTTGGCAGTCGCAACGGTCCCACCGAAGTGGAGAAGGGCCTTGTGACCCCTCAACTGGTTGAAGCGCTGAAGCAGCAAGGGCATCAGGTTGCGGAGATCGAGATGACCAGCGGCACGCAGGCCATCATGCGCAAGACTGGCCCTGACGGCAAGAGCGTGTGGGCCGGTGGCGCTGATCCGCGGCGCGAGGGGGTGGCGCTCGGTGAGTAGCACAGGGTGCGAATCCGGTCCTGAATTGTGATTCGCCCGACGAAACCGTTCGGCAATAAAAAACCCCACGCTTTCGCAAGCGTGGGGTGTCAAAAGGCAGTCGATCAACCTGACTCGAACTGCCTGCCAACTAGCATGCCGCGCTAGCTGGCTCTGGGGATCGTTGCGGCGTCCCGTGTTGCGGATTAGCGCGAATACCTCCGTGCCATGCCGCCGTCGTCGACCGGACTGGTGTCCTTCCCGGTCGGGAACTTCTCGGACGGTTTCGGCATGACCGGCACACCGGTGTTGGAACCCGGCGACAGCGTTGGCAGAGTTCTTTCGCCAATCGGCGTAACGTCCTTACCCGCGTTGCCGGTGTTCGGCTTCGGCATGATGGACGGCGCGGTTGACGAGCCAGGCGACAGCACTGGCAGATCCCGCACGCCAATCGTGTCATACGACTTGCCGTTGCCGCCCGGGGTCGGCTGTACCGGCTTATTCAGGCCCGAGGACGTGTCCACGGGCGCCCACTTCTTCGGCGCTGCCGGCGGCGTAACCGGCGGCGTCGGCAGCGGCTGGGCCGTGTCAGGTCTAACCGGCTTTACGATCTCCGACGTACCGTTGTGCGTCGGGGTAATCGTATGCTCCGGCGTGACGGATGTCCCCCGGTCGTTGGGCACCGGCTTGATCGGGGCCTCCGGCGTGAGGGGCCGCGGTTCTGGCGTTGGCTTATGGTCCGGCGTCGGCTTGTGGTCCGGCGTCACTGGATGGTCCGGCGTCACTGGATGATCCGGCGCCGGCGTATGGTCCGGCGTCACCGGATGATGCGGCGCATCGGGCGTATCGGGGCGGGTGTGCGGCGCATCCGGGGTGTCCGCCGGACGCCAGTTCGGGGTGTCCACGTCGGGCAGAGGCCGGTACGTACCACCATCGGGCGTATTCCCGTCCATGTCGTACTTGCCCTTTTTCGTCGCAGCATCCGCCAGGTCGCCGATACCAACCGTGAACGAGATGCTGTTGCCAGCTATGACTTCGTCGCGGATAACTTCCGTTGCCTTGGACGCATCGCGGTTGAGGTCCCCATTGATCTGAGTGCCCTCGCTCATCTCGAAACCGGCGATGGTTGCATTGCGGTCGGTCTGCTTGTGCACTTCTTCCACGGTGCTGCCGTATCCGCTGATCGAGCCCACTGAAGTCATTCCGACGCCGCCGCCGCCACCACCGTAACCGCCATCCTGTTCGATGGTGTCGGATACGGTTTTCGCGTTGATCTCGCCGCCGACATCGAGCTTGCCCTTGCCGCTTTCCGAGACCAATTTACCGCCGGCCAGGTTGACGTCACCGCCGACTGTGGCCTCGACACTGTCTTTGGCAACGATTCCCGCCTGCGCTGCCGATGTGCGCTCGTCCCGATACTCCGATCCGCCGCCGGCGCTTGCCCCTACCGTTGGCATGATGATGCCATTGGTCGTAACCGCCGCGCCGACGGAGAAGCTCCAATTCGCATTCGAACGATCGTTGTCCACGGTGTCCTGCACGGTCTCGATATTGAGATCCCCGCCGACATCGAGCTTGGCGGTATTCGTGTTGACGGTGGTGCCAGCCAGCGTGGCATCGCCCCCGGTCTTCATCGAGAACTCCTTGGAGTCGATGGTCGACGTGGTGTTCTTCGTGCTGGACTCGCTGGACTGGTCGTGCGATCCACTGACGTCGATCGACACACCGACGCCGCACCCACCGATTGCCGAGCAGGAAGCGCCCTCGCTGATGCCGGCCTTGTACGAGTCCGTCGAGGTGTTGGTTTCCGACCAGGCCTTGGCGGTCTCGATAGAGATGTCGTTGCCGGCTTCCAGAGAAACGTTGTCAGCCTTCATCTTGACACCGGCCAGATCGATATCGTCCTTGGCCGTCATCGAGATGGACCCGGCGTCGAGGGTGTTGACGTTCTGGGAGCGCTCCTTCGTATTGCTATTGGTGGTCGACGTTTCGATGCCAAAACTGACCGAGGTGCCCGCCAGATCGTTGAAAACGAGATTGGAAACGTCGCCGGCCACCTGCATCGCGGTCATGCCACCATCGACGTTGCCGTCCATTCCACCATTAATGCCGAGATCGGTGTACTTGTTGAGCGTATCGGCGATAGCGCTGTGACCTTCAACCTTGACGCCGATAAACGACTCGGTCTTCGAGTACGTGGAGTCCTTCTTGTCCTCGTACTTGGTGGTTTGAATCGTGTCAGCGGCAATCGACAGCGCACCAGGCGTCTTGATGTCGGCGCCGCCAAAATCGACCGTGCCGGCGCTCATGTCCAGTCCGCCGCTGCCAAAGTTCAACTGCGCGTTCTTGTTGGTCAGCGATTGCTCAGTCGAAGTCTCCGTGATTTTGCTCAGGCCGAACTCCGCGCCTATTGTGTCGTTCATGTTCGCCTTGCCCGGACGGCGTGCGTCCGTGGCATTCGACGCCTGGTTGGTTTGCCGACTGGTCGGGTCATTGAGGCCCGCTTCCGCATAGCCGCCCGATATCACGCCGGCCCCCGCGCTGGCAGTATGGCCCGCCATGGACACATGGCCGCCCAACGAGAGCTCCTGCATTTCCATATGCTCGTAGCTATAGTCGTAGTCGGTACTGGTCTTGATATCGAGTTTGTTGCCGGCCTCCATCTTGCCGCTCTCGCCCGAATATTTGCCGCCTTCCAGGACGATGTCCTCGGCAGCCTTCATGCCCAACCCTTCGCCAGCCTTGATCGTACTGCCAATGCCGTCAGCACTTGAAGACTTTGTCTCCGTGGACTTGTAGTTCAGCCCACCACCTTGGTAGATGTGACTGAAATCCGCATCCATCTCGTGCATCTCGTTGGACTGGATAGAGCCGCTTGTCGCCTCGATGGCCACGTTTTTCTTGGCATCGATAGTGGCGCTGTTCAGCGTGACATCCTTCCCCTTGATCTGGATGTTGCCGCCGGCGCTGATGCTGTCGGCAAATTCATGGATCCGGTGCTTGCCGTCGGCGTCGTAGCCCACGCTGGCGCTGATGTCCACGGAGCCGTTGTCGGCCTTCATGAACACGTCCTGGCCCGCGCTGATGTAGGCGCCGTTGTTCTTGATCGAGCCGTTGATGGAATCCAGCGACACACTTCCGCCTGCAGAGATGCCACCGGTCATGCCCGCGCTGACATTGACCAGATCGTCCTTCGCGCGGATGATCACGTCGCCCCCAGCAACGATCGATCCGCTGGCATTGGTCATGCTGTCGGCGTCGATGACGATATGGTCGCCAGCGCTGACGACGGCCGCACCATTGGCTTCGCCATCACGGATCTGTGTCATGGTCGTCTTGGCGAGGTAGACGCGAGGCACCAGCACGGTCTCGCCGTCAACGCTCTCGTTCACGTACCAGATGATGTCCTGGTCGAGCGCCCCGATCTGTTCCTTGCTCAGCGCTTGGCCCACAACCAGGCCGAGGTCGGAGTTGGCTGCGACTTCGCCTGCGTTGTCCATCAACATCTTGACCATGTCGGCGCCCTGCACGTTATCGCGCACAGCGAAGAACGTGCCGACGGCTTCGTTGATCTGACGGCGAATCAGCTCGTTGATGAAGTAATTGTCGCCAATCACATAGGCCGGGACGGTCGAGTCGTAGCCGATCTGGTCGAAGAAGTAGTCAGTGCCATAGAACTTGCTTTGGTCCATGAACTCCAAGGCGGTCTCATACATTGGCACAACCTTCGGGCCCGTGCTCCTGGGGACCTCGTCGCCCTGCGCCAAGCCCAGCGTGTAACCGCGGGCACGTTCGCCGGTGGGGGTGTCGATGCCCTCCGTGGTAGGTGCGTCCACGTTGGCCTGGTTGGACTTTTCTTTTGTCTCGCCTTTCTTGCGCCAGTCGGAAGAGGTGTTGAACATGCCCTTCACGCTGATCAGGTCCTGAAGGGTAGGCAGCGTGCTGATGCCCATTTCCAGTTCCTCGAACTTCTTGATGTTGACGGATACGTCGTACGCCGGGGTAACGGCATCCACCTTCTGGTCGCCGATGTTGACCGTGATGGTCTTGTTCTCTTGCTTTACGCCGCCGATGCCGTTGGAGAAACTTCCACCTTCTTGAACGATGCTGCCGCCGGCAGAGATCGCGCCCTTTTCCTGAGGCAGGAAGTACTGCTTCATCTGCTTCAGTTCTGCGTTGTCGTTCTTTTTCAACTCCGCCCAACGCGCCTGCATATCGGCTTCCTCCATGGCTTTCCATGTGGGGCCGAAAAGCGTGGACATGATCAGGGTGATCTGGGCGCCGTCCATATCCTTTAGCGCCTTCTGCGGCTGTCCTTTGTCGCGTTTTCCGTCAATGTCGTCGCCCATGACGAAGGGGCCCTTGCACATTGAGGGACTTACGTCGCAAACACTGGCCTTACCGTAAAACCAATCGAGCAAGCCGTAGAGATTAGGGATGGCGACCGGATCGTTCCAGTAGGTCCACAGGTAAACGGCATCGCCGGGGAGCGGCTGGGTTACGTAGTCATAGAGGTTGACGGATGAATATTTTGGCTGATTGGTGACGTCCCCGCGGATAAACATGTTCTTACCCGAAGCGATAATGCCACCCTCGTTCAACAGCGAAGGTTTCGAGTTGGGAAAATCCCTGTTCTGATTGATAAACATGTTACCGCCAGCCGAAATTTCGGCCGTCTTGTCGAGCGCAATATCCGACGTGAAGGTGGGCAAATCGATCCACAACTTAAATTCGGTCGTTGAGGTAAAATCGCGCCGTTCCCTGTTATATCCGTACTCGTGGACATAGGGGCCTTCGGTAATGTCGCCACCGGAATATGCGCTCCGGTTCTCAATACGTTTCGCATCGAGCGCCATATCGTTCTCGCTGCGGATCGTTCCGGCCTCGTTGATGATGGATTCCGTTGCCTTCAGGAACATATTGCCCTGGCTCAGGATATTGCCGTTGCGCTTGTTATAGATCGACCCATTGGTGGCGTCGAGCGACACCTCCTGCATACCCCAGATCAGGCTGTTGGCGTAGTTGTAGATGCTGTCGCCCGTCAGGTAAACGCCCCCGAGGCTAATCATCGCGCCGTTGTTGTAAATATTGCCATCCGATTTCAACGAGATGGAACCGTAGTTCTCAACCTTGTCTTCCACGAAGATGTTGCCGCTGCTATGCACATCCAGCGTACCGTTCGAAGTCATCGCGCCGGCATTTCCGTCATCGCCGCCGAATACCAGCGAATCCTGGGTCTTGAGCTTCAGGTTCCTACCGGCAACGATACTGCCTTCCTGGTTGAGGAACGCCTGGGTTTGGATGTTGGCGTCTCGATTGGCCTCCACATTGCCGTACTTGTTGTCGAAGGTGTTCGTGGTCACGTTCATGCTGTTGGCCGCAATCACGCCGCGATTGGTGAGGCGGCTCGCTTTGACCGTCAGTTGCCCATCGGTTGCAATCGCAGCACCGGTTCCATTCGACACGGAGTTCGCATCGATATTGATTTCGTTCGTTGCTGCGATCTGGCTATTGCCCTTGGTCGTCACCGTTTGAGCGTCGATGTTTACCGCGCCGTCCGAATAGATGTACGACACTGGCACGTCGCTCGCTGCGGTGCCTTCGGGCACCATGTCGCCAACGTTCGACACAGTGTCCGCAATGAGGTCGACGCTGTTTGCGCCGTAAAGCATCGATCCGTCGCTGTTGTCGATGCGAGTTGCCGCAGCTTGGACGCCGCTGTCATCCGCGAGTCCTTCTACCCGGAGTGCATCGCCACTTTGGATGTTGCTTTGTTCTGCGTTGCGCAGACGTTCGGTAGCGATGGTGAGGCGCTCGGCGGCCTGGATCAGCGACGTGCCTGTATTGATGACGTCCGCCGCCGCAATGTCAATCGTTCCATCGCCGAGGATGTTGCTATTGCCGGAATTGGTCAGGGATTGTGCTTCAATCGAAATTCCTGAAATACCCTGAATGGCAGCGCCACCATTGTTTGTAATGGTGTTCGCATTCAGCGCGGTCGTGTCGCCGGAGATTATGCCTTCTCCGGTGTTGTCGATGCTGTCAGCGGTAATGCCAAGGTCGGTTTTGGCGACCAGAGACGCGCCGCCGCCGTTCTTGACGGTCGCGGCGTCGATATCGAGTGAGCCACCTGCGCCGATGCTACCGCCGTCCGCGTTGTCAAGACTCCCACCAACGGCAATGCTTGAGTTGCCTGCGGCGTAAATTTTCGCGCTGGTATTTTCGAGGCGGTTCAATGCGGCGATATTGATGTCGCCGGCAGAGGTGGTGATCGTCGCTCCCGAGGCATTGGACAATACGTCCATGTCGCGAATATTGACCGACGCACCTTGAATCCACGCATCGTCATGGTTGACAAGCTTATTGGTGTCATGGATCGACAGCGCGCCGCCGGATATCAGCATACCGGCGTTGTCCAGCTCATCCGACGCCTGCAAGGTCACGTCGCCATTGGCCAAAACCATGCCGGTGTTGACCAGATTTTCTGTTGAGGCTGTGATCGCGCCGTTCGAGATAATGCCGCCTGCGTTCTCCAACTGGCCGGCGTCGATGGCGATGTCGCCTCCGCCGCCGATGTAGCCATCGTTCTCGAAGGTAGTTGCCTTCGCAACGATGGAGCCGCCCGAGTTAATCATGCCGCTGTTGTTCAGCAACTGCGCGACATCGATTTCCAGCGTGCCGTCACCGGTGATCAGGGCGCCACCGGTGGACTGCATGTTGTCCGCGGTGATAACCATATTGCCGCTCGATGCGGAGACCTGAGCGTTCGAGACCGCCCGCGCACCTTGAATCGGCTCACCATCCTGGCCGTAGACCACGTAGTTGCCTTGGACCAGCCGGATCTCCGCGCCTTCGATCGGGTCGCCCAGCATGTTGACGGCAAAGAGCTCGCCTTCGATCGTGTAGTCGCCGACGTTGATCCGAATTGCCGGAATGGACGTGTTGGCCGCGCTATTCAATGCGAACATGTTGGCCGCATGCTGGAGCAGCGACGACGCATCGATAGTGATGACGCCAGATTGGCTCATTACATCGGCGTGCACGCCGATTTTCTCGAGTGCCTTCAGCGAAATGTCGCCTAGAGCGGCCAGCGCAACACCGTCGCTCTTTTCGCTGCCGGCGAGGTTGATGTTGCGCCCAGAGATGTTGATGTTGCTCTCGCCGAGGACGCCGGTATTCAGCTCCACGTTATCGGCGGCCTGCAGCGTGATGTTGCCGTGAGCAGCGAGGCCCGTGCCGTCGCTGTCGGCCGATTCCGTGATAGAAATGTTGCGCCCTGAAATGTCTAGCGCCCCGTTGTTGCTGACGATGTCGGCGCGCACGCCAACGTCCCCGGTAGCATTGATCGCGATGTCGCCCTGACCAATCAGCACCTTGCCCTTTGTGCGATCCGAGCCTGCCAGTTCAATGTTCCGCCCCGAGATGTCGATTCCACCGTTGTCGCTGTACACGCCGGTGTTGACCGTGACGTCGTCAGTCGCGCTCAAGGTGATATCGCCGGAGCCGAACACGCTGAAGTTGTTGCTCTTCTCCGTACCACTGATTGAGATGCTCTGTCCGGAAATGTCGATATTGCCGTCTTCGCTCTGCACACCTGCCTGAATATTCACGGCACCGGTCGAATCGATCTTGATGTCGCCCGCGCCGGCCACACCCAGCCCGTTGCTGAACTCGGATTCGGTGATGGCCACATCGCCGCCCGAAACTGCAATACCGCTGCCTTGGCTGATGACATCGCTATGGATGTTCATCTTGTCAAGCGCGTCGAGGGAGATGTCGCCTTGCGCCAGCATCGAAACGCCCGAGTTCTTCGAGCCGTTCAAAGTGACATTGCGACCGCTGACGTCGATGCCGCCGTTCGAGCTGTAAACGCCGGTGTCCACATTGATGGATTCCGAAGCAGTCAGGGCGATATTGTCACGGCCCCTGAGACCATAGCCGTCGCCATAGCTTTTATCGGATTCCGTAATGGCAATGTTTGCACCCGAGATATCGATGCCGCCCTGCACGCTGTTGATGTCTGCATGCACGGCGACATCGTTTTTAGCGTCGAGTGAGACGTCGCCCAGGCCCTGCAAGCCGTACCCCAGGCTGTAGTCGGATTCGCCGACGGTGATGTTGTCGGCAGCCATAGAGATGGCGCCATCCGTGGTGAGGACGCCGGTGGTCACGTCGATGGAGTCCGCCGCCGTCAGCGAGATGTCGTCCTTGCTGTACAGGCCGATCCCTTGACCCTTTTCGGAACTACCGATCGTAATGTCGCGGCCGGAAACTGCGATCGAGCCTGCGTCGCTCGAGACCGTTGCGTGCATGTCGACCGCACCCGTTGCGTCGATCTTCACATCGCCGACGCTGGCCATGCCGATACCCGCGCCGAATGCCGATTCCGCAATGTTGACGTCTGTCGCGGTGATGCCGATGGCGCCAGCCTTGCTCAGGACGTCGCCTTGTACGTTCATCTTTTCCAGGGCATTGAGCGAGATGTCGCCTTTGCCGATCACGGCGGCGCCGTCGCTCTTTTCTGTTCCGGCGACGCTCACATTGCGACCGCTGATGCCAATGGCGCCGGCTTCGCTGAGGATGCCGGTGCGCACGTCGACGGTATCGGCTGCCTGAAGCGTGACGTTGCCGTGCCCGGCAACGCCGGCGCCGCCGCCTTGCTGCGATTCAGTGACGATGATATTGCGGCCGGCAACAGCGACGTCGCCGCCAAACGCAACAACATCTGCCTGCAGGCCCACGGTTTCTTCACCGTGGATATTGATGCCACCCTGGCTGTAGAGGCCCAGCCCGTTGCTGTTTTCCGAGCCGGTGACCGTCACATTGCGACCGTCGAGATCGATGTTGCCTTTGTTGCTCTGGGCCGCGCCGATCTGGAGGTCGCCAGCGGCGCTGATGCGAAGATCCTGTTCGCTGATGATATTGCCCTGGTGGCGTACGCCAGCGCCACTATCCGTGGCGACCAGTTCGATGCGGCCGCCGTACATGGAGCCGAGCTGACTGCCGTCGATGGCGATGCCTTGATTGGTTGCGCCAGCAACAGCTTGATGCGTGCGGGTTTCCGGATTGAATTCGGTGGCGCCTGCGACCACCTTCACATCGGCGCTGCCGTTGACTTCACCGTTCAACTGAACGGTGCGGCTGACGATGTCGAAGTGGGTAAGGCCATCGGTCGACAGACCGGCACCGTCGATGCTGACATTGCCGCGATCCACGCCCAGCCGGACGCTGCCGTCGGCCTGTTCGAGCACGCGGCCGGTGCTTAGCGTCAGGCTGTTGGTGTTGACGGTGCTGACGCCGTTGACCGAAATGCCGTTCGGGTTGGCGATGATCACGTCGGCTTTGCGGCCGAACACTTCCATCGCGCCGTTCAGCGAGCTTCGGCCGTTGCCGGTGACTTCACCGATAATTGCGCGCGCTTCGTTGGACAGCCCCGCGTTCTTCATGGCCTGGCCGCCGATAGCGGAAATGCCGTCCTTCATGCTGTTGTTGAACACAACACCATTCGGTCCGACATTGAATTGCTGGAACTTGTTGTGCGAGATGCCGCGCGCATTGGGATCGACGATATTCACCAGCGGCGTGCCGTTGGCCGTCTGGTTCATCGATGGGCGACGCTCGGCGTTGGCATCCGGCGTGATCTGTGCCCCCGAAAGGATAGGCATCATGCCGATGATTGCAGCGCAAAGCGGCCGCAGGCTCGATGGACGCTGCGTCACAAGTGTTTCAGCGCTGCCGCCCCTGGCACGTATGCCGGCAATTCGTTTCTTTTGACTTGCTTTCATCATTTCTACCTGTTGCTATGAAATTGGCTTGATGGGCTGTTTAGAAGCGCGCTTCCAGCCGATAGTTGAGTGCCTTTGCCAGCGGTTGCGGCTGGGCGGGTGCAGCAATTGGCCACCCGTAGGTGAGAGAACTGCTGAAATACTTGCCACTGAATCTGAATCCCACGGCAGCGCCGATCACGTAATCGGTGCCTCCTTGGGGGCCGTTGGTCTTGACGAAACCAAGGTCGTAGCCGACAAACGGCGTGACATTGATGCCGCCGATGATGTTGAACCTGAGCGGTACGCGCAGGGTGTTGGACAGGTAGGCCCCGCTGTCGCCGTAGAACGCCGTGTCCTTGAATCCGCGGACCGTGTATTCATCGCCAAGGCTGTATCTGGCGTCGGTGACGAGCGAGTCTTCCGAGTACTGGAAGCCAGAGCCCAGTTCGTACTCGAAGTCCATGCCGGCAAGCTGGAACGAGCGATTCCACGTCAGCATGCCGTTGACCTTGGTGTAGTTCATGTCGAACGCCGCGAGATCGGGATCGTCGCGCCATGCCGCGCCCATCCAGGGCACGCCAGCGCTGATGCTGAGATCGCCGTATGCCCAGCCGCCAAGTGCCTGCCCGACATGGCTTACGCCGATGCCGAATTCCGAGTATTTCTTCGTGGAGACGCTGACCGGCGTGTATTCGATGTCGTTGTAGCTATTGCGCGTGCCAAACTTGACGTAGGCGCTAGTCTTGCCGTCGGCATCGCGGTGCATGACGCGCGAGGCGCGGAAGTTGTAGCGGCTGGACGTACCGGTGCTCAAGTAGTCGCCAAATATGCCGCCGACGATGTTCTCGTAGTGGGACCCAGACCACGATGCGTCAAGCGTCCAATAGCCGAGCGGCATGCTGAAGCTGGCCGAGCCGATCTGTTGCAGATTGCGGGTGTCGTTGTAATCCTGCTGCGAGTAGTAGGCCGACAGGCTGTCGTTCAAGCCGAGCAGATTCGTTACCCCTACCGAGGCGAAGTACTGGTTCCAGCCATCGCTCTCGCGACCGTTGTTGTTGACGCCAACGCTGCCGCTGAACATCTTCTGCGTGGTGTTGGTGACATCGAGTATCGATGTGCCTTCGAGCTCGCCAGCGACGATCCGGATCTTGTCGTCGCCGCCACCGCGCACCAGGTTGTCGACGGCCTGATCGACATCCGACATGTTCAGCCGTTTGCCTGTCGAAAAGGGCATGGCGCTAAACAGTCTGGTTCGGTCCCGAAACCCGGGCTCCTTGCCGTTGACAGTTATGCCGCCGATCGTGCCCCATTTGACTTCCAACGTGAGTTCGCCGGCGTTCAGTTTCCCCGGCTGCACCACGACGACGGTGGTGACAAAGCCGTTCTCCGCGTAGTAGTTGGTAAGGTCGCGGACCAGCGCCATGATCTCGCTCGCGCCCATCAACGTATCGCGGCGCGCATCAAGGATCTCGGTGACTTTGGGCGAAGGATTGTCATCGCCAAGCAGGGTGATGCGGGAGATCATGAACTTCGCTTCGGTCGGCTTGGCCGCCTCGCCCGATGTTTCGTTCACCGGCGCGGCTTGCTGGCTGGCGCGTTCGCGTTCGCGTTCACGTTCCACTTCCGACTGGATCGCCTGCTGGCGACGCATGTTATCGAGCTGATCGAGTTCCTGGCGTGCGTCACGTGCTGGCGTTGCCGCCAGGACGCCGCCGGAGACGGTGGTCGCCAATATGCCGGTGGCGATACCAATGATGAGTACTTGTTTCACGATGTATTCCTAATGGGAAGTGAACTGCGGCTACTGGACATCGAGCGTGAAAACCACAAATGCGTCGATATCGCCCGCGGTTACTGATTGCGTCCCCAGTCGATAAGCCCTGGCGTAGTACTTCAGGGTCTTGGCGCCGGTGACAGTCCCCAACGAATACTTTTTGGCGAGCTTCACGCCCGAAACTCCGCCTGAATCGAGAAGCTGAACGGCGATGTTCTTCGCGCTGCCGTCATTGGAGACCAGGCCGCTTACGGCGCTGCCGAACGGTGCGTCGCCGTCGAAGGTGATGCTGACCGCGGAGGCGCTAGGGCAATTGAGCGAAAGGTCGAAAGAGACTTTGGGGCCGGTGGACTTGGTGTCGAACGCGGTGTCGGTGAAGCTGCCCACGTCGACGCGGGTGTCGGACGTGACCGCGCAGGTGTTTACCAACACGTTGATCGGCGCGCTGACGACTACCCGCATCGCGACGACCTGGCCGGCGCTCGAGTCGTCCGGCGCCAGCAGCGTCACGGTGCCGTATGTGCCGATGGGCAAGGTCGAGGCCCTGATTGGTCCGGTCTGAACCAGTTCGACGCGCACGGAATCCGCCGGGACCGAACAGCTGTTCGAACCCGAAGTACGGCAGCGCAGGGCGTTTGGCCACCATGTCGTGGAAGGCCAGCGCAGGCGGATGCCCAGGCCACTCACCGACGTGGTGTAGACGTTGTCCACGGCCGTCAGCGCCGCGCCGGAGGCCATCGCCATGCGCAGTTCGGTGTTGGTGTTGTCGCCGCACGTGTAACTTAGAGCGGACAAGGGAATGTCGCGCGATGCGAGCACGGTGCCGGCGGTGCCTGCCGTCGCCGCCGTGATGCTGCTAAGGTTGATATCCGCTTTTAGCGGCTGCCCGCCGTTGGACGTGAGTTTGCAGGTCCCCGCGAATGCGACGGGGGCTGTCAACGCCCATGCCAGCAAGACGAGCCAGAGGCGCTTGGTAATGGATTTCATGATTCACCTACGGTAGGGGCGGGTGCGGAAGTGCTGGCTTTGGGCTCGCAGACAACTTCACGAACCTCAACGGGAGCCCGATTGGGTTTGGCCGCGTCCGCATCGGGAACAAAATGAACGACGCACTGATCCTGCGCGGTGTTGCCCCACTTCACTGTGATGTCGGTGGCTTCGGTCAGGCCGCTGACGATGAAGTTTCCGCCGCCGCCAACCGTGCCCGCGGTGGTGCCGTCCGGAAGGTTGATGCTGGAGCCGAACGGAACGGCCTTGCCGTCGGCGCGTCTGGCCCGCATGACAGCCGAAGTGGAACGTCGCGAGTCGAACACCAACTTCACCGCGGCGCCGGCAGTCGGCGCCGTGGTGATGCGCGAGTTGTCGACCTCGACACCCATGTCGGTGTCCTTGAGGTCCAGATCGATGTTGTTCCACTGGAACGGCGTGACGTAAGGCACGATAGCGATGCCGTCTTCGTCGATCGTGGTGAATTTGTTCGGCATCACGTGTGCGCCGGTGGCGCCCTCGGCCTGAACGATCGCAATCGTGTCGCCGAGTTCACTGACGAACTTCACGCCTGCGTCGTGGACCACGACACCGCCGGTGGCATTTACGCCGATCGTGTTGGTGTGCGTGCTGTTGCCGTACGAGACATTGCCCTTCACGGCGTCGCTGACGTATGACAGACCACCACCGAACGCCCGGCTGTGACCGCTTGTTGCACCTTCAGCCCAGGCGTCATAGCCCAGTCGACCGTCCTGGCCGATGTTGCCGGTCACGTTGGCGCGCAGATCGTCCGCGCCGTCGATACGCGATGCGCTCAGGCTCAGGTTGGCCGGATTCTCGACCGACTTGCCGAGCGGCAGCGAAACCGTCAGGAACATGCTGTTCTCTTCGCTGCCGGTGCCGTTCTGCACGCGACCGATACTGATGTTGTAGCGCGCCGGCCCGAGGCTGTTGGTATAGCCGGCCTGGAAGCTCAGCGTACGCCCGTTGTCTTCCCAGCGTCGCCCATACGAGCCAGTCAGGAAGAGGTTGCCCCAACGCGGACCGAGCGTTTGCGTAATGTTGACGTCGAAGCGGTCGCGCAGGCGCAGCGGCACTTGCTCCGTATTACCGAGTAGATACTCGCGCAGGTGCAGCGCATCGCTGAGCGAATAGAAGCCCGGGCTCGAGTAACGGTAGCCGACCAGGCTGAAGTACGTGCCCGTGCCTGCGACAAGCTTGCCCAGGTTTGCCCGGACGCTGTGGCCGGTGGCGCCGCACGTGTGTGCGAAGTCGACACAGAATGCGTACGACTGCGTCAGGTCGAGGCCCAGCGCGCCCAGCGGCGTATTGACGGCCAGGCCGGCCATCCCGGCCGCATAGTAGGTGGGAGCCGTGATCTGGACGCCGCCGTAGAGCGTGATGTCGTTGGTGAGACCATGCTGGACGGTGCCTTCCATGAGGATCGGCGCTTCCGAGAGGGCGTTATCGCGGATCTCGCCCCATGTGGCACTGAACTTGGTGTATCCCGGGCGCAGCAATTGCGCCAGGCTGCCGTAGGGCACGACAAACTTCTGTATGCTGCCATCGGCCTCGGTGACGGTGACTTCGAGGTCGCCGCCATATCCTGTTGCGTACAAATCGGAGAATGCGAATTCACCGGGAGGCACGTTCGACTCGAACACGACGTTCGAGCCCTGGCGTACCGTGACCACCGCATTGGTCCGCGCAACGCCCCGCACCGTCGGCGCGTAGCCGCGCTGCGATTCGGGCAACTGGCGATCGTCGGTGGCAAGGCTGAAGCCGCGGATCGACGTGGTGTCGAACAGTGCGCCGGTGGTGCTCCAATCGCCGATGGTGGCTTCTGCCTGCAGCGACGGCAGGGCGCGCTGCAGGTACGCTGCAGTGTGGTTCCAGCGCGTGGGCGTGCCCTCGTTCGAGGTCAACGTGCCAAACGAGCGGAAGCGCCACGGGCCGAAGTTGAACGAGCTTTCCAGGCCGCCATACAGGTATTGGCCCGACGGCCCGATCGAATTGCGGGTGTTCGAGTAGCTCAGGGAGTAGCGGAACATTGCCGCCGTGACGCCGTTGTCCAGCAGGTCAGGCGGCACATAGCCACGTGCACTGTTGAGCAGGAAGGCCTGCGGGATGCTGACTGTGAGCTTCTGCTCGCCGCGGTCGTATTCGACGGTGCCGCCTTCGACTACCTGGTCGAGGAACACGCACTCATCGCCTTCGAGTACCTTCAGCTGTCTTGCGGGATCGATGCCGATGCGCGCAATGAATGTCTTGTCGAAGCACGGTTCGACGCGGCGAGTTGCCGGATTGCGAGAGTACGACAGCTTTTGCGTGCCAAAGAGCATACCGTTGACGTTGACTTCCGCGGGGTGGATGCCTTCCGTAATGGTTTCGTCACGCTCGAAGGGGGCAAGATCGATCGACTGGCTCATGCCACGAAGGAATGAGCGGTCGAATTCGACGTCGCCTTGATCGTCTTCATCCTCCACTGTGCGTGACAGCGATGAGTCGGGCGCCAGTTCGGCGGCGATCTCGGTGGCCGTTGCCGTGGTGAGGCAAGCGTCGGCAAACAGCGCGGCGGCAGCCAGCGCGATTGCGTGCAGGGTGTGGCGAGAAGTCGGACCGGAAACGGCCCGGCCCTTGGCAAGCTTGGACACCTTAGTCTCCCTGGCGCAGGTCTACCTGCTTGGGAACGAAGGCGCCGAGATCGGTGATGTAGTCGAACTTCAGCGTCAGCGGGCCACCGGCGGGCAAGTGGTCTGCAGAGAAACGGAATTGCTCGGTGCTCATCGGTGCGACCATGCCGCCAGCCAACTCCGCAGACTGGTCGCCGGATTTCAGGTGCATCTGGCCGAACGAAATATGGACCGGGCTGGGGTTGTCGCAGACCACGACGTACTCGTTGCCTTCCTTGCGCAGCTTCCACTTCAGTTCGTCGGAAGCGGCGATGACGTCAGCCTTGAACCCGCTTGGCCGATAGAACATCTTCAGCCGCGTACGCAAGGCAATGCTCAACTGGTTGTTGCTGGAGCCGGCGTCCTCGGCTTCGGCCTGAACCTTTTCCTTGGCTTTGGGCTTGGCCTTCGTTGGCACCTCGAGAACGTTGAGCCAGAAGACCGACTCGCGGTCCTTCGGAAGCGCCGCGGTTTCGGCGGTCTGGAAGATGCGGATGACTTGAGACTTTTCGCCGTTGATGCGGGCGACTGGCGGCGTAATGACGAACGGTGTTTCGTCCTCCCCGGCGAGGGGCAGACCGCCTTCGGTCGTCTTGCCAGTGTCCAGCCAGATTTGGGCGAGCAGAGGAGATTTGCCGGTATTGGAAATGCGGACGGTCTGTTCTTTCTTTGCGCCGTCGAAGATCACCCGGGTGCCCGCCACCTGGACGGAGGCGTAGGAAGGGGCGGCAGCGATGAACGTCATTGCCGAAATGACGATTGCGAGAGCTTTCTTCACGTTGATACCTTTTGCAGATCGACCGGTCTCCCGCCGCAGCACGCAGCGCAAACGGGGAGACAAGCCGTTAGGAATGGGGGCGCCGCCTCCGTGCGATGGGGCGGCCGGCGATCGATTTAGTTGTAAAGAATCGAATAGACGACGTCGGTGCTGACGCTACCTGCAGTGGTGGCGCCGCCGGTTGCCACGTACTGCGCCCAGAAATCGAACTTGGCGGTGTTGCCTGCGATCGTTGCGGACGATTTCGGCGTACCCGTGAACAGGTTGATCGTCTGCTTGCTGTTGTTCAGCAGGCCAACTTCAACGTTGGTTGCGCCGCCGGTGACAACGGTGTTCTTCAGGTTGCCTGTGGCCTCGTTGATGTTGGTGCTCTGGGCAGGCTCGAAGTAGACGGTTGCGACCTTGCCGTCGGTGCAATCGGCGCCGGACAGCTTGATCCAGAAAGGCGTGTCGCCGGCACGTGCGCCAGCGGTGTCGAGCGCGGTTGCGCTGACCGGCTGCAGGCCGACGGTGAAGTTGCCGTTCGAGTTGCCGGTGACGGTTGCGCCGCCACCTTCGATGATGCAGGTGGTGCTGCTGATGCTGCCGGTGAAGGTGATCTTGCCGTCTTCCGCGGCGGCGGTAGACATGGCGGTGCCCACTGCGCTCAGCAGCGCGGCGTATTGCAGAATTCGTTTGGTGGTTCGAATGTTCATGATCTTGGTAAAGGTTTCTGGCTTTCTCGGATGTCTGCTGGCTGGGCGTTTCGATCCAGGGGAGCAGGACTGCATTCTTGTCGTGCGCGAGAACGCCAGAAATCGCAGATCATCCAAATCACTCGGGGCGTGCAGCGATTGGGGACGTTTGAACGGGAATGCGACGGGATAGGTGCTGACTTTTCGGAGTTTTCTAGGTCAGACACGTCAGAGACCGACTAGAAGTCAGCGGGGGAGATGCGCGATTGCGCCTGGCAATCGGATGGATGGGAGGGGCGCCGCGAAATGATTGGGTGCGCTCAAGCAACGCGCCGGCAGGCTATTCGTGCAGGGGGCAGGAATTGTCGCGGCGCCTGTTGACGTGGGGTGTTGTAAAAATGAAAAACGGGCGCGAAGGTCGCGCCCGTCGGGGTGACTGCGGGGGAAGCTTCAGGCGTCCAACTTGACGCCCGAGGCCTTGACTACCTGTGCCCAGCGCTTTTCTTCGGCGCTGAACCACTTGCCGGTGTCGGCCGGCGACATGGTCACGACTTCCGCGCCTTGTCCGGCCAGTTGCGCGCGGATTTCAGGCGTGCGAATGATCTTCACCAGTTCGGCATTGAGGCGCTGAACCAGCGCGTCCGGCATGCCGGCGGGCGCCATCACGCCCTGCCACGTGCCCGATTCAAAGTTGGGCACGCCGCTTTCCGCGATGGTTGGCGTCTGGCTCACCAGTGCCATGCGCGTGCGCTTGGACACCGCCAGCAGCTTGAGCTTGCCCGATTGAACCTGCGGCAGCGTGGCCAGCATGCCGTTCATCAGCACCTGCGCGGTGCCGCCGACGGTGTCGGCAATGGCCTGCGCGCCGCCCTTATACGGCACGTATTGCCACGCGGCCTGCGTGGCTTGCTGTACGGCCACGCCGGCCAGGTGCGGGGCGCTGCCGATGGCGGTGACGGCGAAGTTGAGCGTCTGCTTGTGCGACAGCGCAACCAGTTCCTTGAGGTTGCTGACCGGCACCGACGGATGCACCACCAGCAGGTGCGGCGAGTACGCCAGCATCGATACTGCTTTCAGATCTTTCTCAGGGTTGAAAGTGAGTTTGGTGTACACGGACGGGCTGATCGCCAGCGCGCCGACGTCGCAAAGAAGCAACGTGTGGTTGTCCGTACCGGCTTGCGCGACCATCGCGGCGCCGATGTTGCCATTCGCGCCCGGACGGTTGTCGACCACGATCGGCTGGCCCAGCGCCTCACCCAGGGGTTTGCTGATCAGGCGCGCAATGATGTCGGACGAACCGCCGGCGGGGTAGGGCACCACCAGGCGGATCGGCTTGGTCGGCCATTTGTCCTGGGCCCAGGCGGACGCCGGTGCCAGGATGCCCGCGGAACCCACGGTGCCTAGCGTGCCAAGCGCGGCCATGCCGGAAAGTTGCCCGAGAAATTGGCGGCGAGAAGAGGTCATGCTGTGTCTCCAGTCAACACTTATCATCAGTTGTCGTACAACATGACGGAAGTGTAGGCTTGAATTCGAGCACGGTCTATCAGGAAAACACGTAGAAACTTGTAGAAACCTGCCGCAGAAGACGCTCAAACGTGACGGCTCGCGAACGAGGGCCGCGGCTCAAAGCAACTGAATGTGCTCAGTTGTCGGATGACTAAAGCGCGCCGCCGCCGCCCTCAAATGATGGATGGCCTACATGAAGGTGGCAGGGCGCATCAACGGTAGGAGAGGACGGCCCACGCGCCTCGCACTTGGAAACGCAGCTGCAAAGGTCGCGCGCGGCCGGGAGCAGGGCTTGAACAGCCGCGCAACCGTCGATCAACCGTCGATCAACGACTGTCAAATGGCCCAGCGCGGCAAGCAAACAGGCCGGCGACAGCTAAGCAAGAACAGGCAGACGACCCGAATCAGGCGCCTGATTTCTGGGCGTAGGTCCACCCCATTTCGGCCATCGGCCGGGCGCGCTTGCCTGCGTCGAGTGCCTGTGCCGACGACGCCGTGCCATCGACCACGCGCTTCATGATGCCTTGCAGAATCCCGGCGATGCGGAACATGCTGAACGCGAGATAGAAGTTCCAGTCGCCGGTGATCTGGCGGCCCGTGCGCGCTTCGTACAGGCGGCGATAGGCGGCTTCGTCGGGAATGCCCAGCGCTTGATGATCGAGGCCCGCAATGCCGCGGAACTGACCGGGCTGGATATGCCAGCTCATGCAGTGATAGCCGAAATCGGCCATCGGATGGCCAAGCGTCGACAACTCCCAGTCCAGCACGGCCAGCACCCTGGGCTCGGTGGGATGGAACATGAGGTTGTCGAGCCGGTAATCGCCGTGCACGATGCTCGTCAGTTCATCGGCTTCCTGCGGGATATGCTCGGGCAGCCAGGCGATCAGCTTGTCCATGGCCGGAATCGATTCCGTTTCCGACAGCTTGTACTGCTTGCTCCAGCGCTCGATCTGGCGCTGAAAATAGTTGCCGGGCTTGCCGTAATCGGCCAGGCCGATGGCCTTGTAGTCGACCGAATGCAACGCGGCGATAACGCGGTTCATCTCGTCGTAGATCGCGCCGCGCTCGCTGGGTGTCATGTCGGGCAGCGCCTGGTCCCACAGCACACGGCCGCTGACGAACTCCATGATGTAGAACGCGCGGCCGATCACGCCTTCGTCCTCGCACAGCGCGTACATGTGCGCCACGGGAACATCGGTGCCGGCAAGCGCCTTCATGACGCGATACTCGCGCTCGATCGCATGGGCGGACGGCAGAAGCTTCGATTTCGGCCCTGGCTTGGCGCGCATCACGTAGGTCTGCCCCGGCGTGATGAGCTTGAAGGTGGGATTCGACTGACCGCCCTTGAACTGCTCGACGGTCAGCGGTCCGGCAAAGCCGTCGACGTGCTCGCGCATCCAGGCCTCCAGCGCGGCAACATCGAAGCGCTGTTGATCTGCCACGGGCCGCGTACCTTCAAAGTGCGAAACGTTGGTGCTCATGAGTGTCTCTCTCCGCAATGTCGTTGTTTTGTCTGCGTTGTCAGCCCGGCCCGGCTTCAGCGGTAGTTGGGCTTGCGCTTTTCGAGAAAGGCGCCGATGCCTTCGCCGGCGTCCTTGTGATGGAGCGCGGCCACGAAGCTGTCGCGCTCGGCTGCGAGATGTTCCGTCAGCGTGGCGGTGCCGGCGTGGTTGATCAGCGCTTTCATGCCGCGCACCGCATTGGGCGATTCGCGGGCGAGGTTTTCGGCGATCCGCAGCGCTTCGGTCAGCGCGTGTCCCGGCTGCACCACGCGATTAACGATGCCGAAGTGCGCCAGCCGCGCGGGGTCGACAGGCTTGCCTTCCATCAGGATTTCGCTGGCCAGCTGGCGCGGCAGCATGCGCGCGATCTCGTACGATCCGCCGCCATCGGGCGTAAGGCCCACCTTCACATAGGCCATGACGAATTTCGCGTCGCTGGCAGCTACCACGTAGTCGCACGCCAGCACCAGCGAAAAACCGGCGCCGGCGGCGGGGCCTTCCACTGCGGCGATGATCGGCTTCGGAAAGGCGTGGAACGATTCGATCCAGTGATGCAGGGTTTCGATGCTGGCGGCCTGCACCGCAGGCGGTTGCGAGCGATTGCCAAGCAGGCGGTTCAGATTGCCGCCCGCGCAGAACACGCCGTTGGCGCCCGTAAGCACCACCGCGCGGATCGAATCGTCACGCGCGGCCACCTCGAGCGCCTCCTGCGATGCGGCATAGATGTCCGGGTGCAGGGCGTTGCGTGCTTCGGGGTTGGAAATGGTCAGGATCAGTGTCGAGTCGACGCGTTCGGACAGCAGTTGGGCAGTCATCGCAGCCTCGTTATCTGGGGGCTAGAAAAACAAACGGCGCCCCGTGTCTCGGCGGGGCGCCTCTTTCGATCAGGCTTCTTCGGTCAGCAGCGACAGGCCAAGACCCGCGCGGCGCCACAGCCATGGGCTTGGGCGGTAGCGCATGTCGCCGGTCAGGCGATTCATGTTGCGCAGTACTTCCAGGATCACCGCGGCGCCAATCGTGTCGCCCAGCGCCAGCGGTCCCTTCGGATAGCCGAGGCCCAGGTTCACGGCGAGGTCGATGTCGGTCGGTGTGGCGATGCGTTGCTGTGCGATGTCGCTGGCAATGTTGACGATGCAGCCGATGATGCGCTGGGCGATGAAGCCGGCCGAATCGCGGATCAGCGTGACCGGCACGCCATCGCTGGCAAACAGGCCGTGCGCGGCGTCGCGTGCGGCGGCGCTGGTGGCCGGGGTGGTCATCAGCGTGCGGCGCTTGGTGGCCTCGAATGGCAGCAGCGTATCGATGGCAACCACGCGCGTCGCGTCGAGGCCTTCTTCGAGCGCAGCGGTGGTGGCGTCCAGGCCCAGCGGCGTGACCACGATCAGTGCATCGGCCGACGGCTGGTTGCCCGCTTCGGGCGTGACGCCCAGTGCGGTCAGCAGCTTAACGGTCATCGCATGGCCGCGTTCGTTGGCGCGGCTCACCCATACGCTGGCGGGGCGCGCATCGGCCACGGCGCGGGCGGCCGGCACTTGCTTCTGGCCGTCGGGATAGGTGTAGAAGCCTGCGCCGGTCTTGCGGCCAAGCAGGCCGCCGGTGTAGCGCAGTTGCGTAATCGGCGAAGGTCGATAGCGCGCTTCCTGATAGAACTGGTTGTAGATCGATTCCATCACCGGATGCGACACATCGAGCCCGGTCAGGTCCATCAGTTCGAACGGGCCCATGCGGAAGCCGGCCTGCTCGCGCATGATGTTGTCGATGTCGACAAACTCGGCCACGCCTTCCTGTGCTGCCTTCAGGCCTTCGATGTTCATGCCGCGGCCGGCATGGTTGACGATGAAACCGGGCATGTCCTTGCAGCGCACCGGCGTATGGCCCATGCGGCGCGACAGCGCCATCAACTGGTCGCCGATGGCCGGATCGCCGGACAGGCCGTCGATCACTTCCACGACCTTCATCAGCGGCACCGGGTTGAAGAAGTGATAACCGACGATGCGCCCCGGTTTTTTCGCGCCCACCGCGATGGCGGTGATCGACAGCGACGACGTATTCGACGCGATCACGGCATCTTCGCGCAGAATCGCTTCGAGCTTGGCGACCAGATCGCGCTTGACTTCCAGCTTTTCGACAATCGCTTCCACCACCATGTCGCAGGCGGCCAGGTCTTGCAGCGCGTTGCATGCCTTGACGCGGGCCAGCGCCGCTTCGCTGTCGGCGGCGCTGATCTTGCCCTTGTCGGCCAGCTTGGCGAAGGTATCCTGCAGGTACTGGCGCGCGGCGGCCACGGCTTGCGCGTTGGTGTCGTACAGATTGACAGTCAGGCCTGCCTGCGCGGCGATCTGCGCGATGCCGCGGCCCATGGCGCCCGTGCCAACGATACCAAGCGTCTGGATGGTGGAATTGCTCATTGTTGGTCCAAAAAAGTTGTGGCTAAATTAGCACGATCGTACGTTTTCTGCAGCTTTCGCGACAGATGCGCCATGCATGCGGCGTGCGCTGATCGGCCAGGCAGTGCAGGGCAGAGGACGATGGTGCGGTCCGGGGTCGACACCAACCGATCACCGACTGCTCACACGACCATCGACATCACCATTCACATAATCATTCGCACATCATCACGGAGAGAGACGACATGTTGAAGCTTTGCGGATTTTCCGCCAGCAACTACTACAACAAGGTGAAGCTGGCGCTGCTGGAAAAGAACTTGCCGTTCGAGGAAGTGCTGGCCTGGCTGGGCGAAACCGATCGCTCGGCGTCGCCGCTGGGCAAGGTTCCCTACATCATCACCGATGCCGGCCCGTTGTGCGAGTCCGAACCGATCGTCGAGTACATCGAGACCACTTATCGCCAGTCGCCGCTGCTGCCGGCGGATCCGTTCCAGGCAGCGAAGGTGCGCGAACTCATCACGTTCCTCGAGCTGTATCTGGAATTGACCGCGCGCGAGCTGTATCCCGAGGCGTTCTTCGGCGGCAAGGTCAGCGACAAGGTCAAGGAGCGCCAGCGCAACCTGCTGGAGAAGTACGTCCCGGCGTTCGGCAAGCTTGCAAAGTTTTCGCCGTACCTCGCCGGCGATACGTTCACGCTGGCCGACTGCGCCGCGGTTTGCCATTTGCCGCTGATATCGTCGTGCACAAAAATCATCTACGGTGAAGATCTGCTGGCAAGCCTGCCGGTGAAGGGCTACTTGAAGGCGATGTCCGAACGGCCGACGGTGCAGAAGCTCAATGCCGAGCGCAAGGCGAACACGGAATTGATGCTCAGCCGTAACAAGTGACGCCACAACCGGCAGCCACAACTGGCAGACCATAAGCAAAAAGCCCCGCGGCGGGAAGCCTGCGGGGCTTTTTGCTTATGGCGGGAATGCGTGCAGCTTATAGCCTGCGCCTCGTGCCGCGCCGGCGTCGCTTACAGTTTGGCCAGCCGGTCGAGCGCCAATTGCAGCGTCTCTTCCTTCTTGGCGAAGCAGAAGCGCACCACGCCCGATTCCCGCGGTTCGGAGTAGAACGCGGACACCGGAATCGCGGCCACGCCGATCTCGCGCGTGAGCCACATCGAAAAGTCCGCTTCGCTCATGTCCGAGATGGCCGAATAGTCGACGCATTGGAAGTACGTGCCATCGGAAGGCAACAGGCGGAAGCGCGTATTGGCCAGTCCCGCGCGGAAAAAGTCGCGCTTGGCCTGATAGAACGCCGGCAGGTTCAGGTACGGCGCCGGATCCGTCATGTATTGGGCCAGGCCGAATTGCACCGGCGTATTGACGGTGAAGACGTTGAACTGGTGCACCTTGCGGAATTCGTTCATCAGCGCGGCCGGCGCGGTCACATAGCCGACCTTCCAGCCGGTTACGTGATAAGTCTTGCCGAAGCTCGACACGACGAAGCTGCGGCGCGCGAGTTCGGGATGGCGCGACACCGATTCGTGCCGCTGGCCGTCGTACACCATGTGTTCGTAGACTTCATCGGACAACACGAGGATATCGGTGCCGGCCAGCAAATCGGCCAACTGCCGCATGTCGTCTTCGCGCCAGATCGTGCCGGTGGGATTGTGCGGCGTGTTAATCATGATCATGCGCGTCTTCGGCGTGATCGCGGCGGCCAGCTTGTCGAACGGAATCCGGAACAGCGGTGCTTCCAGCCGCACCGGTACGGCCGTGGCGCCCGCCAGCTCGATCGCGGGCAGGTAGCTGTCGTAGCAGGGCTCCAGCACGATCACTTCGTCGCCGGGATGCACGGCGCACAGGATCGCGGTCAGCAGCGCCTGCGTGGCGCCCGCCGTGACGGTGATCTCGGTGTTCCAGTCGTACTGGTGGCCGTAGAGCGCGGCAATCTTGGCGGCGATGGCCTGCCGCAGCACCGGCACGCCCGCCATCGGCGGGTACTGGTTGTGGCCTGCGCGCATGGCGTCGGCCACGGCGTCGACAATGCGCGGATCGCAGTCGAAATCCGGAAATCCCTGGCCCAGGTTCACGGCGTTCTTTTCGGCGGCCAGCGCCGACATCACGGTGAAAATCGTGGTGCCCACCTTGGGCAGGCGCGACAGCGGTGGATTCAGCGGGGCAAGGGTCGATTCGGACATGGTGGGGCGGGAACGGGAATAACCGGACAAAGAGACCAGTGCGACATTCTAGCGGGGATCGGCGGCGCTGGCGGGCGGGGGCGTCCAGTCCGCCAGCCATCGGGCAAAGGCCAGCGGCGGCAGCACCTCCACGCCGCTGGCGCGGCGTAGGCGGCTGCGCAGCTTCAGCACCGCCTTGTCCTTCGACACCAGCAGCGCGGCGCGCGCGAAATGCGCCAGTTCGATGAACTTCTGGTCGTCCGTGTCGCGGCACTTCGGCAGGCGGATGGCGTCGGCCTCGGCGGCAGCAGGCAACGGCTCCAGCGTGGTGAGGCGATCCACTTCGGCCAGCGCGGTATCGATATCGACGGCAAATCGCGCGAACTGCGGATAGGCCAGCACGCGGCGCAATTCCTCGCGGCAATCGGCGCGTATCACCGGCGCGATGGCGCCTGCGGCCAACGCGGCGCGGATCGGTTCGACGTGCGGATCGCGGAAGACCAGCAGGTCCACCCAGATATTGGAATCCAGCACGACGCGCGGGACCGATGTGACGGGCAGGGCGCCGATGGATGCGGCGGCGGGGGGGCTGATCGGGGTGCCGGTGGGCTCGGTGGGCATTCGCTACAATCTCGACTTTGTTTCCGTCCGCGATTTTGCCATGCTCATCGTCCTGTCCCCCGCCAAGTCCCTGGACTACGAGACACCGCCGCGCGTCAAGACCCATACGCTGCCGCGCTTTATCGACCGTTCCGCCACGCTGATCGACCGCCTGCGCAAGCTGGCGCCGCAGGATGTGGGCGCGCTGATGGATATCTCCGACAAGCTGGCCGTGCTCAACGTCACGCGCTACGCCGACTGGTCGGCCACATTCACATCGGCCAACAGCAAGCAGGCGGTGCTGGCCTTCAATGGCGATGTCTACGACGGGCTCGATGCCAAAACACTGAGCACGGACGACCTGGCATTCGCTCAGAAGCACATCCGCATTCTTTCCGGTCTCTATGGCGTGCTGCGGCCGATGGACTGGATGCAGCCGTATCGCCTGGAAATGGGCACGCGGCTCGATACCGCCGCGGGCAAGGACCTCTATGCGTTCTGGGGCGACGACGTCACGAAGCTCATCAACAAGGACATGGCCGAACTGAAGCACGAAGGCCAGCCGACCCTGGTGAATCTGGCGTCCGAGGAGTATTTCAAGGTGGTACGTCCAAAAGTGCTCGATGCGCGCGTGATCACGCCCGTGTTCGAGGACTGGAAGGGCGGCCGCTACAAGATCATTTCGTTTCATGCCAAGCGGGCGCGCGGTACGATGGCCCGCTATGCGGTGACGCATCGCGTGACCGATCCGGCAAAACTCAAGCGCTTCAACGCGGACGGCTATGCGTTTGACAAGGACGCCTCGGATGCCTCGCGCTGGGTGTTTCGCCGCCGCCTGGAAGACTGAAAACGACAAGGACCAATGCCATGACTCCGACGACCTCGGCACTGCATGTTTCCACGCTCTTCGATTCGGGCGCCATCGAGGTCGAATCGCTCGAGCGTGCTGACGATATCCGGCTGCGGGTGCGCGCCGATTCCCATGCCGACTTCCGGCAATGGTTTCACTTCCGCCTGCAGGGCGCGGCGGGACAGGCGTGCAAGCTCAAGTTCCTGAACGCCGGCGAGTGCACCTATCCCGACGGCTGGCGCGATTATCGCGTGGTGGCGTCGTACGACCGCGCCCACTGGTTTCGCGTGCCCACGCAGTACGACGGCGCGACGATGACCGCCGATGTCACGCCCGAACACGACAGCATCTGGTTTGCCTATTTCGAGCCGTATCCCGAAGAGCGGCATCTGTCGCTGCTGGCGTCATGCCAGCGATCGCCGCTGGCGAGGTTGTCGCATCTGGGCCGCACCGTCGATGGTCGTGACCTCACATGTGTCACGGTGGGCCAGCCGGGCCCGGGCAAGAAAACCGTCTGGATGATTGCGCGCCAGCATCCGGGCGAAAGCATGGCCGAGTGGTTCTGCGAAGGCGTGCTGCAGCGCCTGACCGGCACGGGCATGTGGAATGGCGACCCGGTGGCGCGCAAGCTGCTGGACCGCGCGGTGTTCCATATCGTGCCGAACATGAATCCCGATGGCTCGGCGCGCGGCAACCTGCGCACCAATGCGGCCGGCGCCAACCTGAATCGCGAATGGATGCAGCCGAGCCTGGAGACGAGCCCGGAGGTGTACCACGTGCGCCGCGCGATCGAGCAGACCGGTGTCGATCTGTTCTTCGATATCCATGGCGACGAGGCGCTGCCGTACAACTTCGTGGCGGGCAGCGAAATGCTGCCGGGCTTTACGGAAATCCAGCGCGCCCAGCAGACGCGCTTTATCGAAGCATTCAAGCGCGCCACGCCCGATTTCCAGGACGTGCACGGCTACGCGGCCAGCAAGTACAACGCCGATGCGCTCAAGCTCGCCTCCAAGTACATCGGCCATACCTTCGGGTGTCTGGCGCTGACGCTGGAAATGCCGTTCAAGGACAACGCCGACTTGCCCGATCCCACGGTCGGATGGAACGGCGCAAAGAGCGCGCTACTCGGCACGGCAATGCTGCAGGCGATCCTGGAATACCTGGACTGAACGAGCGCGCTGCACGCACGAAAGGTTCGGCGAAGAGAGCGTCGAACGCGGCGACGACAGCAGCGACAGAAGGCTGCGGAACGCGGCGACAGCACGGAGCCGCCGCGTTCCGGCGAGCCGGCGCGGCACCCCGCATTGCGCTGGGGCGTCCCCGCGCAATGCGCCGCTGGATGCCCCGGCGTTACTGCTTTTTCTTGGTCTTCGAAGTCGAGGTGCTTTTCGACGAGGTGGATTTCGTCGCCGAGCTCTTGCTCGACTGGGTCGATTTGGCCGACGACGATTTCGCGCCCTTGGTTTTCTTCTTCGAATGGGTCGGCGTGGCCACCGCCGGTGCTGCGGCCGGTTCGACGATTGTGTCGCCGTTACTGTCGAGCAGCTCGTAGGCCAGCATCATGCCGTCGTTGTAGCCGCAGCGCACTTTCACAGGCTGCCACTGAGCCTCGCCGCGGCGCTTGTGCGCGGTGGCGTTGAACGTCACGACTGAACTGACCGGCACGGCCTGTTTGCCGGCTGAAAAGCGGCCTTCCCATGGTTCCACCGAAGCTTGTCCGGCGGCGAGCGCGCCGGTGGGAATCTTCAGTGCGTCGTAGGTGGCCGAGCGCGGCACCACCCAGCTTGCATGCGCGGCGCAATCGGCCACATCGGCCGATGCATTCTCCGATTTCATCAACTGCTCGCGCATCTGGGTGCGATATTCAGCCAGGCTGACGCGGCCCTTGTCGGGCAGCGTGACGGTGGTCGTCGGAGGCGGTGTCTTGTTGATGACCGGCGGGGGTTTTACGGTGGGCGCGGGATTGGCCGCGGCGGCCGGAATTGCAGTGCCGGCAACGGGCGCGGCGGTGGTGGCACCGGTGGTGGAGGCGCTCTCGTCGGTCGGCGCGACAGCGCAGCCGGCTAACGCAATAGCGCCTGCCACTGCGGCAGTCAGCATGCGAAGCTGGCTGCCGAACAGTTCGGAAATTCGTCGAATCACGGGATCGTCTTTGCTTGGCGAAGCAAGGAGGGGTTGTGAAGGATTGCCATGATAGAGGAAACGCCGCGGGCGAAGTTCCGAAATCTTGTTACCCTTCATTGGAACTGCTTACAACTTGCCGTGATCGCCGTCGAATTTACGGCTTGTCATACCAGAAGATTCCCAGCGTTCGCAACTCAGGCGAACCCCGAGACACGCATTGCACGTGTCTCGGCGAAGCCGGCGTCGCCTGCGCACTATGGTGGCGCCCGCGACCCCGGTGGCGCGGCGCGCCGATCAGAAAGTGCTGGCGAAGCGCAGCAGATCGTCGATCAGCGCGTTGAGATCGCGCTTGAGCTTGTCGAAGCCCGCGCTTTGCGTCAGACCAACTTCGTCCATATACAGCTTGCGATTGACCTCAAGCTGCAGGCTGTGACGATTGGCTTGCGGTTGACCCACTACGCGCACAATTTCAACGCCCTTGTACGGATGGTTGCGCCACACGTCGTAGCCCATCTCCTTCAGCACGGCTTCCACGCGATCGGTGAAACGTGTATCGCAAGTGGTGCCGTCGCGGTCGCCGACGACAAAGTCGGGATGCTGCAGGCCCGGGTGCTCGGTCGCGAACCTCGCGGCCTCGCTCGGCATCGAGTGGCAGTTGATGTGGAACACGCGGCCATGGCGCGCCACGGCCTGATCCGACAGGCGCTGCAACTGGGCGTAGTAGGGCAGGTAGTAGTGATCGATGCGCGCCTGCAATTCGGGCACGGTGAGCTTGCGGTCATAGATCGCCTCGCCCGTGTCCAGGACGCGCCAGACCAGACCCTTGCCCAGCCGGGTCTTCGACGTTTCCGTCTTGACGCCGGGCCACGGCGCATCGAGCAACGCCTCGTCGATTTCCTCAAGGCCGCGGTTGGCGTCGAGATAGCTGCGCGGAAAGCCGGCGCAGAGCAGCGGCACGCCGCGCGCGGGCGCGTCGGCGTAGAGCTGATCCACGAAGGTGTCCTCGGCCTGACGCAGCAGTGGCAGCGGCAGGCCGGCGGCAAAGCGGAAATCGGCCGGATACGTGGTGCAGCTATGCGGGGAATCGAGAAAGAGCGGGCCGCACGCGCCTTCCGGCATTTGCAGGAAGTACGGGCTTTCCGCGGTCTTTCGTTCTGCTTCGGTCATGCGTGACAGCCGGTTAGTCCAGGGAGATCTTGGCGGCCGCGGCCACCTTCTTGTTCTTGGCCACTTCGCTGGCGATCTGTTGCGCGAAATGCTGCGGCGTGTCGCCGACCGGCGTGGCGCCGAGCTTTTCGAGCTTGGCCTTCACCTCTGGCAGGGCCAGCACCTTGATGGCGGCGGCATTCAGCTTGGCCTGGATGTCGGCCGGCAGCTTGGCCGGCGCGATGAGGCCAAACCAGGCGGCGTCATTGACCTCGGGCAGGCCCAGTTCGGCGAAGGTCGGCACGTTCGGCAGGGCCGCCACGCGCTTGGGCGCGGCAACGGCCAGCGCGCGCAGCTTGCCGCTTTCGATGAACGGCAGCGACGACGGCAGGTTGTCGAACAGGATCTGCACCTGGCCGGCCAGCGCGTCGTTCAGGGCCGGACCCACGCCCTTGTACGGCACGTGCAGCAGTTCGGTCTTGCTGCTCATCTTGAACAGTTCGCCCATCATGTGCGACACGCTGCCGTTGCCGGCCGAACCGTAGGCCAACTTGTTCGGCTCCGATTTGGCCAGGGCGATGAACGACTTCATGTCGGTCGCCTTGACGCCCGGATGGATGCTCATCACGTTGGGCACGGATGCCAGGTTGGTAATGGTCGTGAAATCCTTGGTGGCGTCGTATTGCAGGCGCGGATAGACGGCCGGATTGATACCGTGCGTCGATGCGGTAGCGATGCCCAGCGTGTAGCCGTCCGGCGCCGCCTTGGCCAGGTAGCCTGTGCCGATGCTGCCGCCCGCGCCGCCGCGGTTGTCCACCACCACGGCCTGACCGAGTTGCTGGCCGAGCTTGTCGGCAACGATGCGGGCCACGATATCGGTGGTGCCGCCCGCCGGGAACGGCACGACGAGCGTAATCGGCTTGGTCGGATAGCCTTGGGCGAAGGCGGGCAAGGTCAGGCCGGCTGCAGCAAAGGCGGTGGCGGCGGCAAGGACTTTCAGCAGGGGACGGCGTTGCATCGAAGGAATTCCGTTGAAAGGGGGATGAAAGGCGGTGTCTGTATGACCCGAAGCAGCACTGCAACAATTTGTGTCGCACTTGGTGTCCGATTCTGCGCGTGCCGGCAAGTTACTTGCAAACGAAATAAAATCCCTGGATCATTCCATTTGGTATTGAAGTAAGAGGTGACTTATGCGGCGCCTATGTCCGTCCATGACGGAATTAATGGCTTTCGAAGCGGCCGCGCGGCACAGCAGTTTCACGGTGGCGGCGCGCGAACTGCATGTGACGCAAGGCGCCGTCAGCAAGCAGGTACGCAGTCTGGAAGCCTTTCTGGGCGTGGAACTGTTCGAACGGGTGCGCCAGCGGCTGTTGCTGACCGATGCTGGCGAGCGCTATCTGGAACGCGTGCGCCCCAGCCTCGACGAGATCGAGGCCGCCAGCGTCGAGCTGATCGCGCGTCAAGGTCGCGGCGGCATTCTTCATATCGCCAGCATGCCCACGCTGGGCGCGAAATGGCTGATCCCGCGACTCCCGCAATTCTTTGCCCGGCATCCCGAGGTGACGCTGGAATTCGTTCCCCATGCGCAAGGCTACGATTTCTCCCAGCCCGATCTCGACGCGGCAATCCGCTTCGGCGACGGCGTCTGGCCCGGCAGTCTGGCCGACTACATGACCGGGCGCGAGGTGTTGCCGGTATGCCGTCCGGGCTTGCTGGTGCACGAGCCGGACGGGGTGGCGAAGACGCCTGCGGCGCTGCTGCGCTATCCGCTGCTGCACCACACTACGGTGCCCGAGGCGTGGCCGGACTGGCTGTCCGAGTTGGGCGTCTCGACGCGCCAGGCATGGAGCGGCGCGCGCTTCGATCAGTTCACGCTTTTGACACAGGCGGCGATGTCGGGGCTGGGCATCGCGCTGATCCCGCGCTGCCTGATCGAGGAGGAACTGGCGACGGGCGCATTGGTCGTGGCCCACGCCGCGCGGGTGCTGGCCAAAAAGGGCTACTACCTGTGCTATCCGGAGCAGAAGGCCCACTTGCCGGCGCTTCAGACCTTTCGCAAGTGGGTCATGGAGGGCGTCGACGTGGTGGCTTGAGCCCGACGCCGGACGCTATTTCGACAGGACTTTCATGGCCTCTTCCAGGCCGGCCAGCGTCACCGGATACATGCGGTTCTTCATGATCTGGTTGATCACCGTGATCGACTGACGGTATTGCCAGAGGCCTTCCGGCTCGGGGTTGAGCCAGACGAAGCGCGGAAACTGCTCGATCATGCGGTTCAGCCATACCGCGCCGGCTTCCGGATTGTTGTATTCGACCGAACCGCCCGGCTGCAGAATCTCATACGGACTCATCGTCGCATCGCCGACAAAGATCACCTTGTAGTCGGGCGTGTATTTGTGGATCAGGTCCCAGGTGGCGATCTTTTCCGCGTGGCGGCGCCGGTTGTTCTTCCACACATAGTCGTACAGGCAGTTGTGGAAGTAGTAGTACTCAAGGTGCTTGAACTCAGTCTTGGTAGCCGAAAACAGTTCTTCCACGCGCTTGATGTGGTCGTCCATCGAGCCGCCCACGTCCATCAGCATCAGCACCTTGACCTTGTTGTGGCGCTCCGGCCGCAGCTTGATGTCCAGCATGCCGGCATTGGCGGCGGTCGAGTGGATGGTGTCGTCCAGATCCAGTTCGGTGTCCGCGCCCTCGCGCGCAAACCGGCGCAGGCGACGCAGCGCCACCTTGATGTTGCGCGTGCCCAGTTCGACCTGATCGTCGTAGTCCTTGTACGCGCGTGTTTCCCAAACCTTGATCGCGGTGCGGTTGCCCTTGGACGGGCCGCCGATCCGGATGCCCTCGGGGTTGTAGCCGCCGTGGCCGAATGGCGAGGTGCCGCCAGTGCCGATCCACTTGTTGCCGCCTTCGTGCTTTTCCTTCTGTTCTTCCAGCAGTTGCTTGAGGCGCTCCATCAGCTTGTCGAGGCCGCCCATGGCCTCGATCTTGGCTTTTTCCTCGGCCGACAGTTCACGTTCGAGCGTCTTCTGCAGCCAGTCCAGCGGAATATCGCTCTTCCAGTCGACCAGGCTCTCGATGCCCTTGAAGTACGCCGCAAAGGTCTGGTCGAACTTGTCGAAGTGCTTTTCGTCCTTCACCAGCGTCATGCGCGACAAGTAGTAGAACTCGTCGATCGACGGAGAGATGACCTGCGCGCGCAGCGCTTCGAGCATCGTCAGGTATTCCTTGACCGATACCGGCAGCTTGGCGTGACGCAGCGAGAAGAAAAAGTCGATCAGCATGGCTGGGCTCCGATCAACGTGGTCGGTCGAGCTGGAATTGCAGGTGCGCGCGCACTGTCGGCCATTCGCTGGCGATGATCGAGAAGACCACCGTGTCGCGGAACGATCCGTCCGGCATGCGTTGATGGTTGCGCAGCACGCCGTCCTGCTTGGCGCCCAGGCGCGCGATCGCCGCGCGGCTCTGATGGTTCATCCAGTGCGTGCGAAATTCCACGGCGATGCAGTCGAGCGTCTCGAAAGCGTGGCGCAACAGCATCAGCTTGCACTCGGTGTTCAGCGCGGTGCGCTGCACGCGCCGGGCGTACCACGTCGAGCCGATTTCGACGCGACGGTTCTTGCCATCGATATTCATGTACGTGGTCATGCCGGCCACGCGGCCCTCGGCGTCGAGCACCGTGAACGGCTGCATCGAATCCTGTTCCTGCAGAGCGAGGCGGCGCGCGATTTCCGCCTCCACGCCTTCAGGCGAGGGCACGCTGGTGTACCACAGCCGGTGCAATTCGCCGTCGGCGGCCGCTTCGCGCAACCCTGCGGCGTGTTCCATCGACAGCGGCGCCAGCGTGGCGTGCTGGCCGGTCAGCGTGACGGGCTGGACAAACTTCGTCATCGGGCGGACCTTTGCTTAGCGGTTGGCGCGGTTCATGAACACGAGCCGCTCGAACAGATGCACGTCCTGTTCGTTCTTGAGCAGCGCACCGTGCAGGGGCGGAATGGCGGCCTTGCGGTCCGGACTGCGCAGTGCTTCGGCCGGGATGTCCTCGGCCATCAGCAGCTTGAGCCAGTCGATCAGTTCGGACGTGCTGGGCTTCTTTTTCAGGCCCGGCAGGTTGCGCATTTCGTAGAACGCCTCGAGCGCGGCGGACACCAGCTCGCGCTTGATGCCCGGATAGTGCACGTCGACGATCCGCTGCATCGTTTCGGCATCGGGAAACTTGATGTAGTGGAAGAAGCAGCGGCGCAGGAACGCATCGGGCAGTTCCTTCTCGTTGTTCGACGTGATGATGACCAGCGGGCGGTGCCGCGCCTTGACCAGTTCGCGCGTCTCGTAGACGTAGAACTCCATGCGGTCGAGTTCGCGCAGCAGGTCGTTGGGGAATTCGATGTCGGCCTTGTCGATCTCGTCGATCAGCAACACCACCGGCTCGTCGGCCTCGAACGCCTGCCAGAGCACGCCCTTGACGATGTAGTTGCGGATGTCGTGCACGCGGTCGTCGCCGAGCTGCGAATCGCGCAGGCGCGATACGGCGTCATATTCGTACAGCCCCTGCTGGGCCTTGGTGGTCGACTTGATGTGCCATTGCAACAGCGGCATGCCGAGCGCGGCGGCCACTTCCTCGGCCAGCATGGTCTTGCCGGTGCCCGGCTCGCCCTTGATCAGCAGCGGGCGCTGCAGCGTGCGTGCGGCGTTGACGGCCAGCTTCAGATCGTCGGTGGCAACATACTGGGCGCTTCCTTCGAACTTCACCTGCTGGGACGGATTGGCGTTGGCGTTGGTGGACATGGGCAACCTGGGCGGATCGCGACCGGCCTGCCTGGCAGGCTGGTCGAAGGACAATCGGAAACAGCAACCGGGTGGGCCGTCGGCAGGCAAAACCACCGAAATTCGGCCGGAATGGGCCAGTATAAAAGCAGATTGGCATTCGCGTTGAGTGGGGCACACCCGGAGGCCGCTGGCTGGACCGTCGCGTGCACGCTGCGGTACAATGCGCCGGTTTGACGCGCCCCCAGTCAATATCCTCCTCACGCCCGGCAGTTCTGCCACCAGAGACATGGCAGATCATCGGGAGGCGGCAATAGCGCAAGATGGTTGCAGAATGGTGTTTGAGCACCGCGGCACATCAGCAATAACGCCCGGCTGCGCCTGGTCTGACCGGCATCGACTGCCGCAGATTTGCGGCGATCCGCTTCACATCCCCATTCCCCAAATCGTCTGGCGTCGCAGCAAGGGCAGGTCACACGCGGTTTAACACTTCCCAATCAGCTACGACAATGAAAAAGCTCCTCACGATGGTAGTGTTGGGCGCGGCCGCAACGGCAGCGCTTGCCCAGGACAAGGGCAACGTCGACACCGCCAAGGACAAGGTCGCAATGTGCATCGGTTGCCACGGCATTCCCGGGTATCGTGCATCGTTTCCGGAGACCTATCAGGTTCCCCTGCTTGGCGGCCAGAGCGCCAAGTACATCGAGAACGCGCTCAAGAGCTACCAGAAGGGCGATCGCAAGCATCCCACCATGCATGCGATTGCCGCGAGCCTGTCCGAAAAGGACATCGCCGACGTGGCTGCGTATTACTCGCAGCAGAAGTCGGACACCCGGAACAACTCGCTCAAATAACCAAGGCTCGTGAACATGAAGACGCTGAACGTGGTTTCGTACGCGCTGGGCGCGATGGTGCTGGGCGCCGCGGCAATCTCCGCACAGGCGGCCGATATCGCCGCGGGCAAGGCGCTGGTGGAAAAGGGCGGCTGCGTGGCCTGCCATGGCAAGGACCTCAACGCGCCGATTTCCCCCGATTATCCCAAGCTGGCTGGCCAGCACCCGGACTACCTGTATCACGCGCTGCTGGCGTATCAGACCAGCGGCAATCCGATCGTGGGCCGTACCAATGCGATCATGGCCGGCCAGGTCAACAGCAACCCGGCCGTGACGACCAAGGACGGCAAGCCGCGCCCGTTTACGCGCGGCGAACTGCAGGACATCGCCGCCTATATCGGTTCGATCAAGGGCGACCTGGTGCTGAAGAAGTAAGGCTGGCGTGGCCGCATCGGCGGCCGCATGGCAATAAAAAAACGCCGCTCAAGCATCGAGCGGCGTTTTTTCATTGCGGGGCGGCGTTGACGGTCAGTTACCACTGCCCGTGACCAGGCGCCGTTGCTTGACCGCATTGGCCAGCGTTTCGAGAATCGTCAGCGAATCGTCCCAGCCGATGCAGGCGTCCGTTACCGACTGGCCATACGTGAGGTTTTCCACGGGCGTGCCCTGCACGTGATCCTGGCGTCCGGCCACGAGGTGCGATTCCACCATGACGCCGACGATGCGCTGGTCGCCGGCGGCAATCTGGCGGCCGATGTCCTCGCAGACCGGCAACTGGTTTTCGTGCTTCTTGCTGCTGTTGGCGTGGGAGGCGTCGATCATCAGCCGCGCGGCCAGCCCGGCCTTGGAAATCGCGTCGCAGGCTTCCTGCACGCTGGCGGCGTCGTAGTTCGGCGCCTTGCCGCCGCGCAGGATGATGTGGCAGTCCTCGTTGCCCGATGTGGACACGATGGCCGAGTGGCCGCCCTTGGTTACCGACAGGAAATGGTGCGGCTGCGATGCGGCCTTGATGGCGTCGACCGCGATCTTCACGTTGCCGTCGGTCCCGTTCTTGAATCCCACCGGGCACGACAGTCCCGACGCCAGCTCGCGGTGCACCTGCGATTCCGTGGTGCGCGCGCCGATAGCGCCCCAGCTGACCAGATCGGCGATGTATTGCGGGCTGATCATGTCCAGGTACTCGGTGCCGGTCGGCACGCCCATTTCGCTGATGTTGAGCAGCAGTTCGCGCGCGGTGCGCAGGCCGTCGTTGATCTTGAAGCTGCCATCCATGTGCGGATCGTTGATCAGCCCCTTCCAGCCTACGGTCGTACGCGGCTTTTCGAAATACACGCGCATCACCACTTCCAGCTCTCCGGCAAAGCGTTCGCGCTGCACCTTGAGCAGCTTGGCGTATTCCAGCGCAGCGCGCGTGTCGTGGATCGAGCAGGGTCCGATGATGACAATCAGGCGGTCATCCATGCCATGCAGAATCCGGTGCATGGCCTGGCGGGCGCCGTAGATCACGTCAGACGCCGCTTCGGAGCAGGCGAACTCGCGGATCAGGTGCGCCGGCGGCAGCAGCTCCTTGAGTTCGCGAATGCGCAGGTCGTCGGTGTTCTTCAGCATGATGGCTCCGGGTCTTTGTGAGGTCGTGGGTCTGTTGGATGGGTCGCGCGGCGGGCGTGGCGGACATAAAAAAACCGCCAGGTTTGCTGGCGGTTTCTTTTGCATTCGGGTTGCTTACAGCTGCCCCTCTCGATCCGCCAGCGGTGTGAGATGCCAAAAGAAGTAAAAGTAAAACTTGGCGGACATGGCGGAAATCGGATCGGCTGTAGCGTGCTTGTGTCGGTTTTACGCGGATGCGTGAAATATATGCTGCGGCGCGTGATCAAAAGGCATTTTATTGCGTCACCGCAGGACAAACCGCGGGGTGAAAATACCGCACGCGCGACAACGAAGCATCTTTATATCGCTTTTCCGTGGCGATGGCAAGCGTGATGCAGGGCACATCGAGGCGATCGGCGCGTGCGGCGGCGGCTATATTGAAATGGCCCGCGCGGCCGCGAGCCCCGAACAAATATCCGCAGGCGGAGGTGCCGATCATGCCAGTCGACGAGTCAAGGCTTGCCGCATTCATGGAAAAGTTCGTTCAAGACATCGGGGCCGTGTTGCATGCGGCCACCGTCGTAGTTGGCGACGAGCTGGGTTTGTACAAGGCACTGGCCGAAAAGCCGATGACCGCGCAGCTGCTGGCGGAGAAGACGCACACGGATCCGAGGTACCTGCGCGAATGGCTGTCGGCGCAGGCCGCCAGCGGCTACGTCGAATACGATCCCGCTCACGACACGTTCTTCCTGACCGAGGAACAGGCGTTCGTGCTCGCGCAAGAGG
This sequence comes from Cupriavidus sp. GW822-FHT06G04, assembly GCF_058799075.1. Taxonomy (NCBI): domain Bacteria; kingdom Pseudomonadati; phylum Pseudomonadota; class Betaproteobacteria; order Burkholderiales; family Burkholderiaceae; genus Cupriavidus; species Cupriavidus sp. GW822-FHT06G04. The sequence continues at coordinate 240,898 of NZ_JBXALD010000004.1, read as the reverse complement.
GCAGTCCGGCGTTTATCCCGGGTGCGTTCCAGATCGCCGTGGCGCAGTTCCGCGCGATCCCGAGGATGATCGACATCTTTCGCAACGGACGCGGGCTGGGCTGGCACGAGCACGACCCGGCACTGTTCCATGGCACCGAGCGGTTCTTCCGCCCCGGCTACGCCGCACATCTGGTCGACGAATGGATACCGTCGCTGCAAGGCATGGCGGCGCGCCTCACGAGTGGGGCGTTGGTAGCCGATGTGGGCTGCGGTCATGGCGCATCGACGATCATCATGGCGCAGGCGTTCCCGGCGTCCACCTTCCGCGGTTTCGATTATCACGAGCCGTCGATCCGTCATGCCATGGAAGCCGCGCGGCGCGCGGGCGTCAGCGATCGCGTCACATTCGAGGTGGCTTCCGCAAAGGATTACCCGGGATCGGACTACGATCTGGTGACCGTATTCGATTGCCTGCACGACATGGGCGATCCGGTCGGCGCTGCGCGCCATGTGCGCGAAACGCTCAAGCCCGATGGCAGCTGGATGATCGTCGAACCGTTTGCCAACGACAATCTGGAGGACAACCTCAATCCGGTCGGGCGCGTGTTCTATTCCGCATCGACCTTTATTTGCACGCCCGGTTCGCGGGCGCAGGAGGGTGCGATGTGTCTTGGCGCGCAGGCTGGCGAAGCGCGCATGCGCGGCGTGACGCAGCAGGGCGGGTTCGGCACGTTCCGCCGGACCGCGCAGACGCCGTTTAATCTGGTCTATGAGGCGCGGCCGTAGCCGCCCCGCTCGCAGAAACAGAAAAGGCCTGCTTCACCGCGGCGATCACCGCGACGAAGCAGGCCGTTTTTCTTGCCGGGCGGACTGCCTCAGGCGGTGCCGCCGACCGTCATGTTCTCGATGCGCAGCGTCGGCTGGCCCACGCCAACCGGCACGCTCTGACCTTCCTTGCCGCACACGCCTACGCCCGAATCGAGCCGCATGTCGTTGCCGATCATCGTCACGTCCTTGAGCGATTCAGGGCCGTTGCCGACCAGCGTTGCGCCCTTGACCGGATAGGTGATCTTGCCGTCTTCGATCATGTACGCCTCGCTGGCGGAGAACACGAACTTGCCGTTCGTGATGTCCACCTGGCCGCCGCCGAAGTTCACGGCATACAAGCCGCGCTTTACGCTGGCGATGATTTCCTGCGGGTCGCGGTCGCCGTTGAGCATGTACGTGTTGGTCATGCGCGGCATCGGCAGGGCGGCGTAGCTTTCGCGGCGCGCGTTGCCGGTGACCGGCATCTTCATCAGGCGCGCGTTGAGCGTGTCCTGAATAAAGCCGCGCAGGATGCCGTCCTCGATCAGCGTGGTGCACTGCGTGGGATTGCCCTCGTCATCGAGGTTCAACGATCCGCGGCGATTGGCGATGGTCCCGTCGTCGACCACGGTCACACCCTTGGCAGCCACGCGCTCGCCCATGCGGCCCGCGAACGCCGACGATCCCTTGCGATTGAAGTCGCCCTCGAGCCCGTGGCCCACCGCTTCGTGCAGCAGCACGCCAGGCCAGCCGGGGCCGAGCACCACGGTCATCGCGCCGGCCGGGGCGGGGCGCGCCTCGAGATTGACCAGCGCCGACGAGACCGCTTCGTCGACATACTGCGCCAGCAGGTCGTCGCTGAAATAGTCGTACGCATAGCGGCCGCCGCCGCCGGACGAACCCACTTCGCGGCGTCCGTTCTGCTCGGCGATCACGGTCACGGACACCCGCACCAGCGGCCGTACGTCGGCGGCCAGGACGCCGTCGCTGCGCGCCACCAGCACCACGTCGTATTCCCCCGCCAGACCGGCCATCACCTGCACCACGCGCGGATCCTTGGCGCGCGCCAATTTCTCGATTTTTTCTAGCAGCGCCACTTTTTCGGTGGCCGTCATCGAATCGAGCGGATCGTTCGGCACGTACAGGCTGCGGCCGGTGCTGGACGCCATCCCACCGGCAACCTTGACGCGGCCGCTGCCGCTCTTGCCGATGGTGCGCGTGGCTGCGGCCGCCTGCGACAGCGCAGGCAGGCTGATGTCGTCGGAATAGGCAAATGCCGTGCGGTCGCCCGACACGGCGCGCACGCCGACGCCCTGGTCGATGCTGAAGCTGCCGGACTTGACGATGCCTTCCTCGAGGCTCCAGGCCTCGTTGCGGGTGTGCTGGAAGTACAGGTCGGCGTAGTCGACCTTGTGCGTGAAGATGTCGGCCAGTACACGCTGGATTTTGGCCTCGTCGAGACCATACGGTGCCAGCAGCAGCTGTTGCGCAGTGGCCAGGTTGCGGATTCCGAGATCTCCGGCGTTCATGATTGTCCTTGTCCCAATAAACCGCGCGGCGTCAGGCCACGGCGGTATGCAAACGGTAATGTCCTGAATGCTACAGCACGCGATGGCGCAGCGCAGGCAGGTTTTGGCGCACTTCAGCGAGCCGGGCGGGATCGACGACGCCCGATACCACGCCCTCGCCCTCGGGCAGCACGCTCATCAACTCGCCCCACGGATCGACCAGCATCGAATGGCCCCACGTGCGCCTGCCATTTTCGTGCAATCCGCCTTGTGCCGCAGCCAGCACATAGCATTGATTCTCGATGGCCCGGGCGCGCAACAGGATCTCCCAGTGCGCCTGTCCGGTCGTGTAGGTGAAGGCGGCCGGCATCAGAATCAAGCTGACGCCGCGGCCGTCTTTTCCGGCGGACAGGCCGCGATACAGCTCGGGGAAGCGTAGGTCGTAGCAGACCGACATCGCCACGCGGCCGCAGGGTGCCTCGAACGCGACAGGCGCCTTGCCCGCCAGGATCGTGCGCGACTCGTCGAAATTTTCGGTGCCCTTGGTAAAGCCGAACAGATGGATCTTGTCGTAGCGCGCCACGCGCTCGCCATATGGATCGAAGGCCAGCGACGTGTTGTAGACGCGCTTGTCGTCACCGCACCACATCGGCAGCGTGCCGCCTACCAGCCAGATCCGGTGACGCCGCGCGGCGTCCGCCAGGAAACGTTGCACCGGGCCGTCGCCGTCATGTTCGCGGATTGCCACCTTATCCGATTCGTGTCGGCCCATCAGGCAGAAGTACTCGGGCAGCAGCACCAGTTCGGCGCCGCCGTGCGCGGCCTGTTCGATCAGCGCTTCGGCGCGCGCCAGGTTGTTATCGAGCGATGTACCTGTCACGGTCTGGATGGCGGCAACGCGAAATGCAGGGGTGGCAGTCATCGTGGTTTCCTCAATCGATGGGGCCGAATCGGACGGCCCGGCCGCATCGGGGGGACGCCGCAAGGCCATCAAGCCGTGACGCTGTGAAGGGCGACGATCAGCGTGGATAAAGGCTCGAACGGTCCTGGATCGGCGCCTGAGACGCCTTATTTTCCTCTACTTTGCTGATCTTGGGATCGGCCCACGATCCACTGACCCTGTAGTGCATCGTGAACACCTTCGAGAACTCGTCGGCGAACAGCAGTTGCGCGGCCAGTGTGCCGATGCCGAGCACCGGGTTGATGAACGCCGCCGCAACCGAGGTGGTGGTGGCATTGATGCGCGGGATCACCGACACATCGAGATCCTGCGTTTCATGCAGCAGATCGGCCGATCCGGACATCGATGCAATCACCTGGCTGCCCTTGAAACGGAACTCCTCGATCTTGCCGACGCCGTTCTCGATCGTGCCCGATCCGGTGATGTCGTCGAACACGATGCCCTTGCTGGCCAGCGAACGGAAATCGAGGGTGGCAAAGCGCAGCAGGCTCTGCAGGCTCAGCACGCCCAGCAGGCGCGCGGCGCCCGGGTCGACGCTGAGGATCTGGCCGTTTTCGAGATGCAGGTTCAGGCGGCCGGACAGCGTCGGGTAGTCGATCGACATCGGCGATCCGCGCCACAGGATGCGCCCTTCGAGCGTTCCCTTGCCGTCGCGCAGCGTGTGCGCCATCCCCATGCGGTCCAGCACATTACCGGCGTCGCGGATGTCGAGCTTGAAGTTGAGCAGCGTGCGGCGGCCCTCGGTGGGCGCCGCGTTGCCCTGGGCGGCGGCCTCGCGGAGGCGGCGCGGCAGACGCCAGCTGCCATTGCCGGTCAGCGTGGCGCCCGGCTGTTCGATCGTCAGGCTGTCGAGCGTCCATACCGGCTGGTTCTCGGCATGGCTGGTATGCGCCTTGACCTGCAGCTTGCCAAAGTCGCGGCCATGCAGCACAAACTTGTCGACGGCCAGATCGAGAGCAGGCATTTCCTCGATGCTCTGCGAGATCGCGTCCGACATGCGATTGTCGTCGCTGGCGTCGGGCAGATCGAGATGCGAAAGCCTGACCGAAAGCGATCCCGAAGGATTGCTCGCATCGCGCCGCCATTGCGCGGAGCCGGTCACCTGGCGCGACGTCATCTGCAGATTCCAGCCGCCGCTTTCGCGGCGGACGTCGATCGAAACGTCGTCGAGGCCGCGCCCGAACACGTCGAGCGTCCTGGTGCGCACGGTCGCACGCTCAGGCAGGAACGGCGACGATCGATCGATCTCGCTGGCGGGCTTGCGTTCGCCCGGGGGCGTATCGAGCAGGCTGCGCCACGCATCGAGGTCGAGCCGCTCGGCCGCCACCGCCACGCTGACGCCGTTGGCCGGTTGCGGTGCGGGCAGGCCCACGCCGATGCCGCCGGCGACGACCTCTGTGGCGTCGCCGCGACGCAGGACATAGCGCGCGCTGGCGCTATTGCCAAGCTGGACGCTCAGGTCATCCAGGCCCGCGCGGTTGGCCGACGGGCGCAGATCGATGCGCAATGGCATGTCCTGGGCTGCCGGCTTGCCGAGCGGGGCAGGCAGGTTCAGCGCCAGTCCGTTCAATTCGGAGGCCAGTTGCACCTGCAGACGTTTGTCGCGCACGCCGACCACGGCGCTGTAGGGCGTCGCGCCATCGATCCGGGCGCCGGCGCCGGTTGCGCCGCTGGCGCCGAGCACCTCGCGCAGGCCGGCGGCCGTGGCCGTGCCGTTGATCGTGACGCGTGTCGTGCCATCGGGCTGGGTGCCGCCCGCGATGCGTGTTTCGCCGCCGATAAAGCGGCCGCGCACGTTGTTGAGCTGAAAGCCGTGTTCGTCGAATGCCACCACGCCCGAGGCGCCTAGCAGCGTCGGCAATTCCGGGAACAACGTCACATCGTTGCCGGGAAAATGGAATTCGCCATTGACCTTGGATCCTGCGGCGTGACTGAGCGGCAGGTCGAGCTTGAGCTTGAGGTTGCCATTGCCCGGCGCGCGCGCGTTGTCCGTGATATTGCCGGTCCAGCCCCTGACCGGACTGGAGGCGACGTAGCGCAGGAACGACTGCACGGCGCCGCTTGCCGCACCGTCGATGGTCAGGTGGCCGTGATCGCTCATGTCGTCGATCTGCCCGCTGACGTCGCGCAGCGTCACGCCCGGAATGCCGCGCACGCCAGCCTGTTTGGCAACGAACGACATGCTGCCGCGTTCGAACAGCAGGTTGCCCTGGATGTCGGTGAAGTCGGGCCACGCGGTGCCGCCCTTGCCGGTGGCGCCATTTCCGCCGTGGCCGTTCGCCACGCCGCCCACGTTTGGCCCGGCCTCGTAGGGGGCGATCTGGTAGCTGACGTTGCGCACCGGCACTTCGACGCGGAAGTCGCCTGCCTTGGCAAACGGCGGATGAAACGGGAAGTGGTGCAGGTCGCCCTTGACCAGGAACTTGACATCGTAGGCTTCGCCGCCCACCAGCGCCCCTTCCAGATAGTGGCGCGTGGCGGGCATCGTCAGCGGCAGATAGCGAGGCACGCGGCTGGCCTGCGCGCGGGCGAGTTCGCCGGACAGGTCGGCGATGCCGCTGGGCCCGTCGCCGCCGGCGCGCCAGCTGCCACGCACCGTGCCTGCGGTGTCGGCATTGGCGAACTGGATGCCGTTGCTGCGGATCACGAGCTTGTCGTTTTCATGCGTCCAGCGGACTTCGCCGCGCAGCGTGTCGAACGGCACGCGCGGGTCCTCGAACACACCGGGGAACGTCAGCGTCGCCCCGGCGCTGTCCACGCGCGCGGAGCCCTGGCGCTCGTCGAAATTGAAGTTGCCGGACAGCTTGCTGAATCCGGGCGTGCCGCTGTGCGGGCGGCCGTCGGCGCCGACGGCTGGCACCGCGGGCTGGCTGTTGACCGAGACGCTGCGCAGCGTGCCCTGCACCGTGTAGTGCGGCGCGCCCTGGGTGCGCGACAGCAAGCCGGCGCGGTCGCGCGACCAAGCGACGTCGAGGTTGTCGATATGGCCGGCCGGTTGCAGCACGCGCAACTGGCGCAGCACCTCGGTATCGAGCGGCATCGAGGCGGCCAGCGCGCGCACCGTGTTCAGGTCGAACGTTGGCGCGCGCAGCGCGAACTTGCGCAACTGGCCGGCGTTGTCGCGCGTCCAGTCGATGGTCACCTTGCGCATGCCTTCGCGCCACGACGCGTCGGCGGTCGACGGCGGCCCGGCCAGCGGTTCGGCCTGCCACAGCAGCGTGTCGATCGTCAGCGAATGGCTGCCGGCGCGATCGCCCTTGTGCAGCAGCAACGCCTGCGCGTTGGCCAGCTTCAAGGGCTCGGGCGCGCCGGACAGTTGCAGATCGACACCCGACGCGCGCAAACGCATCTGGCTGCGCAGGATGCGGCCGCCGCGCAGGTCCACCGTGCCGTCGGTGCTGAATACCCCGCTGGAAACGCTGTCGAAAATCGCCAGGTAGCGCTGCACGGCCGGTAACTGCAACTGGTTGAACGCCCAGCTGGCCTGTCCGCTCCAGTGCTGCCAGTTGCCCGCGCCATGGAGGTAGTCGTGGCGCAGATTGGCCTGGAAGACCAGCGGCTGCGCCGCCAGCGATGCGCTGCGGGCTTCCAGGCGCAGCACGTGCTGCGCGCCATGCCGTTCGGCGCTGAAGTGGATGTCGGCGACGTCGAGTTGCGGCAGCCGGGCTTTTTCGTCGAGCCAGCGCAGGTTGCCGCTGACCAGTTCGATGCGGCCCTGCGTCAGCAGCCAGTTCAGGAACGGATCGTTCTCGTTGGACTTGCGCGTGGCGTCGATCGGGACGCCGGCCACCATCAGGCTGCCGGCCGGGGTGCGGCGGATCAGCACGTCGGTGCGGTCGGCGGTCAGGCTGGCAAATTGCAGCGTCAGCGCCGGCACCGATTGCCACGACAGCTTGCCTTCGAGCGACGCGGCCGACAGCAGCGTGCGTTGCTGGCTGTCGACGGCCCGCACGTCGCGCGCGCGGAACGCTGGGCGCCAGCCGTCCCAGTAGGTGTCGAGCTGGCCGATGGTGAGATGGGCGGACAATGCCGCGGACCCCTGCTGCTCGAGCCATTGACGCGCGGTATGCGCCTGCGGCCACAGCACGAAGCGGATCAGCAGGACGGCGACGATGGCGAGCGCCGCCAGCGCCAGCACAACGCGCACCAGGGCGCGCCACAGCCGGCCCCAGGCCGGATGGCGCGGCAGCGCAACAAGGCCGAGCCAGGCCGCGCGCAGCGCGCCGCGCACGAACGCCGCCGCGCGCCGGCCGCGGCCGCGTGCGGAAGGATCGGACGACGCAGAGGAGGGGGCGAGCGCAACGGCGCCTTCGCCGCCCGGGCGTGGGGATGCAGAACCGTCGTTGGGGGCGGTGGGGCGGCTGGACATGCGCAGATTATCCGACAATACTAGCCGCTCTCCAAAGTGGTGCACACAAGCGCCACCGCGGTCTTTCACGGCGCCTGTCTCGATTGCAAAGTAACTGGAATGACTGTCCCTGATCCGACGAGTTCCGCCGCGGGCAACGCCCCGGCATCGGCTGACCCGCAGCGCCATTTGGATGGCGTCGGAACCACATCGATCCTGGCGTCGCCCGGTACGGGACCGATCGGCAACATGGCCCACGGGGCGTTTGCCACGATGACGGCGCAGGGACTGGCCCCCGCCGATTGCGAGGGCCACGTATTGTACTCGCCCGCGTACTCGCACTACGCGCGGCGTGTGCTTGCCGCGCGTGCCGATCTGCCCGCCCTCGTGGAGGCTGCGGCGTCGGGACAGATCACGCGCGCGTGGATGGAAGAGCGTCTGCGCGCGTTGCAGGCGCCGTCGGCCGATGCCGAGGCCGCGGCGGCCCAGGCGCTGCGCCGTTTGCGTTCCGAAGTCATGTGCGTGGTGATCGAGCGCGATCTGCGCGGCCTGGCCACCTTGGCCGAGATCACCGGCGCCATGACCGATCTGGCGGAACTGTCGATCCAGCACGGGTTGCGCGTGCTCGGCGACGACCTCGCCGCCACATTCGGGCGGCCCACCGGCGCCCAGAGCGGCGAAGTGCAGGAACTGGTCGTGGTCGGCATGGGCAAGCTTGGGGGGCGCGAGCTCAATGTGTCGTCCGACATCGACCTGATCTTTCTCTACGACGAAGACGGCGACACGCAAGGCGGCACGCGCAGCCTGTCGAACCACGAATATTTCGTCCGGCTGGGCCGACGGCTGATCACGCTGCTGTCCGATGTCACCGCCGACGGCTACGTGTTCCGCGTCGACATGCGCCTGCGCCCCAATGGCGACGCGGGCCCGCTGGTTTGCAGCTTTGGCATGCTCGAGGAATATCTGGTGGTGCAGGGGCGCGAGTGGGAGCGCTATGCGTGGATCAAGGGGCGCGTCGTGTCGGCTGTCGATACGCCGCACGCCGAACGCGCCGCCGCGCTGCTGGGCCGCCTGACCACCCCGTTCGTGTTTCGCAGATACCTCGACTACGGCGTGATTGCGGCGATCCGCTCGCTACATGCGCAGATTCGCGCCGAAGCGGCCAAGCGCAGCGGCGGCCTGGCCGGCCATGGCGTGAACCAGCGATCGTTCAACATCAAGCTCGGGCGCGGCGGCATCCGCGAGATCGAGTTCATGGCGCAGGTGTTCCAGTTGATCCGGGGCGGCCAGGATCCCGCGCTGCGCGTCCGTCCGACGCTCGAAGTGCTGGACGTGGCCGTGGCGCGCAACCTGTTGCCGGCCGGGCAGGCCGAACAGCTTGCCGACGCCTATCGCTTCCTGCGCCAGCTCGAACACCGGCTCCAGTATCGCGACGACGCCCAGACCCATCATCTGCCCACTTCCGACGAGGAACGCCAGGCCGTGGCCAGCATGATGGGCTGCGAGAACTGGGACGCGCTGGTCGCGCAGATGAATACGCTGATGGAGCCGGTGGCGCAGCAGTTCGAGGCAACCTTTGCCGATCCATTCGCGGAGGACGAGGCGGCGCAAAGCGAACCGCTCTGGCCGGCGCTGGTGCGAGAGGAAATGGCCGCGCGCGCCACGCAAAGCAATCCCGGCGACGAAGACGGCACCGATCCGCAGTCGTCGCCGTGCCAGGCGCTGCAGGCGGCGGGATTTCACGATTGCACCGGCCTGTACGACCGCCTGCGCGCGATCGGCACGTCGATGCGCTATCGCGCGCTGTCCGAAACCAGCCGCGGCCGCTTCGATCAACTCGTCAACCGCGCGCTCGACCTGGCGGTCAAGCAGGGCGATGCGGATGCCACGATTACGCGCTTCCTCGATTTTCTCGATGCCATCAGCCGCCGCGCGTCGTACCTGTCGCTGCTGTCCGAGTATCCGCAGGCCATGGATCGCGTTGCCCAGACGCTGCATGCGTCGCGCTGGGCCGCGACGTACCTGACGCGCCATCCGCAGTTGCTGGACGAACTGCTCGACAGCGAAGCGCTGGCCGGCGCGCCAGACTGGGCGGCGTTCCGCGAACGGTTGGCGGAGCGCCTGCACGCTTCGGACGGCCAGATCGAAACGCAGATGGATATCCTGCGCCGCGAGCACCACGCCGAGACATTCCGGATCCTGTTGCAGGATTTGCAGGGGCTGCTGACCGTCGAGCAGGTAGCCGACCGGCTGTCGGATCTCGCCGATGCCATGCTCGAAGTCACCATGCAGGCCGTCTGGCGTCAACTGGCCACGCGTCATCGCGACACGCCGCGCTTTGCCGTGATCGCCTACGGCAAGCTCGGCGGCAAGGAACTGGGCTATGCGTCGGATCTCGATCTGATCTTCCTGTACGACGACGATCACGAGCGCGCGCCCGACGTCTACGCCGCGTATGCGCGTCGTCTGATCACCTGGCTCACCAGCCATACCGCCGCGGGCATGCTGTTCGACGTCGACACGCGCTTGCGACCGAACGGCGCGGCCGGCCTGCTGGTCACCAGTTTCGATGCGTTCCGCCGCTATCAATTGCGCGAGGGCGACAACACCGCGTGGGTCTGGGAGCACCAGGCGCTGACGCGGGCGCGCTTTGCAGCCGGCGAGCGCGAGCTTGGCACGCGCTTCGAGGATCTGCGCGACGAGATCCTGCGGCAGCCTCGCGATGCCGTGGCGCTACGCGATGAGATCGTCCAGATGCGCGCAAAGGTGGCCGAAGGCCATCCGAACCCGACCGACCTGTTCGATCTCAAGCACGATCGCGGTGGCATGGTCGACATCGAATTCACCGTGCAGTACCTGGTGCTGCTGCATAGCGGCGCGCACCCGGAACTGACGCGCAATGCCGGCAATATCGCGCTGCTGCGCATGGCGGGCGTACTGAACCTGATCGACGCCGGCCTGGCGCTGGCGGTGGGCGACGCATATCGGCTGTTTCGCGCGCGTCAGCACAAACTGCGGCTTGATGGACAGGACCAGGCGCGCGTGGCGCCCGACAGCGTCAGCGAGCAGACCGGCAACGTGCGGGCCCTGTGGCGCGCGGTATTCGGTGAAGGCTGACGCGCGGTGAACGACGATCCGCGGCTGCCGGGCTGGCCCGCCATGCTGGCCACGGTGGCCGGCGTGGCGGCGTTGGCCGCGCTGTTCACATTCATGCCGTGGCTGCATGCGCATGGACTCTATCTACGCGATGCGGTGCGCATCGACGGTCAGTGGTGGCGCATCGTCACGGCGATGTGGGTCCATCTGGATGGCAAGCACTACATTGCCGATGTGGCCGCGACGAGCGGTTTGCTGCTGCTCGCCGGACGCATCGCGCGCGTGCGCGCGATGCTGGCGGTGCTGGTGATTTCGGGGCTGGCGGTCCAGGTGGCGTTGCTACGCCTGCCGGCCATCGGCTGGTACGGCGGGCTGTCGGGCGCGGCCCACGGCCTGGCGCTGTGGGCGGCCTTGCGGCTATTGCAGGCACCCGGCGTGTCGCGCCTGATCGGCGTGGTGACCTGCGTGATTGTGCTGGGAAAAGTGTGGCTCGAACAATCGTGGCTCGCGGCCATTGTGTTCGATCCGCAGTGGGGCTTCGGCGTAGTGCGCGCCGCCCACGCGGCAGGGGCCGTGGCCGGCCTGGCCTGCTGGCTGGTGCAGGAATGGTGGATCCAGCGGCGCGGCACTTGAATCGATCCGCAACGCGGGCGGGGCGATCGGCGGCTGCCTGGTGTGCTAGCGCAGGCGGTTACCTGAGGCTCTCATCGGAGGACCGCGTCGTGATGCGACTGGCGGGTCGGCGATGTGGCGGAGCGATGGACGCCGTGATGCGCCGCGGCATCGCGTTAGCCACGCAATCGGCGCCGACGCGCGTCATACAACGCGCTCGGCGCAGCGTTTCACCCGCCCCAGCAGCGCTAGACCTTGCGCCGCAGTGCGAAGCCGCCCAATCCGATCAACAACAGGCACACCGCGCTCCACGGCGAGAACGCGCCGCCGCCTCCGCCGCCTCCACCGCCGTCTGTCCCACCCGATGACGACCCCGACGAGGATCCGACCGCCGGAGGATTCGGCGCAAGCGCCAGCGCCGCGTCGGCGTCGAGCAGTCCGGCGCCGCATTTTCCGCTGTTGCCGCTCGCGGTGCAGAAAGTGTTCGCAGGATGCGCGCGCGCCGTGTTCTTCAGCACGGTCGTGACCTGGGCCGGCGTCAGCGAGGGATTGACGGCGAGCATCATGGCGGCGACGCCGGAAACCATCGGCGCGGCAAAGCTCGTGCCTTGCGAATCGGTAGTCGTGTAGGCCCCCGGCGACGCCGTGCCCGTGTTCGACAATGTGCGGATAAAGGACTGACCGGCCGGCGACGCGCAGCTCACCGGCTGTCCGCTGCTGTTCACGATCACCTTCGAATTGCCGCAGCCGCCGCCCGGCGCGCTCAGCGTGACCTGCGGGCCGACATTGGCGTAGCTGGCGTTCTCGCCGTCGTTGGCATGGGCGGTCACGGCAATCACGCCGCTGCAATCGGCTGGCGCCTCGACTGCGCCGGCGGAATTGCCGGCGGCTGCCACCACGATGGCGCCGGCCGCGTTGAGATCGTTGACGGCCTGTTGCTCGATGCTCGAACAGGTGCCGCCGCCGAGGCTGATATTGATGATGCGCGCAGGCGTGGTGTTGTTCGGCACGCCGGGCACACTCAGGCCGCCCGCCCAGCGCATGCCGTCGACGGTATCGGAAAGCAGCGCGCCGCAGCGGCCGGAAACACGCACGGGCTGGATACGCGCGGTCCAATCTACGCCGGCAATGCCCTGTGAATTATTGGTGGCGGCTCCCAGCACGCTGGCCACGCGCGTGCCGTGCCACGTGCTATTCGACGCCCCCGATCCATCCGAACAGGTCGTGCCATTTGGCACGTAGTCGCCGGGATCGGTGGGATCGCTGTCGCGGCCGTCGCCATCGACGGAAACGGTCGTCGAGCTGATGAAGTCGTAGCCCTGCACCAGCCGGCCAGCGAGATCGGGATGCGGCAGATAACCGGTGTCCACCACGGCGATCACCACGCTGGCGCTGCCGCGGCTGCGATCCCAGGCGCGCGGCAGGTTGGCGCCGCCCACCACCGTGGCCGGCGACTGCATGTAGAGCTGCTTGGCGGCGAAATCGGGATCGTTCGGCACCGTGTCATGCAGCCGCAGCCAGCGGTCCGGCACGGCGTCCGCCACGCGCGGATCCTCGCGCAGCCGCTTGGCCACGGTTTCGGGGTCGTCGCCCTTGTTGTCCTTGACGGTCAGCAGTTGCAGCGCGCCGGCCATCGGCCGCTTGACCGACAGCGCAAGCCCGGTGTTCGATTCCACGCGGCGCATGCGCGTGGTGTCGGCGCTGGTGTCCACGGTCTGGCTGCCATCGCGCCACCGCACGATGTAGTTGCCCGTGTACACCGGCGCCTGCCGGGCCACCGGCGCGTCGGCCTGAGCGGCGCCGGGCGCGCCGAGCAGCGCGGCGGTGGCGACCAGCAGCGCTGGCACGATGGACCGGTGGTACTTCAGCTTGGCGTACGGCATCTGCGCTCCTGTGGAGATCCAGTGTGCGACTGCTGATCGATGACTTCGTGCTGACGGCGGCGGCGCGGCGCGCCGGGAACTTTGTTGCCTTGGCGCCGCGCAGATTTAGTTCGGAGGCATGTCGCGACCGGTGGGCATGGCGCGATGGGGCTTCAGCACGCGGTCCGGCGTTGCCGATTCCACGCGCGGCGCCGCCTGCAGCGTGGCCACCGCCTGATCGAGCGTGACATCGGCTTGCGCCGTGATGGCCGTCACCAGCCATACGCCGCCGGACATCGGCCGCTTGACCACATAGCGCACCGGACCTTGCACATCAGCCAGAAGTTTGCCTGCGTCCTCGGATACTGTCACTTCGGGCGCGGTGAACTTGACGAGGATATCGCCGATGGCACGATCGTCCGTGATGCTGCCTCGCGGCGGTGCGAACGACTTCGATTCCGACGCGCAGCCCGACGCCGCGAACAGGGCGGTCAGCGCCAGCGCGGCAGCGGAGACAGCGGCGGCGCGGCGCAGGGGCGATGGCGGCTTGCGGTGGGTCATCGGTTTCAAACTCCTGTATTCATGGTGCCGGGTGGACGTTCAGATCGCCACGCGGCGTGGCTTGCGGCCGCCGCCTTCGCGCGGGGCATTGGCCGGCGTTGCCGACTCGGCAGCGGCGCGGGCGCCTTGCGCCAGCATCTCTTCCGCATGTTGCATCGTTGTGGCAGTGACCGTGGCACCGCCGAGCATGCGGGCGGTTTCGTTGACGCGGCCGGCGGCATCCAGCACACGAATGCGCGAGCGCGTGATCGCGCCTTGCTGGCCGGGCTGGCTGTCCTTGCTGACCAGCAGATGTGTGCCGGCCTGCGCGGCCACCTGCGGCAGGTGCGTGACGCACAGTACTTGGCGTGAACGGCCCAGTTCCTGCAGCCGCCGCCCCACCACCTCGGCCACGGCGCCGCCAATGCCAGTATCGACTTCGTCAAAGATCAGCGTGGGTGTCGGCGCGGCCTCGCTGGTGATGACCGAGATGGCCAGGCTGATACGCGCCAGTTCGCCGCCCGACGCCACGCGCGCCAGCGGTCGGGCGCTGACGCCAGCGTGGCCGGCCACCAGGAATTCGATCTGTTCGAGACCGTGGCTCTGGCCTTCGTCCAGCGGATTGAGCGCTACTGCGAAGGTGCCGCCGGCCATCGACAACCCCTGCATGGCGTCGGTGACCGCCCTGGACAGCGCGTCGGCTGCCGTCTTGCGCGCGGCCGACAGGTGCTGGGCCAGCGTCAGATAGGCGGCGCGCGACGCTGCTTCGCGTGCCAGCACCTTGTTGATGTCCTGCGAGGCCTGCAGGTCGTCCAGTTGCTGGCGGCGCGCGATCAGTTCGTCGCACAGTTGTTCGGGCGCAAGCCGGTACTTGCGCGCCGTGGCGTGCAGCGCCTGCATCCGTTCTTCCACCGTCTGCAGGCGTTCAGGGTCCAGTTCGAGCCGGTCGACATAGCGATTGAGCGAATGCGCGGCTTCTTCCACCTGCACCAGGGCCGGCTCGAGCGCGGCGAGCACGTCGCGCAGGCCGGCATCGACGTCGGCAAGCTGTTGCAGCCGGTGCACCACGCCGTTGAGCACCGACATCACGGCGCCATCCGATTCGGACAGCGCGTCGAGCGCGGCGTGGCTGCCGTCGATCAGGCCGGCGGCATGCGACAGACGGTTGTATTCGGACTGGATGTCTTCCCATTCGCCCGGCTGCGGCGCGAGCTTGTCGAGTTCGCCGACCTGCCATTCCAGGCGTTCGCGCTCCAGCTGCATCTCGCGCGATTGCAGCTCCACCGCCTCGCGCTGCTTTACGCAGGCACGCCATGCGCGCCACGCTTCGGCCACGGCGGCGCCCTGTTCGGTCAGCCCGGCGTGGGCGTCAAGCAGGCGGCGCTGGGCGTCGGGACGCAACAGCAACTGATGCGCATGCTGGCCGTGGATATCGACGAGCTGGTCGCCGACCTCGCGCAACTGCGCAAGCGTGGCGGCGGCGCCATTGATGAACGCCTTGCTGCGGCCCGAGGCGTCGACCGTGCGGCGCAGCAGCACAGTGCCGTCGTCGCCGGCCAGGTCGCGTTCGGCCAGCCAGGCGTCCAGGGCGGGATGGGTATGGAAGGTCGCCCCGATGCTGGCGCGCGCCGCGCCTTCGCGCACCACGCCGGCGTCGGCGCGTTCGCCTAGCACCAGCGCCAGCGCATCGATCAGGATCGACTTGCCCGCGCCGGTTTCGCCGGTGAACACGGTAAAGCCGCTGGAAAAATCCAGGTCGAGCGCATCGACGATGACGAAATCACGGATGGACAGGCTGCGCAGCATCTTGGGCGGGTGGCGGTGGACGTGAGACGAAGGGGAGGGGGCTTACAGCCGGTTGTCTTCGGTCGGATATTCGTGCCAATGCAGCTTCTTGCGCAGCGTGGCGTAATAGTTGTAGCCCACCGGATGCAGCAGGCGCACCGTCTTGGCCGAGCGGCGCACCACGATGCGGTCGCCGGGCAGCAGCGAGGCCAGCGACTGCATGTCGAAATTCACGCTGACGTCGCGCGCGCTGGCCACTTCGATCGTCACTTCGGCGTCGTGCGGCAGCACGATCGGGCGATTTGACAGCGCATGCGGTGCAATTGGCACCAGCACCAGCCCGGACAGCGTAGGATGCAGGATCGGCCCGCCCGCCGCCAGCGCATAGGCGGTGGAGCCGGTGGGCGTGGAGACGATCAGGCCGTCCGAACGCTGGTTGTACATGAAATAGCCATCGACCGAAACGGCGAGCTCTACCATGCCGGAAATGCCGGAACGGTTGACTACCACGTCATTAAAGGCCAGCGCCGAGAAGATGACGCTATCGTCGCGGATCACGCTCGATTCGAGCAGCATGCGCGATTCCTGCTCGTAGTGCCCGGTCAGCATTTCCGGCAGCGTGGTGGTGACGTCTTCGAGCGGGATGTCGGTCATGAAGCCCAGCCGGCCGTGGTTCACGCCGATCACGGGCACGTCGCGGCCCGCCAGCTGGCGCGCCAGGCCAAGCAGGGTGCCGTCGCCGCCCAGCACGACGGCGACGTCGGCCTGCTGGCCGATCTCGTCGGGCGTCAGCACGGGATAGCCGGTCAGGCCGGTGGCCATTGCGGTTTCGCGTTCGAACACCACATCCTGCCCATTGCGGGAAATACAGGAGGCCAGTTCTTCGAGCGGGCCTTCGATACCGGCGGTCGAATACCTGCCCACCAGGGCAACGGTCTTGAACGGCGGGCGCGCGGCGGAGGTCTTTGAGGGGGCAGACATGGCGGGATTAGACCATACCGGCGTGACCATTGTCAGCATTGGGGCGTAACGGCGCGCAGCCGTGCGCGGCGACGCCCGAACGGGCCAGTTTTGATTAAAATTCCGACACCATGGATGAACGTTCGAAAACGCTTCTCAAAACCCTGATCGAGCGCTACATCGCCGAGGGACAGCCCGTGGGCTCCCGGACCCTGTCGAAATTCTCGGGTCTGGACCTGTCGCCCGCGACGATCCGCAATGTGATGTCCGATCTCGAGGAAATGGGTTTCATCGCCAGCCCGCATACGTCGGCGGGGCGCATTCCCACGCCGCGCGGCTATCGGCTGTTTGTCGACACGATGCTCACTGCGCGGCCGCTGGAGCGCGCGCCCGAGCTGGCCGCGCAACTGGCCGAGTTGCAGGACCAGATTCAGGGCCAGATGGCCAACCAGCAGCTCGGCCCGCAACGGATGATTACCGCCGCGGCCCATACGCTGTCGAACCTGTCGCATTTCGCGGGAGTGGTAATGACGCCGCGGCGCGCGCAGTCGTTCCGGCAGGTGGAATTCATGCGGCTGTCGGACAAGCGCATCCTGCTCATCATCGTCAGTCCGGAAGGTGACGTGCAGAATCGCATCATCCAGACCGACCTGTCCTACACGCCAGCGCAACTGATCGAGGCGGCCAACTTCTTCAACGCCCACTACGCGGGGATGAGCTTCGATGCCGTTCGCGATCACCTGCGGGTGGAACTGCAGGACCTGCGGCGCGATATGTCGACCCTGATGCAGGCCGCGGTCGAGGCCGGCAGCAGCGCGATGGCCGAGGATAACGGCGAGCAGGTGTTCATTTCGGGCGAGCGCAAGTTGCTCGAGGTTGAAGACCTGTCGTCCAGCATGGACAAGCTGCGCCGTCTGTTCGATGTGTTCGAGCACAAGACCAGCCTGCTGCAGTTGCTCGATGTGTCGAGCCGCGCGCAGGGCGTCCAGATCTTCATCGGCGGAGAAAGCCAACTGGTACCGCTCGAGGACATGGCCGTGATCACCGCGCCGTACGAAGTCGATGGGCAGATCATCGGCACGCTTGGCGTAATCGGTCCCACTCGGATGGCGTACGAACGCGTGATTCCGATTGTCGACATCACCGCGCGGCTGCTATCCAGCGCGCTCAGCCAGAACTCGTGACCCGCATTGCGTGTCTGTCCACTGCCGGCCGGACCACCCGGCCGGCGGTCTTCCCCCAAGAATCGGCATCTCGCAACGGCCGCGGCCGTTGCAAACGGAAACCTCATGACGTTTTCGCCTGAACCGGCATACCAGCATGGCCAGCCGCCGCGCACCGCGATCCTGTTGATCAATCTCGGCACCCCGGACGCGCCCACGCCCAAGGCGGTGCGCCGCTATCTGAAAGCCTTCCTGTCCGATCCGCGCGTGGTGGAAATCCCGCGGCTGCTGTGGCTGCCGATCCTCAATGGCCTGATTCTGCCGTTCCGCTCGCGCGCCTCGGCAATCAAGTACGAGTCGATCTGGCTGCGCGAAGCGCATATGACCGGATCGCCGCTGCTGGTCCATACCGAACGCCAGGCGCACGCGCTGCAGCAACTGATGCACAAGCTCGGGCACGACGTGACGGTGGCCTGCGCCATGCGCTACGGCAATCCGTCGATCGAATCGGTCATGGAAACCCTGCGCCGGCAGGGCACCGAGCACATTCTGCTGCTGCCGCTGTATCCGCAGTTTTCGGGGACCACCACGGCTACCGCGTTCGACGAAGTGTTCCGCGTGCTGGCGACGTGGCGCAACCAGCCGGAACTCCGCCTGGTCAAGCATTTCCACGATCACCCGTCCTATGTCGAAGCGCTCGCCAGCAAAGTGCGCGATTACTGGGGCGAGCACGGCGCGCCCGATTTCGCGCGCGGCGACAAGCTGATCCTGTCGTTTCACGGCCTGCCGCGCCGACTGCTCGATCTCGGCGACCCCTATCATTGCGAGTGCCTGAAAACCGGCCGGCTGCTCGGCGAGGCGCTTGGCCTGCAGCCGGGGCAGTATCAGGTGACGTTTCAGTCTCGTTTTGGCAAGGCCGAGTGGCTCCAGCCCTATACCGCGCCGACGCTGGCGGAACTCGGCAAGGTCGGCACGCACCGCGTGGACGTGTTTTGTCCCGGATTTCCGGCGGATTGCATCGAAACCCTGGAAGAAATCGCCATGGAGGGGCAGACCGAATTCCGCGTGGCGGGCGGCAACGAGTTCCACTTCATTCCGTGCCTGAACGACAGCGAGGCTTGGGTGGCGGGCATGGCGGATATTGCGCTGCAACATCTGCAAGGCTGGCCGCTCCGGCAACCGCATCCGCATGAACTGGAGGAGCGGCGCAGTCGGGCGCACGCACGTGGCGCGGCCGCGTAGGCGTATTGCTCAAGGACAAGACATGCAGGTGAATTTCGAACCCGATGCGCGTATGCGAATCGACAAATGGTTGTGGTGCGCGCGGTTCTTCAAGACGCGCTCGCTGGCGGCCGAGGCGGTCGAGCGCGGGCGTGTGACCGTGAACGGTCAGCCGGTAAAAAACTCGCGCGAGGTCAAGCCGGGCGATACCGTGGTGCTGGAAGCGCACCAGCAGCGCTGGGAGGTGACAGTCAAGGGCGTCCCGGCGTCGCGTGGGGCCGCGCCCATCGCGCAGACGACCTATGCCGAAAGCCCGGAAAGCCAGGCGCGGCGCCAGCTGGAGGCCGATCGGCGGCGTTTGCAGCCGGAGCCGACGGCGCAGTTGCAAGGCCGGCCGACCAAACGGGACCGCCGGCGGATCGACGACTTCAGAGGGTGATTCGGAAGGTGGATTTGCGAATGCAGGCACGCCGCCGCAGCGAGGTGCCGCGGCAGTGCGAACGTCAGAGGATTAGCGGACGTATGGGACGATGTAGTGCTTGAATACGGCCTTGCCACTGCCATACTCGGTGTCGCGCGGTGCGACCGCGTCGGACAGGCAGATAAAGGCCGTCATCGCCGACAGGGCGGCAATCAGGCAAAGCGTCACGACAGGCAGCTTGTGCATGGCGAATCTTCCAAAGGATGCACCAAATTGATCCACCTTAGGCTCCCGTTATTTTTGTCATTTTTTCTTGCATTGAATCTTAGTGTTTGCGATGCAGCAAATCAATGACGCCGCTCTTTCATCGACCGCCGCTTTGTAACGGCGTATTTCGGCGTCTCTGAACCTCCACACTTGAAAAACTGGAGGGGCGTCGCCAAGTGCGGCTAGACTTGCCTGCCTGGCATCCAAATCACCCGACGGCCCGTTCTTTTTGCGGGCCGTGCTTTAGCTTTGATACGAATCGACATGGAAGAACAGAATCTGACGCCAACTCCCGATATGCAGCAAGCGGCCCAGGCAGCCGCTTCCCCGCAGGCGCCCGACGCTGCAGCCACGGTTGCCGACGACGTCGCCCGGCTGACGCAACAGGTTGCCGAACTGGAAGCCAAAGCCAAGGAGCATTTCGACATGTACCTGCGCGCCACGGCCGAAGGCGAAAATATCCGCCGCCGTTCGCAGGAAGAGGTCGCCAAGGCGCACAAGTTTGCGATCGAGAACTTCGCCGACAACCTCGTGCCCGTGATGGACAGCCTGCAGGCCGCGCTGGCCGACAACACCGGCGACCTTGCCAAGCTGCGCGAGGGTGTGGAACTGACGGCGCGCCAGTTGGCCGCCGCATTCGAGCGCGGCAAGATCGTCGAGGTGAACCCGGTCGGCGAGAAATTCGACCCGCACCGTCACCAGGCCATTTCGATGGTGCCGTCCGAGCAGGAACCCAACACCGTGGTCAGCGTGCTGCAACGCGGCTACATGATTGCGGATCGTGTACTGCGTCCGGCACTGGTAACGGTGTCGGCGCCGCGCTGATCGCGCCGATGTGAATGTTTGAAGACGCCCGGTGGCCGCAAGGTCCCCGGGCGTTGTTGTTTTCTGGAGGATTCCCGATGTCAGACGATCAACCGGCACACCTGGACCATCGCGCATTCGACGCGCTCGATATGCGGCAAGTCGATCCCAATTCGATCGATGCGGCCATCGCCGCTGCAGGCGACGAACTGGTCTGCGTGTTCTTCTGGGGCGTGGACTGCTTCAACTGCGAAATGGCCAAGAAGGCGATCCTGGCCAATCCGGAGCCGATCCGTGCATTGAACCTGCGGTGGCTGCATGCCAACGTCTATGCGCACCCCGAGCTCGGCCGCCGCTTCGGCCTGCACGGCATCCCCGTGTTCATGTTCTTCCACAAGGGCAAGAAGCTCGGACGCGCCACGGGCTGGCATGGCCACGGGCAGTTCGCGGCAGCGGTCGGCAACGCCCGCCTCAAGGCGGAAGGCAAGCCGCTGGCCGGCTGAACGCGTCGGAGCACTTTGCCGCCGATCGACGGTCGCGATTGACCGTCGATCGTGTCGTCATGGCGACGGCCCTCGCTGCGGCAGCCCCGCATGCTTGCATCACTGCATCACTGCATCACCGCATCACCGCATCACCGCATCACCGCATCACTGCATCACCGCGAGAGCGCGTAGCCGATGCGGAACTGCCATGGTGTTTTCTGGTTGTAGTAGAGCAGGCTTTCGCCATAGCCGTAGAAATACCCGGCCATCAGATAACCGGCGGTGCCGGGCAGCAGCCGCGCCAGCGGGTACGTGGCCTGGGCATCGATGCTGCCGTAGCCCTTGCGTGTGCCTTTGCGCAGCGTAGCGGAAAACTCCCAGGAATCGGGTCGCCCGTAGGCGACGTTGAGATCCATGTAGCCGCGATAGTGCGCGATGTCCTCGTTGTCGCTCTTGCCCACGTACCCGTAGATTTTCGGCGCCACGCGCCAGTGCCAGTCGGTCTGGTCGCCGAAGTACATGGTGGGCTTCACGAACAGCGTATTGATGCCGCGCGAGTCGTCGCCGGCGCGCCCATTGGATTCATGTTCGAAGCCCGTGGCCACGGACAGGCGGCTGATCACGCTGTTCTTCACGCCAGTATCGGACAGGTAGTAGTAGAGACTGGGCCGGTAGTTGGTGTCCTTGAACGGGCGCGATTCGCCCGCCAGATCCCACAGTGAAAACTGCGTATAGGCGAAGTACAGGTTGTCCATCACGGACTTCGAGTTCGGGTCCTCGCCCTGGAAGATCCGGTACTTGAAGCTGATCTGGAATTTGGCATTGGCGCCGTTGTGGGCGCCAAACATCAGGTACATCGGCTCGTTGAACGACAAACGCTGCGCGTCGCGCAGATCGGCCGGGGCGGGCGGCGGCGCGTTGCTTTCGGCCGTAACGATGGGCGTGAGCGGCGGTTTTGGCTGCGTGTCCGCGCTGGCCGTCTGTGCCGGCGCCCCCTTCGGCGTTTCAGTCGGCGCGGCCGGCGACGCCTGCGCAGTCGCCGTGCCGCCTGCCGCTGGCGCGCGATTGAGCGATACCAGCACCGGCGCCGCGTCGATGCCGGTCACATCGAGCCGGATCTGCCCGCGCAACGTGGCGGGCCACTCGGCGCTGTAGCTTAGCGTGCGGTTTTCCCCGCGTTTCAGATTGAGGATCGTCGGGCCGTTATCGACGCGATGCAGCGTCATGCGAATCGGCGTCCCAAGATCGCCGGTAGCGGTGATCTCCAGCGTTTCAGGCGCCGCGTAGCGGCGTGTCTGCTGATCGGCGCTGACCAGCAGCGTAAGCGTAAGGGGCCGCGTGGCGTCGATTTCGCGCGCGGGCTGCAGCAGTGCGACGGCGCCATGCGCGCTCAGCGGAAATTGCAGCGTGCATGTGAGCGCAAGGGCCGACAACGACGGAGCAACCGCGCGGCGCCTGACGGCGGGCGAGAGCAGATTCAATGGCATTGGGGGCGATAGCACGCCGCACCGGCACACGATCGATCTTCGACCAGGTGCCGCGGACGTGGCAGAAGTTGCAACTGCAGAAGCCTACCACGTGCCGCAAAGCCGTCTTGTGACGAAATGTTCGCAATCGAGGCCGACCCAAGACCGATGCGCAGGGCGCTCGGCCGAGCCAGATCAGCCCGCGGCGCGGCGCTTTATGTCGTCGACATAGGCCTGGCCATCGGGCGGCAGGCCGTTGCGCTGGGCATTCCACAGCATCTGGCCGAGCGCCTCCATGATCTGGTGTTGCGCTTCGTGCGGCGAATCGAGCCGGCGGCTCAGCGCCTCATAGGCAGCGCGAATGCCGGGCGGCTGATCGATCGACACCTGTTCTGAAATCGACAGGTGCATGGAGAGATGCAGGAACGGATTTGTCTGGCCGCCTTCGGGCGTGTAGTCGCGCGTGAGCGCGCCTTCGGTGTCGGTCAGCAGCGCGTGATATTCGGGATGCTGATCGATCCAGTCGACTGCGATCGCCTCGAGGGGCGTCAGAACGTTGCCGCCGGTGCGCTTCTGCCATGCATCGCAGAAGAAACGGCGGACTTCTTCTCTTGAGGGATTGAACATAGTGGCCGCTATTGTAGTGCAGCGGTCCGAACGGCGTCGGCCGCGCAATCGGCTGCCGCGGCGGTTGCGGGCGTTAGTAGAATGAGCGGTTTCCGATCCTCATGGCTGCGATGACCGCTTCCGTCTCTGACATTCCCGGGAACGCCCGCGACAAGTTTGCCGGCGTGCTGCTGATCGCGCTGTCCGCCAGCGCATTTGGCGCCATGGCGATTTTTGCGCGATTCGCCTACGCGGCCGGCGCGGACGTCTACGGGCTGCTGGCGGTGCGCTTTGTCCTCGCCGCAATCGCGATGGGCGTGGTGCTGCGCGTGCGCGGCATCGGCCTGCCGCCGTTGCGGCGCGTGCTGGCGCTGGCGGCCATGGGTGGCATTGGTTATGTGAGTCAGTCGTACTGTTTCTTTTCGGCCCTGAACCATGCGCAAGCCAGCCTGGTCGCGCTGCTGCTGTACCTGTACCCGTTGTTCGTGACGATCCTGGCGACGATTTTCCTCAAAGAAAAGCTGACGACCGCGGCGGTGATCGCGCTGGTGCTGTGCTCGGTCGGCGCGGGACTGACCGTGGGCGGCGGGCAGGGATCACCGCTCGGCATCGCGCTGGGCCTGGCCGCCGCGGTGATCTACTCGGTCTACATCGTCGTTGGCGCGCGGGTGACCGCGGGTGTCAACGCCATCGCCACGACCACGGTGATCTGCACGGCCGCCGCCGTGGTTTATGTCGCGATCGGCATCCTGCGCAGCAGCGCGGGCGTGCCGCCGCAGTTTCCCTCCACTGCGGGCGGCTGGCTGGCCTTGCTGGCGATTGCCCTGGTTTCGACGGTGCTGGCCATCCTGACCTTCTTTGCCGGCCTGCAGCGACTGGGCGCGGCGAAGGCGTCGATGCTGTCAACGCTGGAGCCGGTGGTGACCGTGCTGCTGGCTGCCGCGTTGTTGGGCGAACAGATCGGCATGGCGCAGGCGGTGGGCGGCGGGCTCATCTTGCTGGGGGTGCTGTGGCTCACGCGCCGCGCCAGCGGCGCGCCGGTGCGCACCGCCGACGAACGGAATTGAACGGATTCATCAAAGTGGTTGTGGGTCAGCCGCGTCGGCTTGGGTACAATCGCGCTTTCTTCCTTCATGAAAACCGGAAAACGCGCAATGAAACCCGTCGATCAGGCCGTGCTCGCACAATTGTTCACCGAGGCACGCACTCATAACGTGTGGCAGGACAAGCATGTGGACGATGCGCTGCTGAAGCAGATCTACGAAGCCATGAAGTTCGGCCCGACCGCGGCCAACAGTTCGCCGGCTCGCATCGTGTTCGTGAAGTCCGCCGAGCAAAAGGCGCGGCTGGTCGAGTGCGTATCGGCTGGAAATGTCGACAAGACGCGCAGTGCCCCAGTGACGGCCATCGTCGCTTTCGACAACGCTTTCCACGATCAACTGCCGAAGCTGTTTCCGCACGCCGACGCGCGCGCCTGGTATGCCGGCAACGAGGAAAAGATTGCCCGCGACGCGCTGATGAACAGCTCGCTACAAGGTGCGTACTTCATTCTGGCTGCTCGCGCCCTGGGTCTCGATTGCGGTCCGATGGGCGGTTTCGATGCGGCCAAGGTCAATTCGGCGTTCTTCCCGGACGGCAAGTGGTCGATCAACTTCCTGATCAATCTTGGCTATGGCGAAGCGGACAAGCTCTATCCGCGCCTGCCGCGCCTGTCGTTCGACGAAGCCTGCAAGATCGTCTGAGCCGGATTCGCTTCGATAAAAAAGCGACCCTTGGGTCGCTTTTTTTTATTTGTCGAAGCGCTTGACGCGCTCAGGCCGTCCATTCGGCGACTGGATTGCACGACAGGTAGCGCACCGGCTGCGCGATGCCCAGCCGTGCGCGCGCGGCCTCGAGCGGCTCGTGCAGCAGCTTTTCGTAATCCTCGCCGAGCAGCCAGCTGGCGCGGCGGCCCAGCCGATAACCCTCTATCACGGCGCGCGCGAATGCGGTGCCGCCGGAAACGCGCAGGCTTTTCAGCGATGCCGCGATGGCGATAAAGGCCCAGCCCTTGCCGCCCGTTTGCGCGTAGCTGAACGCGACCAGCGCCGCCTCCCCGAGACTTTCATCGGCGCGATAACCGGTGAGCACGTGCCAGATATCGTGGATGTCGCGCGTGCGCCGCCCGAACCACATGTACGCGTCCTCGACCACGGGTTCCTGGTCGAGATTCGAGACCTTGGCCAGTCCATCGGCGCTGTAGCCGGTGCGCTCCAGGAACGCGCGGTACGCGGCGCCGACCGTGCCCGGTGCGAACTGCGCGATATAGGCGGGATCGCTCAGGCGCTCGGCCAGCTCGACACGTTGATAGACCATGCGCCGGCCCTCGACCGTGCCCAGCAGCCGACTGAAATTCCTTGGCATCGACGGGCCGTTCAGCGCGCGCATGATGCGGAACACCTGGGCCGTATCGTTGCCATCGGCCATCAGCTTGCGCACGGCTTGCAACGCGGTGAACAAGTCCTGCTTGTAGGGATTCGATCCGGTCGACGTGGCCATCCGGGGCTCCTCGTATCCAGTGTTTCGTGGAGATCTGAACTATGCGGCGACGGCTTCATGCAACTGCAGCGCCGCGTCGCGAACGAAATCGACGCTCGTCTGCACCGCCGTCACCGGCAGCATATGCCCGCCGTTCACCAGTGTCAGGCGCGCGGCGGGCAGCTTGGCCACGAAGGCCTCGCCATTCATCCGGTAGTCGAGGATGCGGTCTTCGCGTCCGAACAGAATGCTGACCGGTACGCGCAGATCGCTGTATCGCGGCAGCAGCGGCGGCAGGCTGTGCGCCACACCGAGCAGATCTTCCGATGCGCCGATGAAATGGCTCGGCCGCAGTGCCAGCAGGCCGCCGCCGCGCGTCGGGAAATCGGCGGGCACGGCATCGGGGCCGAAGACGATATTCATGACCTGTTCGCGGCGCCGGATCGACATTGGGATCACCAGCGTCCACGCGATCAGCTTGCGCACGAAAGCGCTTTGCACGGCCATCGCCTGGAACACTGGTGACACCGCTTCGGGCGGATGGGTGAGCGGGGCGATCAACGCCAGCCCGCCCACGCGGTCCGGGTGATAGGTGGCCAGCGCCAGCGAAATCGCGCCGCCCAGCGAGTGGCCAACCACCAGCGGTTTGTGCAGGCCGAGCTGGTCGATGAGCGCCGCCAGCGTGTCGGCCTGCGCGCGCAGGTCGGCAGCCGCGCCCGGTTGCCGCGTCGAATATCCCGCGCCGGGGCGATCGACGGCGATCACACGGAAGTCGCGCGATAGCGGCTCGATCATGCCGTAATCGAAATTGGCCAACTGGCCGGACAGGCCGTGTACCAGCAGCACGGCAGGGCCGTTGCCGCGTTCGACCACATGCAGTCGCGCGCCAGGCACATCGACAAAGCGACCGGTGGGCGGCAGCGCGGCCTCGATCTTGCGCGTGGTGCGCCAGGTGAACACGAAAAGCAGCGCCAGTAGCGCGGCGCCTGCCGCGGCAACGGCGAGTACAAGCACGAGCAGGACGTTCATGGTTGGGTCCGGGCGATCGGGTTGCTGGTGGGTGCGGTGGCGGCCTGCGCGGCGTCGAAGTGCAGCACGCCGTCGTCGATGCGGCCATGGCGGATCGTCAGCATGTCCATGAGGTAATTCTGATAGACGCGCCACGGTTTGCGATGCCCCTGCCGCGGCAGCACATGGGCCGCGCGCTGGACGTAGCCGGAGCTGAAGTCGAGGAACGGCGCTGCCTGGACGTCCGGATCGACCACCGGCATGGCAAACCGGTATGCGCGGCGATCCATGAACCGCAGCAGCCGGCACACGTATTCGGCAGTGAGATCGGCCTTCAGCGTCCACGATGCATTGGTGTAGCCGAACGCCAGCACCAGGTTGGGTACATTGCTCAGCATCATGCCTTTGTAGGCGAGGCACTCCGATGGCCGGCGCGGTTTGCCGTCGACGGTCAGCGCGATGTCGCCGAGCATATTCAGTTTCAGACCGGTGGCAGCCACCACGACGTCGGCGGGCAAGGTCTTGCCCGATTTCAGCGCAATGCCGTCGGCGGTGAAGCGATCGATCTGATCGGTCACGATCGATGCGCGGCCGTTGCGGATTTCGCGGAACAGATCGCCGTCTGGCACCAGGCAGACGCGCTGATCCCAGGGGTTATAGCGCGGCGTCAGATGCGTATCGACATCGAAGCCCGGTTCAAGCTGCGCCGCGGCCATGCCGACCAGACGTTGCTTCACCTTCTGCGGCCGGCGTCGCGCCAGCTGGAAGAAGAACATCCCCAGCAGCACGTTCTTCCAGCGCGTGGCGCGATAGGCCAGCCGCTCCGGCAGCACGCGGCGCAGGCGCTGCGCGATCGCGTCCTCGCCCGGGCGCGTCACGATGTAGGTGGGCGAGCGCTGCAGCATCGTCACGTGCTGCGCCGTGCCGGCCATCGCGGGCACCAGCGTGACGGCCGTAGCGCCGCTGCCGATCACCACCACACGCTTGCCCGCATAGTCGATCGATGGGTCCCAGAACTGCGGATGGACGATCTGGCCTCGGAAATTTTCTTCGTCCGGAAATTTCGGACGATGCCCTTCCGCATAGCTGTAATAGCCCGCGCAAACATAGAGCAGCCGCGCGCGCAGTCGCTGGCGCAAACCGTCCGCCGAACGCTCGGCTTCCACGGTCCAGCACGCGTCGTGGCTGCTCCAAGCGGCGCTGACGACCTTGTGGCCGAAACGGATGTGCGGGGTGATGCCTGCCTCGTCGGCGGTTTCGCGGATGTAGGCCAGGATCGACGGCCCGTCGGCAATGGCCTTGGCGCCGCGCCAGGGCTTGAAGCGGTAGCCGAGCGTGTACATGTCCGAATCCGAACGGATGCCGGGATAGCGGAACAGATCCCAGGTGCCGCCTACGGCATCGCGGGCTTCCAGGATGGCGAAGCGCTTGTCGGGACAGCGCTGCTGCAGGTGCCGGGCGGCACCGATACCGGAGAGGCCGGCGC
Organism: Cupriavidus sp. GW822-FHT06G04; assembly: GCF_058799075.1. NCBI lineage: Bacteria > Pseudomonadati > Pseudomonadota > Betaproteobacteria > Burkholderiales > Burkholderiaceae > Cupriavidus > Cupriavidus sp. GW822-FHT06G04. The sequence continues at coordinate 212,994 of NZ_JBXALD010000004.1, read as the reverse complement.
CTACGATCAGTACGTCGAGAACTGCGTCATCGGGAAGCGGGGCGGTCATGACGGGAACCCGGTCGAGTTGGGGCTTCTGACAACATAGGTTGTCAGAAGCGATCTGACAATAGGGAATGTCATAATGGCGCGCATGACCACCGAGCTCTCCCCCGCGCGCCGCTATCGCGGCGCTGACGCCGACGAGCGCCGCGCCCAGCGACGCGATCAGCTTATCGCCGCGGCCGTGCAGGTGTACGGCGAACGCGGCTATCAGAACGCCACGGTCAAGGCCGTCTGCGAAGCGGCGGGACTGACCGAGCGATATTTTTACGAATCGTTTGCCAACAGTGAAGCGTTGCTACTGGCGTCGTTTCAAACAGTCACGCACCGGCTGCTGCATAAACTCGAGCATGCCGGCGAGGCGGCGGGCGGCGACGGCCAGCATCGCGCGCTGGCGATGCTGCGCACCTATTTCGGCACGCTGCAATGCGAGCCGCGCTCGGCGCGGGTGTTCCTGGTGGAGATTCGCGGCGTCAGCAAGCCGGTGGACGAGGCGCTGGGCGTGTCGCTGCGCGAGTTTGGCGGACTGCTGGCGCGCACCTTGCTGCCCGGCGGCCCGGCTGCCGATCCAATGCTGCTCGCGGGGATCGCGGGCGGCATCATTCACGTGGCGCTGCATTGGATCCGCGAAGGCTATGCACCCGACGTCGAGTCGGTGGCGGCCACCGCGTTGCGGCTGGCGCTAGTGCTGACACACCGCGCGCCTTGATGGCGGCGACGCCTACGATTTCGGCGCCGGCGTCTTTTCCCTGAACTCGCAGAGCGGCTCGATCGCGCAATGCCAACATTCGGGCTTGCGCGCCTTGCACACGTATCGGCCGTGAAGAATCAGCCAGTGGTGCGCATCGTGCAGGAAGTCTTTCGGCACCACCTTCAACAGTTTCTGCTCCACTTCGTCGACGTTCTTGCCCGGTGCCAGGCCGGTGCGATTGGCCACGCGAAAGATATGGGTGTCGACCGCGATGGTCGGATGGCCAAATGCCACGTTGAGCACCACGTTGGCCGTTTTCCGCCCCACGCCGGGCAGCGCTTCGAGCGCTTCGCGCACGGGCGGGACCCTGCCGCCATGCTGCTCGACAAGGATCCGGCACGTTGCCATCACATGCTTGGCCTTGGTCTTGTACAGGCCGATCGTCTTGATGTATTCGATCAGCCCATCCTCGCCCAGATCCAGAATCTGTTGCGGCGTGTGTGCCACGGGAAACAGCTTGCGCGTGGCCTTGTTCACGCCCACATCGGTGGCTTGCGCGGACAGCAGCACCGCAATCAGCAATTCGAACGGCGAACTGTATTCCAGCTCCGTTTCCGGTGTCGGATTGACTTCGCGCAGGGTTTCAAAGATCGCAAGGCGCTTGGCGGGATTCATCGCGGAGGATTGCTGTCGTCGTTCTTGTTCTGGCTGCCGGTGTCAGCGGGATCGTCGGCGCGGTCTGCATGATCGGCACCATCGGCGTGATCGGCGTGATCGGCGTGATCGGCTTCAGGCTGGGCTGTGCCGATGCCAAGCCGGGTACGGCGCGCCTCTGCGGCCTCGATCTGCGCCTGCACGGCGGGCGACACGTCTTCGGTGTTGCGCGGTTTTGCCGCGGCGGCCTTCTGGCGCGCGCGTTCGATCGCCGCCTGGATGATCGCTTTCTTGCGCGCTTGCGCGGCCTGTTCGGCTTCGCTCGCGGCGGATTCGGCCTGCAGCGCTTCAAGCTTTGCGGCGGCTTTGGCGGCGAGGCGCGCGTCGTTTTCCGCGCGTTCGCGCACCAGCCGCTCGCGGCGCGCCAGATGACGGACGTGCGCAATGTCGGCCTGCTCCTGCGACCATGCCGCCCAACCAGTCTTAGCGCCCGTGATCGGGATCATGGCGATGCAGTCGACCGGGCAGGGCGCCACGCAAAGATCGCAGCCGGTGCACCAGTCCGGCAGCACGGTATGCATCTGCTTGGCCGCGCCGACGATGGCATCGACGGGACACGCCTGGATGCAGAGCGTGCAGCCGATACACAGCGACTCGTCGATCCGGGCCACGGCGCGCGGCTGTTCGATGCCGCGCTCGGGGTCCAGCGGTTGGGGTGCCACGCCCAGCAAGGCGGATAGTCGCACCACACCCTCGGCGCCGCCCGGCGGGCAGCGGTTGCTTGCGGCCTCGCCCGCGGCCATGGCTTCGGCGTAGGGGCGGCAGCCATCGAACCCGCATTTGGTGCATTGGGTTTGCGGCAGCAGGGCTTCAAGGCGGTCTGCCAGGCTGTCGCCAGCAGCGATCGATGGGGTGTGGGTCACGACGTAATACGGTTTTCGAGGGGAGCGGCTGCGACGTGGCGGGTCTGTGGCGCGCCTGCGCGGCAAGGATTATCCCCGATTTCGCCGCAGTGCAGAAAAGGCGATCATGCGGCGTCACTCGATAGGGGAGAGGCCGCCGCAAGCCGGGTGACACGCTATGCCATAATCCGCGCAACTGACAGACGGAATTTCATGTCGAACGAGCCAAGAACCAAGCGGGATCCCGAGGGCACACGCCGACGCATTATGGCGGCAGCCACCGAGGAATTTGCCAAGGGCGGTCTGGCCGGTGCACGCGTCGACCAGATCGCACGTCGCGCCGAAACCAACGAGCGCATGCTGTACTACTACTACGGCAGCAAGGAAGGCCTGTTTTTGGCCGTGCTGGAAAGGCAGTACGCCGAATTTCGTGCCGCCGAAGAGCAACTGCATATCACCGACGAAGATCCGGTGGCGGCGGTACGGACCCTGGCCCGCTTTATATGGGACTGGTATTACGCGCATCCGGAATTCATCCGCCTGGTCAACAGCGAAAACCTGCACGAGGCGCGTCATCTGAAGAAATCGGCGCAATTGCATGAGCTGATCAATCCGGTGGTGGACGTGCTGGCCGATGTGATTCAGCGCGGACAGAAGCAGGGCGTATTTCGCGACCAGATCGATGTGCCGCAGTTCTACCTGACGATTTCGGCGCTGGGCTATTACGTGCTGTCCAACCGCTATACGATCAGTGCGGTGATCGGTCGCGATGTGGCATCGGAAGAAGAGCATGCGCGCTTTGCCGACTTGCACACCGATATGCTGCTGTCCTACCTGACCAATCGTTGAACCGATCTTTCTGATCGGGACGGCGCCAAGACAAAACGCCCGCGAAAAATTCGCGGGCGTTTTGTCTGGCGGCTTGCCGAATCAATACTTGCGGATGAATTCGCGCAGTTCCGGATAGATGTTCTCGCGCCAGCGACGGCCCGAAAAAATCCCGTAGTGACCGCACTTCGGCGCAGTGATGTGCTGCTTGCGCGTTTTCGGAATGCCCGCGCACAGGTCGTGCGCGGCTGCGGTCTGGCCCGCTCCGGAGATATCGTCGAGTTCGCCTTCGATCGTCAGCAAGGCCGTGCCCTTGATGTCCTGCGGACGCACCGGCGCGCCGTCGATTTCCCACGTGCCGTTGGCCAGGCGGAATTCCTGGAACACCTCGCGAATCGTATCCAGATAATATTCGGCGGCCATGTCGAGTACCGCGTTGTACTCGTCGTAGAACTTCACGTGGGCCTCGGCATCGTCGGCATCGCCTTCGATCAGGCTCAGGTAATAGTCGTAGTGCGACGACAGATGGCGATCCGGGTTCATTGCCACGAATCCCGCATGCTGCAGGAAGCCCGGATACACCTTGCGGCCATGGCCGGGATAATTGGCCGGCACCGTGTAGATGACGTTGTTCTCGAACCACTCGAACGATTTGTTGGTGGCCAGCGAATTGACCGACGTCGGGCTTTTGCGCGCGTCGATCGGACCGCCCATCATGGTCATCGTGCGCGGCGTCTTCTCGCCGGCCGAGGCCATCAGCGAAATGGCCGCCAACACCGGTACGGTCGGCTGGCAGACGGAAATCACATGCAGGTTTTCGGCGCCGATATGGCGGATGAATTCCTGGATGTAATAGATGTAGTCGGACAAATGGAAGCTGCCGCTTTCCACCGGCACCATGCGCGCGTCGACCCAGTCCGTGACGTAGACCTTGTGGTCCTGCAGCAAGGTTCGCACGGTATCGCGCAGCAGCGTGGCGTGGTGGCCGGACAGCGGCGCGCAAACCAGTACGACCGGCTCGTCCTTGAGCAGCTTGATGGTTTCCGGGTCGTCCGCGTAGCGCTTGAAGCGGATCAGTTTGCAGAATGGCTTTTCCAGCACGGCCTGTTCGACGATGGGAATGTCGCGGCCGTTGGAACGGACAGCCTTGATATCAAAGGCTGGTTTTTCGTATTCCTTGCCGAGCCGGTAGAGCAGCTCATATCCCGCAGCCATCCGCGGCGCACCGGGAATCAGCGATAACGGGCTGAGGGGATTGGTAAATGTCTTGGCTGTCGCCTGAGCCCAGGCGGTCAACGGGTTCAGCATCGAGCGCTGAAATTCATGCAATTGGTAAAGCATGCTTGTCTAGCCTTTCTGGTCGCGAGTGCTTGTCGCGCAACGATTATGCCCGCAATCGAACGATCGTGCTCTGCAGCATATGCCGCCAACTTACCCGACCAAGCAGGGAGGACGATAGGACATCGGCCGCAAATCCTGATGACAACGCTGAAGAAAAGAAAAAGGCGACCCGGAGCGCACTCCGGATCGCCTTTTCATGTCGCGGGTGTTGCTTTTTTGCGCAACCGCCGCGAGGCGTCTTTGCGGACGCCTGGCTTAGTAGACCGCTGCGATAGCGTTTACCACGGCGTCGATGTTGCGGCTGTTCAGCGCGGCCACGCAGATGCGGCCGGTGCTGACGGCGTAAATGCCGTGTTCGGTGCGCAGCGTGTCGACCTGAGCCGAAGTCAGGCCCGAGTACGAGAACATGCCGCGCTGGGCTTTCACGAACGAGAAGTCGCCGGGCACGCCCTTGGCGGCCAGCTTGTCGACAAGGGCGTTGCGCATCAGCTTGATGCGGTCGCGCATTTCACCCAGTTCTTCTTCCCACATGGCGCGCAGCTCGGGGCTGTTCAGCACGGTGGCCACCACGGTGCCGCCGTGGGTCGGCGGGTTGGAATAGTTGGTGCGGATCACGCGCTTGACCTGCGACATCACGCGCTGTGCCTCTTCCTTGCCGGTGGTCACGATCGACAGCGCGCCGACGCGTTCGCCATACAGCGAGAAGCTCTTCGAGAACGAGCTGGACACGAAGAACGGCAGGCCCGATTCGGCAAACAGACGCACTGCGGCGCCGTCCGGGTCGATGCCTTCGGCAAAGCCCTGGTAGGCCATGTCCAGGAACGGAATCAGGTTGCGTTCCTTGACCAGTTCGACCACTTGCTTCCATTGGGCTTCGTTCAGGTCGACGCCGGTCGGGTTGTGGCAGCAGGCGTGCAGAACGACGATCGTGTTGGCCGGGTACGACTTCAGCGATTCGACCATGCCGGCGAAGTTCAGGCCGTGGCTGGCGGCGTCGTAATAGGCATAGTTGACCACCGGGAAACCGGCGGCTTCGAACAGCGCGCGGTGGTTTTCCCAGCTCGGGTCGCTGATGGCGACCGAGGCGTTCGGGTACAGGCGCTTCAGGAAGTCGGCGCCGATCTTGAGCGCGCCGGTGCCGCCAAGTGCTTGGGCGGTCACAACGCGGCCTTCGGTGATGAGGGCCGAATCCTTGCCGAACAGCAGCGTTTGCACGGCCTGGTCGTAGGCGGCAATGCCTTCGATGGGCAGGTAGCCGCGCGGCGTGGCGGTGGCCAGGCGCGCTTTTTCGGCTTCCTGCACGGCGCGCAGCAGCGGAATTTTCCCTTCGTCCGTGAAGTACACGCCAACACCCAGATTCACCTTCGTGGAACGCGTATCGGCATTGAATGCTTCATTCAGGCCCAGGATCGGGTCGCGCGGGGCCATCTCGACGGCAGAAAACAAACTCATTTGGAATCTCGTGGTCAGCTGTGTAACAAAACGGAGGGCGTAGAATGCTTCGGACTGCGCTGTGGCTGCGTCGGAACATGGTCCGGTCGAATCCGGGGCGTCTGACACTCCTGACAGAACCTGACAGCAGCGTTCAGGCACACTGGCCTTGAACCGATCCGCGCAACCCCAAGATTCTAGCGTAATCCGCCAGTATTCCTCAGGTTTTTCCCTACGTTTATGACGAATCTCGCCGAAGTCGCCCCCGCCCTGGATGAAGACAAATTCGTCTCTTTTCCGGGGTCGCCGTTCCAGCTGTACCAGCCGTTTCCGCCCGCCGGCGACCAGCCCGAGGCCATCCGGCAACTGGTGGAAGGGGTGCAGGACGGACTCTCATACCAGACGTTGCTGGGCGTGACCGGCTCGGGCAAGACCTTCACAATGGCCAACGTGATCGCTCGCCTTGGGCGCCCGGCCATCGTTTTCGCGCCGAACAAGACCCTTGCGGCGCAGCTTTATTCGGAATTCCGGGAATTTTTCCCGCGCAACGCGGTGGAGTATTTCGTCAGCTACTACGACTACTACCAGCCCGAGGCCTATGTGCCTCAGCGCGATTTGTTCATCGAAAAAGATTCGTCGATCAACGAACACATCGAGCAGATGCGCCTGTCGGCCACCAAGAGCCTGCTCGAGCGTCGCGACACGATTATCGTGGCGACCGTGTCGGCCATTTACGGTATCGGCAATCCCAGCGAATACCACCAGATGATCCTGACGCTGCGCATGGGCGACAAGATCAGCCAGCGCGACGTCATCGCGCGTCTGATCGCGATGCAGTACACGCGCAACGAAACCGATTTCCAGCGCGGCAGTTTCCGCGTGCGTGGCGATACGCTCGACATCTTTCCGGCCGAACACGCCGAAATGGCCGTCCGTGTGGAACTGTTCGACGACGAGGTCGACTCGCTGCAGTTTTTCGATCCGCTGACCGGCCGCGTGCGGCAGAAGATTCCGCGTTTCACGGTGTATCCGTCCAGCCATTACGTCACGCCGCGCGAAACCGTGCTGCGCGCGATCGAGGACATCAAGGTGGAATTGCGCGAGCGGCTCGATTTCTTCTACAAGGAAAATCGGCTCGTCGAGGCCCAGCGCCTTGAGCAGCGCACGCGCTTCGATCTGGAAATGCTTTCGGAACTGGGTTTCTGCAAGGGCATCGAAAATTATTCGCGCCATCTTTCAGGAGCCAAGCCGGGCGAGCCGCCGCCCACGCTGGTCGATTATCTGCCGCCCGATGCGCTGATGTTCCTCGACGAATCGCACGTGCTGATCGGCCAGTTGAACGGCATGTACAACGGCGACCGCGCGCGCAAGACCACGCTGGTCGAATATGGCTTCCGCCTGCCGTCGGCGCTCGACAACCGGCCGCTCAAGTTCGACGAATACGAGCGCAAGATGCGCCAGGCGGTATTCGTGACCGCCACACCGGCCAATTATGAAAAGGAACACGCGGGGCAGGTCGTGGAACAGGTGGTACGTCCCACCGGACTTGTCGATCCGATTATCGAGGTACGGCCGGCCACCACCCAGGTGGACGATCTGTTAAGCGAGATCCACCTGCGCGTGAAGGTCAACGAGCGCGTGCTGGTGACCACGCTGACCAAGCGCATGGCCGAACAGCTCACCGAATTTCTGTCCGAGAACGGCGTCAAGGTGCGCTATCTGCATTCGGATATCGATACTGTCGAGCGCGTCGAGATCATTCGCGATCTGCGGCTTGGCACCTTCGATGTGCTGGTCGGGATCAACCTGCTGCGCGAGGGCCTCGATATTCCGGAAGTGTCGCTCGTGGCGATTCTCGATGCGGACAAGGAAGGTTTTCTGCGTGCAGAGCGGTCGCTGATTCAGACCATCGGCCGCGCGGCGCGCAATGTGAACGGCATGGCCATTCTTTATGCCGATCGCATGACCGATTCGATGAAGGTGGCGATTCAGGAAACCGAACGCCGCCGCATCAAGCAGACCGCGTACAACGAGGCGCATGGCATCGTTCCGCGTGGCGTGGTCAAGCGCATCAAGGACATTATCGACGGCGTGTATGACGCCAACGAGGTCAAGGCGGAATTGACCGCCGCCGCGGAACGCGCCAAATACGAGGATATGAGCGAGAAGCAGGTATCCCGGGAAATCAAGCGTCTGGAGAAGCAGATGCTGGACCACGCCAAGAATCTCGAATTCGAAAAAGCGGCTCAGGTGCGGGATCAATTGAGCAAGCTGCGCGCGCAGGTATTTGGCGGCGCCGCGGACGGCGACCATCTGCTGCCGCCGTCAAGCTGAGGGGATACCGGATCAGCTTCTGATGCGCATGCGGCGCGAAGGCATCCTATAGTGGTTAGGGCCTGTTTTTGAACAATGGGAACCCAGACTCTGCCGCCAACCAGGAGCGCGCCATGGTGACACAGTTCGAATATGGTGGTTATGCCGTCGTGGCCCGCGCGATCCCGCATGCGGGCGGCGGCTTCGCCGGAAAGCTGACGATTGCCGATGCATTTGGCGAGCCCGGCGGACCCACGTTTGAAACGGAAACCGGCGCGGCCCAGACGCCCGAGGCGGCACTCGCCCTGGCCGAGGCCGAAGCCATGCGCACGATCGATGCCGGCGAAGTGAATTGACCCAGGCCACGGGTCAATACAAGACACAGTCGGCCAGGAGACATTGATGGCCTACCGCAGTGAATGGAAAAAGAAGGTTTTCGACACGCACGAGATCCAGGTGCTGGTGAAACTCCGGACGCCGATCGAATGGGAATACACGGTGCGAGTTTGCCGCAAGGGCACGAATATTCGCGCCGCTGGCACGCTGCTCGAATCCTCCCCGCCGAGCGAGCATTTTGCGACGCCCGAAGACGCCGAGACCGCCGGTTTCGCGCGCGGCCGTCAACTCGCCGAACAGCTTTAGCCGGCGATTGCGCATCGGCGCCGGTGCGCGGCAGGTAGAATCGCGCCGATGAAAAAATACGCCATTCTGATGTGCTGCATGGGCAATATCTGCCGTTCCCCCACGGCGGAGGGCGTGCTGCGCGCCAAGCTGCAGGCCGCCGGCCTCGCCGATCGGGTCGAACTGGATTCGGCCGGCACGCACGACTATCACGTTGGGCGGCCGCCCGATGCGCGCAGCCAGCGCCATGCGCTGCGGCGCGGTTACGATCTGTCGTCGCTGCGCGCGCGTCAGGTTGACGTGACCGATTTCGACCGCTTCGATCTCGTGCTGGCCATGGATCACGCCAATCTGGCGGCGCTGCGCGCGCTGCATCCCGACGGCGCCGCGAAGGTGCGCCTGCTGATGAGCTTCGCAAGCGATGCACGCGCAGACGAAGTGCCCGATCCCTATTACGGCGAAGGCGATGGATTCGAGCGCGTGCTCGACTACGTCGAGGACGCCTGCGACGGCGTGATCGCGTTTCTCGCACAACGGCTGGCTTGACGATGCGTTCGCTGTTTCGTAAATGGCGTGAATCGCGCAGCGCCAGTCTTCAGCTCGACGCCATCCTGGCAGCGGCCGATCCCGACGCGCCGCTGGCCGAGCGTAACGCCTGGCTGGTCGAACTTGGCTACTGGCTGCGGCGCGACGGCAACCCCGGGGTGGAGCAAGACGGCGATGCAAGCGCTGCGCGCCGCTATCCCGCGCACGTGCGCCTGCGCTATCTGCTGCAGGTTCTGGCGCGCCATCCCGAGTGGTCCGACAGCTTCGCCCGCACGGTGCGCGCCATCGTGCGCGACAACGATCCAACCGCGCTGTTCTGCGATACCGGCGTGGCGTCGCACCCTGGCATCTGGGGCGAGATGGTCGACCGCCTACAGGCGCGGTTTCTGCCGCCGCCACCCAACCGCAGCGATATGGCGGCGTTGTTCGCGCTGCTGTTTGTCGACGACAACGACGCCGAGTGGGTGGAAGCGCTCGACAACGAACTCGTCGAGCGCCTCGGGATGGCCGTGTTGTCCGACGCGGACGAAGGCGTGGAACGCTTTCACGTCGCGCGTGAGGCCACGCTGACGACCAGCATTCAGGTGCTGGTGAGCCACGTCAAGGCCACCGGGCTGAGTCAGGCAATCCGCTCGCGCCTGCACGGGCGCGTCGAAGACACGCCGTTCTATCGGCTCGATACCGCCATCGTCGCGCTCTGCGAGGAAGGCCTTGCGCATGATGGCGCAACGTTCGCGCATCGTCTGAACTACTTCCGGGCCTTGCTCGACGGCTGCCATGCCGCGGCGCGCCAGGTCTACGACGACCTCGAGGAAAACGGCGTATCGGTGGAGGTGGTGTTCCAGATTGAGCGCATGAAGGCGCAACTGTCGCGTATCGACTTGCTGCTCAATGCCTGGGTCGATCCTTCGCGCCGCGAACGTCATGCGCACCTGATCGCCGAATTGATTCGCTCGACGCAGGCGCGCCGCAGCGTTGGACATCTGCTTGGCACGTCGTTCGCGCAACTGGCGCGCAAGGTGGTGGAGCGTTCGGCCGAAACGGGCGAGCACTACATCACGCGCGACCGCAGGGAATATGGCGAACTGATGCGTGCGGCAGCGGGCGGCGGATTGGTGACCGTGATCACGGTCTACCTGAAGTTCCTGATCTATGGCCTGCACCTCGACAAATTCACCGAAGGCTTTCTCGCATCGCTGAACTACGCGGGCAGCTTTCTGGCGATCCATTTCGCGCATTTCACGCTGGCCACCAAACAGCCCGCGATGACCGGTCCGGCGCTCGCGCACCGGCTCGATGGCGCGGGGCGGCCGGACGGGCGCGAGCTGTTTGTCGACGACACGATCGCGATGATCCGCTCCAATGCGGCGGCGATCTTCGGCAATCTTTCGGTGGTATTTCCGGTGGCATTCGCGCTGCAATGGCTCGCCGCGAAGCTGCTCGGCACCAACCTGATCACGCCAGCCAAGGCCATCGCCACGATCGAATCGTTTTCGATTCTTGGCCCGACGCCGTTGTATGCGGTGTTCACGGGCGTGTTGCTGTGGCTGTCGAGCCTGATCGCCGGCTGGGCCGACAACTGGTTCGCGCTGCATCGCGTGCACGACGTGATGGCTTACAACCGTCGCCTGCGCTATGTGCTGGGACAGCGCGGCGCCACGCGCCTGGCGGATTTCTGGAAGCGCAACCTGTCGGGCATCACCGCCAACGTGTCGCTCGGATTCCTGCTGGGTCTGGGGCCGGAGATCCTGAGCTTCGTCGGTCCCCATATGGAAGTGCGTCACGTCACGCTTTCCACCGGATCGGTGGGGGCGGCGCTTGGCGTGCTGGGCGTCGATGCGCTGCGCATGCCGTCTCTGTGGCTGGCCGTGGCGGGAATCGCGCTGATGGGTGTGCTGAACGTCGCGGTGAGCTTCGCGTTGGCGTTCTATATGGCGTTGCGATCACGCAACCTGCGGCGCGTCGATCGCAAGGCGTTGGTAGGGGCGGTGCGGCGGCGCATCGTCAGGCATCCGATGTCACTGTTGATTCCGCCGCGCAGCAAGCCGGAGTCCCCGGCCGCGGAACGCTCATCGTTATAGCGGGTGGAACAGTGCGTTGCAGCAAGGGGAACTTGACTGATTTAGTCGGGATATCGTAAACTCGACCGAAATTCTCAAGTATTCCCTCTCCCCGAGCATCATGAGACTGACCACCAAAGGCCGTTTTGCGGTAACCGCCATGATTGACCTGGCCATGCGCCAGGATCAGGGACCCGTCACCCTGGCCGGCATCAGCCAGCGTCAGAAAATTTCCCTGTCGTACCTCGAGCAGTTGTTCGGCAAGCTGCGCCGCCACGAAATCGTGGAAAGCGTGCGCGGCCCGGGCGGCGGATACAGCCTCGCCCGCAAGGCCGAGGACGTCACCGTGGCGGACATCATCATCGCCGTGGACGAGCCGCTGGACGCCACGCAGTGCGGGGGAAAGGGCAATTGTAACGGCGACGACGGATCCGGGCGCTGCATGACCCACGAACTGTGGGCCACGCTGAACCAGAAGATGGTCGAGTACCTCGACTCCGTGTCGCTGAAAAATCTGGTCGACCAGCAGCGCGCGCGGCAACCGGCCGTGTTGCACGACATGCGCGAAGACGCCGCGCAGCAGCCAGTGACCGTGGCCCGTGGCAAATCCGGGAAACAGGAAAAGCCCGCACGCGCCCGCATGGTCAATTCGGTCTTCAGTCTTGCGCAGTCCTGAGCAAGATTGCAGTAACCGATCTAAACTATTAGTAGGCAGTACGCGATTAGCGATCCCTATAAGGCAGTCATAACGATGAGCACCACCCCACATTTCCCGATCTATATGGATTACTCGGCGACCACGCCGGTGGACCCGCGCGTGGCCGACAAGATGATTCCGTACCTGCGCGAGCAGTTCGGCAATCCCGCTTCGCGCAGCCATGCCTATGGCTGGGACGCCGAGCGCGCCGTGGAAGAGGCGCGCGAGCAGGTGGCGGCGCTGGTTGGCGCCGACCCGCGGGAAATCGTGTGGACGTCTGGCGCCACCGAGTCGGACAACCTCGCCATCAAGGGCGCGGCCAATTTCTACTCGGGCAAGGGCAAGCACATCATCACCGTAAAGACCGAGCACAAGGCCGTGCTGGACACCACGCGTGAGCTGGAACGCCAAGGCTTCGAGGTGACGTACCTCGACGTCAAGGACGACGGCCTGATCGACATGGACGTGTTCAAGCAGGCGATCCGCCCGGACACGATCCTGGTTTCGGTGATGCTCGTGAACAACGAGATCGGCGTGATCCAGGACGTCGAGCAGATCGGCGAGATCTGCCGCGACAAGGGCATCATCTTCCATTGCGACGCCGCGCAGGCTACCGGCAAGGTGCTGATCAACCTGGCCACGCTGAAGTGCGACCTGATGTCGTTCTCGGCCCACAAGACCTATGGCCCGAAGGGCATTGGCGCGCTGTACGTGCGTCGCAAGCCGCGCGTGCGCATCGAGGCGCAGATGCACGGCGGCGGCCACGAGCGCGGCATGCGCTCGGGCACGCTGGCCACGCACCAGATCGTCGGCATGGGCGAGGCATTCCGTCTTGCCCGCGAAGAAATGGCCACGGAAAACGAGCGTATCCGCATGCTGCGCGACCGCCTGTGGAACGGCCTGTCGAGCATGGAAGAGGTGTACCTGAACGGCTCGATGGAACATCGTGTGCCGCACAACCTCAATGTCAGCTTCAACTACGTGGAAGGTGAATCGCTGATCATGGCCATCAAGGACGTGGCCGTGTCGTCGGGTTCGGCCTGCACGTCCGCGTCGCTGGAGCCGTCGTATGTGTTGCGCGCGCTCGGCCGCAACGACGAACTCGCGCATAGCTCGATCCGCTTCACGGTGGGCCGTTTCACCACCGAAGCCGAAATCGACTACACCGTCGAGCTGCTCAAGAACAAGATCGGCAAGCTGCGTGAACTGTCGCCGCTGTGGGAAATGTTCAAGGACGGCGTCGACCTGAATTCGATCCAGTGGGCTGCGCACTGAACGCAGGCCAGGCAACAAGAAAAACCCCATAAAGATTCGTCAGAGGTAGCCAAAATGTCTTATAGCAACAAGGTTCTCGACCACTATGAAAATCCGCGCAACGTCGGCTCGTTCGACAAGAACGACGACGCGGTGGGTACCGGTATGGTCGGCGCCCCGGCCTGCGGCGACGTGATGAAGCTGCAGATCAAGGTCAACGAAGCGGGCGTGATCGAAGACGCCAAGTTCAAGACCTACGGTTGCGGCTCGGCAATCGCCTCGTCTTCGCTGGTGACCGAATGGGTCAAGGGCAAGACCGTGGACCAGGCGCTGGAGATCAAGAACACCCAGATCGCCGAAGAACTGGCGTTGCCGCCGGTGAAAATCCACTGCTCGATCCTGGCGGAAGACGCCATCAAGGCGGCCGTCGAGGATTACAAGAAGAAGCACGGCGGCGCCGAGCAGAAGGCAGCCTGATTCCGCTCAGGCGGCCTGCAGCTTCAAATGGGTTGGTGTGACCTCGCGTGACGGCGCAAGCGGCGCGAGGTGTTCGACAGCAAGGCAAAGATGATCACAATGACCGAAAAGGCGGCGAAGCACGTCGCCCGCTACCTGGAACGTCGCGGCAAGGGCGTGGGCCTGCGCCTGGGCGTGAAGACCACTGGCTGCTCGGGCCTGGCATACAAGCTCGAATACGTGGATGAACTGCTGCCCGAGGATCAGGTATTCGAGTCGCACGGCATCAAGGTGATCGTGGATCCGAAGAGCCTGCCGTACATCGACGGCACCGAGCTCGACTTCGCGCGTGAGGGGTTGAACGAAGGGTTCAAGTTCAACAATCCGAACGTCAGGGACGAGTGCGGCTGCGGCGAGTCGTTCCGGGTCTGAGGGCCCGCGCCGCCTGCTTCGGTTTGCGACGCACGGGCGGCAACACGACAAGGGGCGGCATGACCGCTCCTTTTTGTTGTGAATGTTTCTTGAAAGACGCGCTTTGAAAGACGATTTCTTTTCGCTGTTCGGACTGCCCGCCCAATACGACGTCGATGAGGCCGCGCTCGACGCCGCCTATCGCACCGTTCAGACGCAGGCGCATCCGGACCGCTTTGCCAATGCCGGAGACGCCGAGCGGCGCGTGGCCATGCAGTGGGCCGCGCATGCCAACGAAGCGTACCGGACGCTGCGCCAGCCCCTGAAGCGCGCGATCTATCTGCTGCAATTGCGTGGCGTCGACATCCAGGCCGAGAGCAATACGGCCATGGCGCCCGCGTTCCTGATGCAGCAGATGGAATGGCGCGAGGCGCTGCAGGATGCGGTGCAAGCGCGCGCGGTCGACCAGCTCGATCGTCTATTGCGCGACCTGCGACAGGAAAAGCGCGAGCGGCACGCAGCCCTCGGCGCGTTGCTAGACGCCGGCGACAATGACGCCGCCGGCGGCGCCGCGCGCCAGTTGATGTTTATCGAGAAGATCGAACACGACGCCAGCGAAGCGATCGATCGTCTCGAAGATTAGAAGATTCCCATGGCACTGCTCCAGATTTCCGAACCCGGCATGTCGCCGGCGCCCCATCAGCGACGCCTGGCCGTCGGTATCGATCTTGGCACCACCAATTCCCTGGTGGCCGCCGTGCGCAACAGCATCCCCGAAGTCCTGCCCGACGACAGCGGCCGTTCGTTGCTGCCGTCGGTGGTGCGCTATCTGCCGAACGGCACCGCGCATATCGGCTACAAGGCCCAGGACGAAGCGGTGCGCGATCCCAAGAACACGATTGTTTCCGTGAAGCGGTTCATGGGACGCGGCCTGCGCGATGTCAGCAATATCGAACACAGCCCCTACGATTTCGTCGACGCGCCGGGCATGGTCCAGCTGAAGACCGTGGCGGGCGTGAAAAGTCCCGTCGAGGTGTCGGCCGAGATCCTGGCCACATTACGCCAGCGCGCCGAGGATTCGCTCGGCGACGATCTGG
Source organism: Cupriavidus sp. GW822-FHT06G04 (assembly GCF_058799075.1). Classification (NCBI taxonomy): domain Bacteria; kingdom Pseudomonadati; phylum Pseudomonadota; class Betaproteobacteria; order Burkholderiales; family Burkholderiaceae; genus Cupriavidus; species Cupriavidus sp. GW822-FHT06G04. The sequence goes on along the minus strand of NZ_JBXALD010000004.1, from coordinate 197,650 downwards.
TCGGCGCGGTGATCACCGTGCCGGCGTATTTCGACGACGCGCAACGCCAGGCCACCAAGGACGCCGCGCAACTGGCGGGCCTGGACGTGCTGCGCCTGCTCAACGAACCGACCGCCGCGGCGATCGCGTACGGACTGGACAACGCAGCCGAAGGTATCTACGCCGTGTACGACCTGGGCGGGGGCACGTTCGATATCTCGGTGCTCAAGCTGACCAAGGGCGTGTTCGAGGTGATGTCGACGGGCGGCGATTCCGCGCTTGGCGGCGACGACTTCGATCAGCGCCTGCTGTGCTGGATCGTCGAGCAGGCCGGCCTGCAGCCGCTGTCCGCCGAGGACATGCGCCTGTTGATGGTGCGCGCCCGCGCCGCCAAGGAAGCACTGTCGTCCAGCGACAGCACCGTGATCGACGCCGTGCTGGCCAGCGGCGAGATCGTGCATCTGCCGCTGACGGCCGCGACGTTTATCGAAATCACCGCGCATCTGGTGCAGAAGACGCTCGCGCCGGTGCGCAAGGCGTTGCGCGACGCCGGTGTGACACCGGATGAGGTGAAGGGCGTGGTGCTGGTTGGCGGCGCCACGCGCATGCCGGCCATCCGCAAGGCGGTCGGCGAATATTTCGGCCAGCAACCGCTGACCAATCTCGATCCGGACAAGGTCGTGGCGCTCGGTGCGGCCATGCAGGCCAATCTGCTCGCCGGCAATCACGCGCCAGGCGAAGACTGGCTGCTGCTCGATGTCATTCCGCTGTCGCTGGGCGTCGAAACGATGGGCGGGCTGGTCGAGAAGATCATCCCGCGCAACAGCACGATCCCGGTGGCGCGCGCGCAGGAGTTCACCACCTTCAAGGATGGCCAGACCGCGATGGCGATCCACGTCTTGCAGGGCGAGCGCGAACTGGCCAGCGACTGCCGGTCCCTCGCGCGCTTCGAGCTGCGCGGCATTCCGCCGATGGTGGCCGGCGCGGCGCGCATCCGCGTGACCTATCAGGTCGATGCTGACGGCCTGCTTTCTGTATCGGCGCGCGAAACCAATTCGGGCGTGGAAGCGTCGGTATCGGTCAAGCCGTCGTACGGTCTGGCCGATGACGATATCGCGCGCATGTTGCAGGAGAGCTTCCGGGAAGCGGAGCAGGACATGAAGACGCGGGCGCTGGCCGAGGAGCGCGTCGAAGCCGAGCGACTGATGGAAGCCACCCAGCGCGCGCTGGAAGTGGACGGCGATCTGCTGGCGCCGGAAGAACGCGCCGAAGTCGAAGCGCTGATTGCCAAGGTTGGCGAGATTGCCCGGGGCGAAGACCATCACGCGATCAAGGCGGCGGTTGAGGCGCTGTCGCACGGCACCGACGAATTCGCCGCACGCCGCATGAACCGCTCGATCAAGAGTGCGTTGGCCGGCAAGAAAGTGCAGGAGATCGGCTAAGCGCCGACGCTACAAAGAGAACAGGATAGAAATGCCACAGATCATCGTTTTGCCCCACGTCGAGTTGTGTCCCGAGGGCGCCGTCTTCGAAGCCAGCACCGGCACCAGTATCTGCGACGCGCTGCTCAACAACGGTATCGAAATCGAGCACGCGTGCGAAAAGTCATGCGCATGCACCACCTGCCACGTGGTAGTGCGCGAGGGCTTCAACTCGCTTGAAGATGCCGAGGAAAAAGAGGAAGACCTGCTGGACAAGGCGTGGGGTCTCGAACCCAATTCGCGGCTGTCGTGCCAGGCGCTCGTCGCTGACACGGACCTGACCGTCGAAATCCCCAAATACACGATCAACCACGCCAAGGAAGGCCACTGAGCCTGCCGCCCGGAGTTTCCCCGATGAAATGGACTGATACCTACGATATCGCTGCGGCGCTGTACGACAAATTTCCGGATGTGGACCCTTTGACGGTGCGCTTCACGCAACTGCGCCAGTGGGTGCTGGAGCTCGATGGATTCAGCGACCTGCCAGAGCGTTCGGGCGAGAAAATCCTGGAAGCAATCCAGGCCGCCTGGATCGAGGAAGCGCAGTAAGCGGGTTTTCGACTCGAGTCGTCACGAGCCAATCGCGGCGGCGCAACTCGAAAGCATGACGGCCTCTGGCGGGGACGCCGGGCCGTCTCAAATAACAAAGCCGGCACATGGCCGGCCTTGTGTACGCGCCGAGTGGCGCCCGATATTTCCGCGGCGCTTCCGGCGTATCAGCCGGTTACCAGCACGCCGCGCTCCAGATGCACACGCTGGCCCACCTCCACTCCCGGCGGGTTCTGATAGGTGAAGGTGCGTCTTGAGCCGTCATCCATCTGTACGCTGACACGGTAAGACTTGTTGGTGTTCAGCTTCTTCTCGGCATAGTTACCGCCAAAGCCGCCTGCGGCAGCGCCCGCTACCGTACCGAGGATGCGGCCATTGCCGTTGCCGATCTGATTACCGAGCAAGCCGCCCACAACGGCGCCGCCCACGGCGCCAAGTCCGCTGGTCGGCTTTTCGGCTTCCACCACCTGTACGCCTGTCACGTGTCCAGCGGTATGGCTGGGGCGAGCCGCCGGCCGGGGCTCGGCCTGCGCCTGCTGAGCCGGCGCGCCCGGCGGCGGCGCCATGCCGGACGCCTGCTGGGCATCGTAGGCGGGTGGCCGCGTGGTCGAGCCGGGTGCTGGCATCTGACCTTGCGCAGCCTGCGCCTGCGTACCCTGGGCCGCGCGCGCGGACGGATAGGGTTGGGGCTCGCTGTACGAGGCAGTCGCGTTCGACATCGATGCGTCGGGCGAGCCCTGACTGGCCTTGCCGGTCGGCAGCACGCCAGTAATGGCGGCAACCGCGGTCAGGCTGGCGATGACAACCGCCACCGCAGCGGCGCCGATCAGCGGATGCAGGCGGCGCGACGTTGGCAAGGTGGGAAGCGATTCCGGACCAGACATGGTTTGTTCTCCGACGACTACGGGACGTAGTAGATACTTCAAGTCTGTCCGAAGCGCGCGCCAAATGCCGTTTGATTTTGTAAGTATCTGTAGCTGAATTGTTCTTTTAAATTCAATGGGTTAGAGATCTTTTGCGACGGCCTGCCGGCGGCTCGTTGTTACAAGTGGCCGTGCGCGCGGACCGGAGCCTGCAGAAATGAAAAAGCCCCGCCAAAAAGGCGGGGCCTGTCATGCGCGGTGCGGGTCTTGCCCGCCAGCGCAAGCTACTTAGTCTTCCCGGCGCAGGTGCGGAAACAGGATCACGTCGCGAATATTCGGGCTGTCGGTCAGCAGCATGACTAGGCGGTCGATACCGATGCCGCAGCCGCCCGTCGGGGGCATGCCGTATTCGAGCGCGCGAATGTAATCGGCGTCGAAATACATGGCTTCCTCGTCACCCGCATCCTTTTGCTCCACCTGCTTGCGGAAACGGTCGGCCTGATCTTCGGGATCGTTCAGTTCCGAGAAACCGTTGGCGATTTCGCGCCCGGTGATAAACAGCTCGAAGCGTTCCGTAATGCCCGACTCGGTATCCGATGCGCGCGCCAGCGGCGACACTTCGACCGGATAGTCGACGATAAAGGTCGGCTCCCACAGTTGCGATTCGGCGGTTTCCTCGAACAGCACCAGTTGCAGCGTACCCAGGCCAGCGTTCAGGAACTGCGGCGCGCTGGTGTTGATCTTGAACTTGTTCTTGAGCTCGCCGCGCAGGAAGTCGGCGTCGGCCAACTGCGCGTCGGTATATTCGGGCGCGAACTTCTGGATCGCCTGGCAGATCGTCAGCCGATGGAACGGGCGCGACAGATCCAGTTCGCGGCCTTGGTAGGTCAGCACCGCGCTGCCGCTCGCGTCGATTGCCGCTTGTCGGATCAGGTTCTCGGTGAAGTCCATCAGCCAGCGATAGTCCGTGTAGGCCGCGTAGAACTCCATCATCGTGAATTCGGGGTTGTGGCGTGGGCTCACCCCTTCATTACGGAAGTTGCGGTTGATCTCGAACACACGCTCGAAGCCACCCACGATCAGGCGCTTCAGATACAGCTCGGGCGCGATGCGCAGGAACATCTGCATGTCCAGCGCGTTGTGATGCGTGATGAACGGCTTGGCCGCCGCGCCGCCCGGAATCGGATGCAGCATCGGCGTTTCCACTTCCATGAAGCCGGCGTCGGCCATATGGCGGCGCAGCGACGACATCGCCTTGGTGCGTGCGCGGAACGTGTCGCGAGTTTCCGGCGAGACGATCAGGTCGACGTAGCGCTGGCGATATTTGAGCTCCTGGTCGGCCAGGCCGTGGAACTTGTCCGGCAGCGGGCGCAGGCTCTTCGACAGCAGGCGCAGTTCGCGCACCTGCACCGACAGCTCGCCCTTGTTGGTGCGGAACAGCACGCCGCGTGCACTGATGATGTCGCCCAGGTCCCAATGCTTGAACGCCGCGTAGACATCCTCGCCAACCTTGTCGCGCGTGATGTAGAACTGGATCTGGCCGCTGCCGTCCTGCACGGTGGCAAAGCTGGCCTTGCCCATCACGCGCTTGAGCATCATGCGCCCGGCGATGGCCACTTCTACCGGATTGGCTTCCAGCGTCGGGCCGTCGGTCTCGCCGTACTGCGCATGCAGCGCGCCGGACTGATGCGTCGGGCGGAAGTCGTTCGGAAAGGCTACGCCCTGCGCACGCAGGGCCTGCAGCTTTTCGCGCCGCTCAGCGATGATCTTGTTCTCGTCTGCGGCTGGCGCTTCGGCGGCCGGCGTGCGGGTCTGTTCGGTCATGATGTGAGTTTCGGTCGCGCGCAAGCAAGCGCCCGCGCGCGTCAGTCGGTTCAATGGTTGCGGATGTCGTCGAGTTCGGTCTTGCCGAAATCGGCGCGGCCAAGATAGGTGACGATACGTTGCGCCACGTCTTCGGGCGACGCCAACTGGTCGTTGGCCTTCAGGTCGCGGAAGCGCTGCACCTGCGCGAAATCGGCGCCGCGGATGGTTTCCTGCATGCCCGTGTCCACCACGCCCGGCGCCAGCGCCACGGCGCGCACCGCGTGCGCGTCCGGCAGGTTGCCGTACTCGGCGTTGACCGAGCGGATGAACATGTCCAGCCCCGCCTTGCCGGCGCAGTAAGCGCTCCAGCCCGGCACGGGATTGCGCGCCGCGCCGGACGAGATCGCCAGAATCTTGCGCGGGCAATCGAAGCGCGAGGTGCCTGTGATGAACGCGCCCGTCATCGTCATCGGCGTCACCAGGTTGGTTTGCAGATGCGGCACCAGCGTGTTCTCGTGCAGCGACGTGATCGGGCCGATCGGTTCCACCACGCCTGCGTTGAGGATCAGCGTGACGCTGGCCGGCGCCTCGTCCACGGCTTCCAGTACGCTCGCCAGCCAGCCCGCCGACGGGCCCGGTTGCGCAAGATCCTGCAAGTGCCAGGCCACCGGCACGCCGCTGGCCGACGCCTCGGCCTCCAGCTCGGTATTGCGGCTGCGTGCCACGCCAATGATGCGGTTGCCCGGCTTGAGCAGCGCGCGCACCAGCGCCGCGCCCAGGCCGCGCGAGGCGCCGGTGACGATATGGAGATGGGTGGAGCGGGGCGTTACGGTGGTCATGGCGTGGACCTTGTCTTGTGCAACGGCGAGATGGATGACGTGGGGTTGTCGCGTGCATCGTGGCGTGTGGCGCAGGCCACCGCCACGATGCATCGCAGGTCTTGCGGTATTACAGGCCCTGTTTCAGGCTGGCCTCGATGAACGGATCGAGGTCGCCGTCCAGCACCTTCTGCGTGTTGGACATTTCCACATTGGTGCGCAGGTCTTTGATGCGGCTCTGGTCCAGCACGTACGAGCGGATCTGGTGACCCCAGCCCACGTCGGTCTTGCCGGCCTCGAGCTTGTCGGCCTCGGCCTGACGCTTGCGCATCTCATGCTCGTACAGGCGCGATTTCAGCATCGACATCGCTTCGGCGCGGTTGCGGTGCTGGGAACGGTCGTTCTGGCACTGCACGACGATCCCGGTCGGGATGTGCGTGATCCGCACGGCGGAGTCGGTCTTGTTGATGTGCTGCCCGCCCGCGCCCGAAGCGCGATACGTATCGACGCGCAGATCGGCCGGGTTGACTTCCACCTCGAACGAATCGTCGACCTCGGGGTAGACGAACACCGACGAGAACGAAGTATGGCGTCCGCCCGACGAATCGAACGGCGACTTGCGCACCAGACGGTGCACGCCGGTTTCCGTGCGCAGATAGCCGAACGCGTAATCGCCTTCAACCTTGATCGTCGCGCTCTTGATGCCCGCCACGTCGCCTTCGGATTCTTCTAGCACTTCGGCCTTGAAGCCCTTGCGCTCGCAGTACTTCAGGTACTGACGCAGCAGCATCGACGCCCAGTCGCACGCCTCGGTACCGCCGGCGCCGGCCTGGATGTCGATGAACGCGTTGGCCTGATCCATTTCGCCGGAGAACATGCGGCGGAATTCCATGTCGGCGACGATGGCCTCGAAGCCTTTTACGTCGGCCTCGATCGATTCCAGCGTCTCGTCGTCGCCTTCCTCGCGCGCGAGTTCGAAAAGCTCGTCAGCGCCGTTCAGGTCTTCCGTCAGCTTGCCGAGCGTTTGCACGACGGCTTCGAGCGCCTTCTTTTCCTTGCCCAGATCCTGGGCGCGCTTGGGGTTGTTCCAGACGTCCGGGTCTTCCAGCAGTCCGTTGACTTCGTCTAGGCGATTTGCTTTGACATCGTAGTCAAAGATACCCCCGTAGATCTTCCGTTCGCGAACGGAGATCGGAGATGGCACCGGAGATGGCGTTGAGACGTTCTGCTTCCATGAAAATTGAGATTCCTGCGCTTGAAAAACGTTGAATTATAGCGGATTGGCGCCGGAAACCGGCCTCGGATCGCGCGCAGCCGGCATATATTCCGGGCGAACTGTTCGTGCAGCGAACAGTCTATTGCGAGACTTTCACCCATTTGGGCGACAATAGCGGCCACGATCAGGAGTTTTCCGGACGCATGACAGGACATCTCGCAGCAAATCACGACGCCCGTGCCACGCCCAGCCGCCGCAGCGCGCTGGGATGGCTGGCCGCTCCCGCCCTGGCCTTGATGCTGGCCGCCTGCGGCACCACGCCCAGCGAGCCGGCGCCCGAAGGTTACTACCGCGTCGAACGCGGCGACACGCTTTATTCGATCGCGCGCCGGCATAACCGCTCGGTTGCCGAACTGTCGCGCTGGAGCAATCTGGCGGACAACAACCAGATCGAAGTCGGACAGCTGATTCGCGTCAGGCCGCCCGCCGGCGCAGGGATCTCGGCGGCCAAAGCGGCGGACAAGGCCGCCGCGGCCGACAAGCCGACACGCAGCGCCGCGCCTGACCCCGCATCGGTCAAGCCGCCAGCCAGCGCTATCAGCCTGCAATGGCCGGCCGACGGCCGCGTGACCGGCCGCTTCGCGCCGCCCGCGGAGAAAGGCTTGCGTATCGAAGTGCCGGCCGGCGGCAAGGTGCGCGCCGCTGCGGCGGGCTGGGCCATCCACGTCGGGACGCTGCGCGGCTACGGCCAGATCGTCATCGTCAAACATAACGACGACTGGCTGACGGTCTACGGCAATCTGGACAAACCGCTGGTCAAGGAAGGCGCGCGCGTTGCCACGGGGCAGGAGATCGGCAGCATGGACAACGCCAGCGAACTGCATTTTGAAGTGCGGGGCAACGGCAAACCGATGAACCCGGCCAATTACCTGCCGTCGCGCGGCTGACCGGCTGACCGGCTGACCGGCTGACCGGCTGACCGGCTGACCGGCTGACCGGCTGACCGTCTGACCCGCCGAACGGTTATTGCGCGTGCTCTACCACCAGTTGCACGCGCGTCGTCCCGTTGAAGGTGTTGTTGTCGAGACGATAGGCTACCGTGGCGCTGGCGCCGTCCAGCGCGTCCGCGTGGTTGAACCAGATGGCGTCGAAGCGCTGGCTACCGCGTCCCAGTTGCAGTTTCAGGTGCTTTCCCTTCAGGACCGTCTGCCGCAGCACATCAAACTCGCCTGAGAACGTGGGCGGCGGAAAGCCCTGGCCCCAGACATGGCCTTCGAGCAGCGTCACAAATTCCGGACAGAAGCAGGTGTCGTCGATATCGCCGTCGGTTTCAATCACGCGCGCCAGTTGTTCGTCGTTGAGCCATTCCCGGCCTACCGCTTCGAAGGCGGCGACAAACGTGTCGAAATCCGCGGCGCGCACGGTCAGGCCGGCCGCCATTGCGTGGCCGCCAAACTTGACCAGCAGCCCTGGATGCCGTTTTGACACCAGATCCAGCGCATCGCGCAGGTGAAATCCGGGAATCGACCGGCCCGAGCCCTTGATATGCTCGTCGTCGCCAGGCGCGAAGGTGATCGTCGGACGATGAAATTTCTCCTTGAGCCGCGACGCCACGATGCCGATCACACCCTGGTGCCAGGTTTCGTGGAACACGCTCACCGTATATCGCGACGCGGGATCCAGCCCATCCAGCGGCTGTTCCAGGATCTGCATGGCTTCCTGCTGCATGCCGGCCTCGATATCGCGCCGCTCGCGGTTCATCCCGTCCAGTTCCTGCGCAATCTCCCAAGCGCGGTTGGCGTCGTCTGTAAGCAGGCATTCGATGCCGAGCGACATGTCGGCAAGCCGCCCCGCCGCATTCAGACGCGGGCCGAGCCCGAACCCAAGATCGAACGTGTTGGCGCGCGACGCCTCGCGTCCCGCGGCGCGGAACAGCGCCGCGACGCCGGCGTGCATGCGGCCGGCGCGCATGCGCTTGAGTCCTTGCGCAACGAGGATCCGGTTGTTGGTGTCGAGCTTGACGACGTCCGCTACCGTACCCAGCGCAACCAGGTCCAGCAGCGTTTGCAACGGCGGCTGCGTGGCTTGTGTAAACACGCCGCGCTTGCGCAGTTCTGCCCGCAACGCCAGCAGCACGTAGAACATTACGCCGACGCCGGCCAGGTTCTTGCTTGGAAACTCGCAGCCCGGCTGGTTCGGATTGACGATCACCGCCGCGTCGGGCAACACCGCGCCCGGCAGATGGTGATCGGTTACCACGACGTCAATGCCGCGCATATTGGCCGCCGCCACACCGTCGACGCTGGCGATGCCGTTGTCGACCGTGACGATCACATCCGGCTGTTGCTGGGCGGCCAGTGCGACGATTTCGGGCGTCAGGCCATAGCCATACTCGAAGCGGTTCGGCACGATGTAGTCGACGCGCGCCCCCAGCATCCGCAGGCCGCGTACCCCGACCGCGCAAGCGGTGGCGCCATCGCAATCGTAGTCGGCCACGATCAGCAGCTTGCGTTTCGCGGCAATGGCGTCGGCAAGGTATTCGGCGGCGTGGCCGATGCCCTTCATCGCCGATGGTGGCACCAGTTCGGGCAGATCGGTGGCCAGTTCGGAAGGGCTGAGCACGCCGCGCGCCGAGAGGATCCGCGCGAGGGTGGGATGCAGTCCGGCGGCCGCCAGCGCGTTCGCGTGGTCGTCGGAATAGTTACGGATGGCAATCCGGGTCATGGGCGAGTTCGGTAGTTTTGGATCAGGCGGCCATCGCCAGATTGGACAGCAGCGCGCGCCAGTCCCCGCGCGTGCCAAGGCCGCGCCAGAACTTGCGCAGATCCGCGCGCGTGACGGTGAATTCGGCAAAGTGGTTTTCGCCGCCGAGCACCAGCGTGACGGCCTGGAGCCCGCCTGCGGCAAGCGCGTCCAGCGCCGGCTGGAACCAGTCGGCGTCCAGGCTGTGCATCCGTTCGATCCACAGGCCCCAGTCGGTGGCGATATGCGCTTCGGTGGCGTCGGCGAGCATCGTCAGTACGGAGCCGTCGATGCGTTCGATATCGGCGAAACGCGCTGGCTGGGCGGCCAGCCGGCTGCCGCCCGCCAGCGCCAGCCCGGCCAGGAACGGATCTTCGGCGAGCACAATATCGGCAAGCCGGGCAACCGGCGCGGCCGCCCCGCCGCCGTGCAGCCACACCGAGTTGATCGGAAGTTTGCCTTCGGCTTCGCGCGCGGCGTTGACAGGATGGTCGTGCCACGTCATCTGGATTTCGTTCTGCAGCCGCCGCCATTCGCGCGCCCGCGCGCCGGCCTGCATCCAGATATCGATGTTGCGCCCGGTGGCGCGCACGGGCGTGGTGGCCACCAGATCGCCAAAGACGCCTTCGGGCACATACCAGCGCGCCGGATGGGGCGCATCGAGCGGGATGCCGGCTTCGGCAAGGAGGTCGTCGATCGCCGCACGCAGCGCGGCGGCCTCGTCGGCACGGATGGCCAACTGGTCGGGATGCATCAGGACCAGGTGATCGCGCGCCGCATGGATATGCACCGGCTGCAGACAGGCCCACGCACCGGCAGGCTCGATCGCCCCGGCCGCCGCCTGGTTGGCCGCCGACCCCGCAGCGGCATGGTCGGCCAGACGCATAAAGGGCGCAGTCGGCACCCGCACGGTGTCCAGCCCGGCGCGGCCGGCCAGCCAGCGCTCTTGCGGCAGCGTGCGCAGATAGGGATCATCGTGGTTCTCGCGCGGGCCCGGGGTGGCGCGGGTCAGCAACTTTCCGAGCGCGGGCAACTCCAACTGCCGCAGTACCGCGCCGGGAACGACATCGTCCGTGGCGTCGTCGCCGGCGCCAGGTGGGACGGAAAAAGGCACAATCAGGGTCAGGTGCGTCATCATGGTTGCCGAGATTGTAAACTTCCGGCTGGCCGGCGCCACATTTCCGTCTTTCGGGGCGGTCATGCCAGGCGCCGACGCGTTTCTAGAACAACAGGACTCCTCTTGAACTTTCCTTACGAGTGGCAGATCGGCTGGCGATATACCCGCGCGAGCAAGCGCGCCAGCCGCAACACGTTCATTTCGTTCATTTCGATGATCTCGATGCTTGGCATTGCGCTGGGCGTGGCGGCGCTGATTGTGGTGCTGTCGGTCATGAACGGTTTTCAGAAGGAAGTGCGGGATCGCATGCTGTCGGTGCTCTCGCACATCGAAGTCATCGGCGCCGGACCGCTGCAGGACTGGCAGAAGACGGCCGCTGAAGCCGAGCGCAACAAGGAGGTCATCGGCGCCGCGCCGTATGTGGCCGCCCAGGCGATGCTTACCCGCGACGACGCCGTGCGCGGCGTGCTGCTGCGAGGCGTCGATCCTGCGCAGGAACCCAAGGTGTCCGATGTCGCCAGCCAGTTCCGCGCGGGCAGCATGAACACGCTGGTGCCCGGCGGCTTCGATATCGCGCTGGGCAGCGAACTGGCCAATGCGCTGGGCGTACGGGTGGGCGACAAGGTGACGCTGGTGGCGCCGCAGGGCACCATCACGCCGGCCGGCATCCTGCCACGCCTCAAGCAATTCACCGTCAGCGGCATTTTTTCCTCGGGTCACTATGAATTCGACAGTGCGCTTGCGCTGGTCAACATGGAGGACGCAGAGGTGCTGTTCCGCCAGAACGGTCCGACGGGCGTGCGCCTGAAGCTGCAGGACATGCAGCGCGCGCCCCAGGTGGCGCAGGATCTCGCCACCACGATGAGCGGCGACCTGTATCTGCGCGACTGGTCCAAGCAGAACCGCAACTGGTTTGCGGCGGTGCAGACCGAAAAACGCATGATGTTCATCATCCTCACACTGATCATTGCGGTTGCCGCCTTCAACCTTGTTTCGACGCTCGTGATGACGGTGACCGACAAGCAGCCGGACATCGCCATCCTGCGTACGATGGGCGCCCAGCCGCGATCGATCATGAAGATCTTTATTGTTCAGGGCGTGGCCATCGGCTTTATCGGTACATTGCTGGGCGTGCTGGGCGGCACGCTGATCGCCACCAATATCGACGTGATCGTGCCGTTTATCGAACGGGTGCTGCATGTGCAGTTTCTGCCAAAAGATATCTATTTCATCAGCGAATTGCCCTCGGATCCCCGCGTGAACGACATCGCCACCATCGGCATCATTTCCTTTGTATTGGCCACCCTGGCCACGATCTATCCGAGCTGGCGTGCGGCCCGCGTAAATCCGGCGGAGGCGCTGCGCTATGAGTGATTCGACGCTGCTTCAGGATGTGTCCGCGCCAGTGGCGCCACACGCTTCGGCGCAGGCCGGCGCGCCCGTGCTGGTCGCCGAAGGATTGACCAAGCGATTTCGCCAGGGCGGGCTCGACGTAGAAGTCTTGCGCGGCGTGGACGTGCGCATCCATGCCGGGGAAAAGGTGGCGATCGTGGGCGCCTCCGGATCGGGTAAATCCACCTTGTTGCATGTGCTGGGCGGGCTCGACAACCCTGACTCCGGGCGCGTGGCGTTGCACGGCAAGCCCTTTACGGCGCTGCGCGAGAAAGAGCGCAATATCGTGCGCAACCGCTCGCTCGGCTTTGTCTATCAGTTCCACCATCTGCTTCCCGAGTTCACGGCGCTCGATAACGTTGCGATGCCGATGCGCATCCGGGGGCTGCCGGAGCGCGAGGCGCGTGACGCCGCGCAAGCCATGCTCGAACGCGTTGGCCTTGGCAAGCGATCGAAGCACCGCCCCGGCGAGCTGTCCGGAGGCGAGCGTCAACGCGTGGCCGTGGCACGGGCGCTGGTCGGACAGCCGGCTTGTGTGCTTGCCGACGAGCCCACGGGCAACCTCGACGACCACACCGCCGGCGGTGTCTATGACCTGATGCTCGAGCTCTCGCGCACGCTCGGCACCAGTTTCGTGATCGTGACGCACGACATGGAACTGGCGGGCCGCTGCGACCGCATCTTCCGGCTGCGCGACGGCCTGTTGCATCCGGAACGCTGACCTTTTTCGCCCGGGATCTCCGCCATCATGTGGATCGACACCCACTGCCATCTTGACGCCAGGGAATTCGATGCGGACCGCCCGAGCGTCATGGCGGCCGCATGCGCGGCGGGCATCTCCGGCATCGTGCTGCCCGCCGTCGCGGTATCCAACTTCGACGCTGTGCGGGCGCTCGCCCACGGCCAGTCCGGGAATGCTCCGCAATGCGTCTACGCGCTTGGCATTCATCCGCTCTGTACGCCCGGTGCGGGGCAGTCGGATCTTGACGCGCTGCGGCGCGAAGTGGCCGCGTCGATCGATGATCCGCGACTGGTCGCCATCGGCGAGATCGGGCTCGACTTCTTCGTGTCCGGGCTGGACGCTGCGCACCAGACCTGGCTTTACGTGGAGCAGCTCAAGATCGCGCGCGAGTTTGACCTTCCCGTGTTGCTGCATGTGCGCAAATCTCAGGATCAGGTCTACGCACAGTTGCGCCGCGTGGGTGTTCGACAGGGCATTGCCCACGCGTTCAATGGCAGCCATGAGCAGGCGCGTCGCTATATCGAACATGGCATGAAGCTCGGGTTTGGCGGCAATGTCACCTTTTCGCGCGCCAAACAGATTCGCCGGCTTGCGGTCGACGTGCCGATCGAGGCGATCGTGCTCGAGACCGATGCGCCCGACATCGCGCCTGCGTGGCTGTCGGACGACCAGTTCGGCGAGCAACACAAGGCGCGCAACACACCCGCTGAAGTGGCGGGCGTAGCGGACGTGGTGGCCGGACTGCGCGGGCTGGCGCAGCGCGATCTCGCAGACATCATGTGGCGCAACTCCTTGGCGGCGCTGCCTCGACTGGCAGCCTTCGCGGACATCATGGCGCCGCGTTGAGCCGCCGACAAGCGACATCTCGCAGATTTAACTCATTGACACATCGGCGTATCCCGCGGACACGTTTTTGCCTGCGCTTACGCGGTACAACTACGCCCATCGATAACTGATGGGGACCTCCGATGCGTGCAGTGCTGCTGGCATTCGTGGCGGGCTGCTGGCTGCTGCAACAGCAGTCGGCGCTGCCGGCGGGCCGGCTATTGGCGGCCGGGGGCGGCATCGCAGCGGCGTTGTCGCTTGTGGCCTGGCGCATGCATGGATCGCGCGCAGCATGGGTGCGGATCGCGCTGTGCATGGCCGTGGCGTTCCTGCTCGGTTTTGCCTGGGCGGCATGTCGCGCTGAAGTGCGGCTCGCACGCTGGATCGATCCCGGGCTGACCGGCCGCGACGTCGAGATCGATGGCATCGTCGCAGGTTTGCCTGATACGGCCGCTCACGGCACGCGCTTCGTCTTTCTTGTCGAATCCTGGCCCGCCACCGCAATACCCGAAGCAGCGCGACGGCGCACAGCGCCCCAGCATCTGATCCTGACGTGGCAGGACCCGCCCGCGCAGTTGCAACCAGGGCAGCGCTACAGGATGACCGTTCGCTTGCGACGCCCCCGCGGTCTTGCCAACCCTCATGGCTTCGACTATGCGTACTGGCTGCTGTCGCAGGACATCGATGCGACTGGCTACGTGAGCGCAGGCGCGGCGCTCCCTGCCACAGGCGCGACGGCATCGGGTGCTCGGCCTGTTCCGACGGCTGTCCGCGTGACCATGCTGCGGGCCCGGATACGCGATGACCTGCGCGCGTCTCTGCCTGAGAATGCGCGGTTCGGGCCGATATTGCTGGCGCTTGTCATTGGCGATCAGCGCGGCATTTCGCCGGCGGACTGGGATGTATTCCGACGGACCGGCATTGCGCATCTGGTCAGCATATCCGGGCTTCATATCACCATGATCGCGGGCCTTGCCGGGGCAAGCGCGCGGCTGCTGTGGCGACGCTCGTTCGGATTTGGCGGTCGAATGCGCAGACCGCTGCCTTTGCTCTGGCCCGCGCAGAAGGCCGCACAGGTTGCGGCGCTGCTGTTGGCCCTGGTGTACGGCGCGATTGCCGGCATGCAGATTCCTGCGCTGCGCACGGTGACCATGCTCGCCGTGGCGGCGATTGCGCTGTGGGGGAATCGCTGCCCGCCAGCGTCGTTGGTCCTGATCTGGGCCGCGGCGCTGGCCATTGCGATCGATCCCTGGGCCGTGATGCTGCCCGGCTTCTGGTTGTCGTTTGGCGCCGTCGCGGTAATTTTCCTGCATGCGCAAGGCGATTCCGATCAGGAGCTTGCGCGCGCCGGGCCACCGTCCTCGCTCAAGCGCGCAGGCGGGCGAAGCGTGGCGGCGAAAGCGGCGGCGTGGTTGCCGGAAAGCTGGCGCGCAGCGCTAAGCGGTGCTGCGCGGACCCAATGCGCGGTGACGATCGGACTCGTGCCGTTGACGCTGGTGCTGTTCGGGCAGGTTTCGGTGGTGTCGATCCTTGCCAACGCTGTGGCGATTCCCGTGATCAGTCTGCTGGTAACACCGCTAGCGCTGACGGGCGCTGTATTGCCGCAGGCATGGTCGGCGGTCGTGCTTGGCGTCGCGCATGGGGTGCTCGTGTACCTCATCGATGGACTGGCGTGGCTGGCGCGCCCATCGTGGGCGGTTTGGGAAGCGGCACAGCCGGGGATCATGGCCACCGTGTTGTCGCTCTGCGGGATTGTGCTGGTACTGACGCCGTTGCCGCTTGCGATATCTAAGGCATCGAATGGATCGAATGCATCGGACCACTTGGCGTGGTGGCGGCAACGGGCACGTCGGCTGGGTCTGGTGACCATGCCGCGCAAAGCCGTGGTGCGAGGCGCGGGCGTGCTGGCGATGATCCCGATTCTGGCTGGCATGCGTGAATCCGTTGCGAAGGGCGAGTTCCGCATGACAGCGATCGACGTGGGGCAGGGTACGGCGGTCCTGGTGGAAACGCGCGCGCATGCGATGCTCTATGACGCAGGCCCGGCATATGCGTCCGGCTCCAGCGCGGGCGGCCAGGTCATCGTGCCGTTCTTGCGGGCCAGTGGCGTCCGGCAACTCGACATGCTGATGATCAGCCACGAGGATGCGGACCATGCGGGCGGCGCGCGGGACGTGCTAAAGGCCGTGTCCGTGGCGCAGGGTCTTACAGGCGCACCGCGCGATCATGCGCTATTGCAGGGCGGCGACCTCGAGTGGCAGCCTTGCGCCGAGGGCCGCCGCTGGAAGTGGGATGGCGTGGCATTCGAGATCATTCATCCGCCCGAAGACGCGCTGTCGCAAGCCACAGTGAGCAGCAATGGCCGAAGCTGTGTGCTGCGCATCGCGACGGCGCATCGCAGCGCCCTGCTGACGGGGGATATCAGCGAACGAGAGGAGCGGGCGCTGATCAGGCGCAAGTCGCCGCAGGACTATCGCGCTGACATTTTGCTCGCGCCGCATCACGGAAGCGGCACATCGTCGCATGCGGCATTCCTGCGTGCCGTGCGCCCGGAAATCGCGATATTCCAGCTCGGTTTCGCCAACCGCTACCAACATCCTCGCGCCGATGTCTGGCTGCGCTACAAGCGCGCCGACATCGCCCGGTATCGCACCGACGAAACCGGCGCAGTGTCCGTGGTCACGGACAAGGAGCGCTATGTCGTGCAGGCGTATCGGGAACTGCATCGCCGATACTGGCGCGATGTTCCGCCAATTCAGCGCTGAGGGAACGAAATGGCTGACGCAGTGGTTCTCGATCTATGCGGCTTTTCCGCGCGCTTTCCGTGCGGGCGGCACCGCGTGTCGCGCTTCCCGTCGCTTGGTGGGGCGGGTGGATTTTGGCGATTGGGCCTTGGGACTGGCGCCATCGGTCGATGCGCCGGCAGTATCTGCGACCAGAGGCGCGGGCTCCGCGCCCGCGATGCGTCGTTCGCGCAGATGCGCCTTCGCGCGCTGCAGTCCAGCGGCGACGGTCTCGGCGCGCTCCAGCGCCACGCCGGCGGCGAGCACGTCGCCCAGCACCAGGTGGCTGATCCGCGAAGTCATCGGCGTGTACACCTCGCTGTCTTCCTCGACGTCCGAAAAAACGCAAACGTCGGCCAGCTTGGCGAGCGGCGATCCACTGTGCGTCAGAGCCAGCACACTTGCGCCACTGCTTCGCGCAAGCGTGGCCGCAGCCAGCATGTCCCAGGTGCGGCCGCTGTTGGATACCAGAACGGCAACATCGCCGGGGCGCAGCAGCGCGGCCGACATGCTGAATACATGGGAATCCGAATATGCGGTGGTGGGAATGCCGAGGCGGAAAAACTTGTGCTGGATGTCGAGCGCCACGATGCCCGAGTTGCCGCAGCCATAGAACTCGATGCGACGCGCGTTGGCAAGCAGGCGGATGCCGTGTTCGATCTGGTCTGCCGAGAGCGCGTTGCGCACGGCCATCAACGTGGCGATGGTGCGGTCGAATACCTTGCCCGCGATGTCCGCCGGCCGGTCGTCGGCCTGCACGTCCTGATGAACGAATGGCGTGCCGCCACCAACGTTCTGCGCGAACTGCAGCTTGAATTCCTTGAAGCCGTCGTAGCCGAGTGCGGCGCAAAAGCGGGCGATGGTCGGCTGCGAAACGCCGGCGCGCTCGGCAAGTTCCGGCATGGACAAGCGGATGACGCTCGCGCCGTGCCGCGCCACGTAATCGGCCAGGCGGCGTTCGGACGGGCGCAGCGTGTCATAGACGGCAAGGATTCTGTCGCGCATGGTGTGGTGTGCGGGAAATCTTGGAAGTGTTTGCGGAGCCCGGTTGTTGCGTCGAGTCCTGAATTTGTAGAGATTCTACACAGAAACGTGGCCGATCCAGCGCGCCTATTCGGAATTCTGGACTCGGGATTAACCCCAATTTGCGCCTTGGCAAGCATTATTCAGATGTGTTGCCTATTTCGGTGTCTGATTGCAACTGGCTATAATGTAGAAAATCTACATGCGTCGCGGTCCCAGGCGGAACGCGCACGTCTCCCACAAGGATGATTTCCGACATGTCCCAAGCAGCAAGTGGCAACGTCCTGGCCGTCGTATCGGCCGTTACGCAACGCATTGTCGAACGCAGTCGCGTCAGTCGTGCCGCCTATCTGGCGCGCTGCGAACGCGCGCAGCAGGAACTCGGGCCGCTGCGCGGCATGTCCTGCGCCAACATTGCGCACGGCTACGCGGCATTGCCGGCCGACGACAAGCTCCGGCTGCGCGTCGAGCATGCGCCCAATCTCGGTATCGTGACCGCCTACAACGACATGCTGTCGGCCCATCAGCCCTACGAGCGGTATCCGGCCGTGATCCGCGAGGCGGCGCGCGCCGTGGGCGCGGTGGCGCAGGTGGCGGGTGGTGTGCCGGCGATGTGTGACGGAATCACGCAAGGCAATGCGGGGATGGAGCTGTCGCTGTTCTCGCGCGACGCCATCGCCATGGGCACTGCCGTGGCCCTGTCGCACAACACGTTCGATGCGGCGCTGATGCTGGGCGTATGCGACAAGATCGTGCCCGGCCTGCTAATGGGAGCGCTGCAGTTCGGCCACTTGCCGATCGTGTTCGTGCCGGCCGGTCCGATGGCCTCGGGCTTGTCGAACAAGGAAAAGGCGCGCGTGCGCCAGCTCTACGCTACCGGACAGGTGGGGCGCGATGCGTTGCTGGAGGCCGAATGCGCGGCGTATCACGGCGCGGGCACATGCACGTTCTACGGCACCGCTAACAGCAACCAGTTCCTGATGGAAATCATGGGATTGCACATGCCCGGGTCGGCCTTCGTGCATCCGGACAGCGGGGTGCGCGACGCGTTGACCGTGGCTGCGGCGCAGCGCGCGCTGGCATTGATCGCACGCGGCAGCGAATACACGCCGCTGGCAAGCATCGTCGACGAGCGTGCCATCGTCAATGCAATGGTGGGCCTGCTTGCCACCGGCGGTTCCACCAACCATACGATTCATCTTGTGGCCATGGCGCGCGCCGCGGGCATCATCATCGACTGGAACGATTTTGATGAGCTGTCCGCCGCCACGCCGCTGCTGGCGCGCGTTTATCCAAATGGCTCGGCGGATGTCAATCATTTCCATGCCGCGGGCGGCGTGGCCTTCGTCATCGCGCAACTGCTGGAAGCGGGCCTGCTTCATGAGGACGTGAACACCGTGGCCGGGCGCGGATTGAAGCGCTACACCCGGGAGCCCGTGATGGTCGAGGGCGTACTGCGCTGGCGCGACGGGCCTACGGTCAGCGGCGATGCCTCGGTGGTCGCTCCGGCCAGTGCGCCGTTTTCGCCGGAAGGCGGCTTGCGGCTGATGGCCGGTAATTTGGGGCGAGGCGTCATCAAGGTTTCGGCCGTGAGCGACGAACATCGGGTCGTCCAGGCGCCGGCGCGGGTGTTCGATTCGCAGGAAGCGCTTCAGGCCGCGTTCGATGCCGACGAGTTCAACCGCGACGTGGTGGCCGTGGTGCGCTTCCAGGGTCCGAATGCCAACGGCATGCCGGAGCTGCATCGTCTGACGCCGGTACTGGGCGCGTTGCAGGACGCCGGGTACAAGGTTGCGCTGGTCACCGATGGCCGGATGTCGGGCGCATCGGGCAAGGTGCCGGCCGTGATCCACGTCGGCCCCGAGGCGCTGGCGGGCGGCCCGCTGGCGCGCGTGCGTGATGGCGACATCATCCGGATCGACGCGGTGGCGGGCACGCTGGACCTGGTCGGCGACAACGCTGTGCAGGGCGAATTTGCCGCGCGCGCACCGGCCGTCGCGCAGGCGGACGGTTTCGCCAGCTTCAGCATGGGGCGTGGCCTGTTCGGGCTGTTCCGCCGGCATGCCCGCGGCGCCGAGGAGGGCGGCAGCGCGCTGGACCTTTCCGAGGCCGACGCTATCCAAACCGGATCCGCCGTCGCACAATAGGCGAACGTCCAACTGGCGATCGCATTTCTCTGACATCCCGTATTCCCCGGCGCGCAAGCGGCCGGGGCACCGCCGTGCCACATGGCTGCTGCACGGCGGCTACCGACAAGGATGGCAACACCATCCGACACATGATCGATGGAGCAGACATGATCTATATCCTGATGGGCGTTTCCGGCAGCGGCAAGACCACCGTGGGCCAGATGCTTGCGGAGCGCCTGCACTGCGGCTTCCATGACGCCGACAGCTTCCACAGCGAGGCCAACAAAGCGAAGATGCACGCCGGTACTCCATTGACCGATGAAGACCGCTGGCCGTGGCTCGATGCCATGCGTGCGGCGATCGACGCCGCCCGGGCCGAGGGCCGCACCCATGTATTCACCTGTTCGGCATTGCGGCAGGTTTATCGCGACCGGCTGATGCCGCCTAGCGGCGGCGTGACCTTTGTGTTCATGAAGGGCGACGCGGCGACGATCGGCGGCCGATTGTCGGCGCGCTCGGACCACTTCTTCAACCCTGCGTTGCTGCAAAGTCAGTTTGATACGCTCGAAGAACCGGGCGACGCCCTGGTGCTGGACATCCGCCAGACGCCGGAGGCGCTGGTCCAGGACATCCTGGAAAAATGCCCGCCGGACGCCGTCTCGTGCACGGGCCAGGCCGCGCGCTGAGCGCCTGGCAAGCATCTTGCTAAACCGAATCGCGTACCGGCGCCTGTCGCGCGCGCAGTTCTTGCGCGATTCGCCGGTGCGGATATGCTGAAAGAGTTGACTCGACAAGGCATCGACAAACGGGTGGCCGGCGACATTGTCTGGCAGTAGCCGTAGCAGCACGCGGGGGACGGTTGGCGGCAGAACGCCCATTTCCACGAAGGAGCGGCCATCATGGCGGCGCGGTTTTTCGACGAGATGCTGGAAGGGCGAGAGGACGGCACGTTGACTGCCATCGAGGCGGGTCATGCGTTGCCGCACGGGGCGGTCCGGCCCCATTACCGGAGCTTCACCGAATGGTTGGGCAGGCAGTCCGCTGCCACGATGGACAACAAACGGACCGAAGCCGATCTGATATTCCGGCGCGTGGGCATTACCTTTGCCGTCTACGGCGACAAGGACGAGTCCAACAGCGGTACCGAGCGGACGATCCCGTTCGACGTCATCCCGCGCATTTTCCCGGCAAGCGAATGGGCCACGCTGGAACGGGGACTGCGCCAGCGCGTAGCCGCGTTGAACCGGTTCATCCATGACATCTATCACGGGCAGGACATCATCCGCGCCGGCGTGATCCCGCCAGACCAGATCTACAACAACGCCCAATACCGGCCGGAGATGCTGGGCATCGAGGTGCCGCGCGACATTTATGCGCATATCGCCGGCATCGACGTGGTGCGTGCCGGGGCGGGCGAGTTCTATGTGCTGGAAGACAACCTGCGGGTGCCGTCGGGCGTGTCGTACATGCTGGAGAACCGCAAGATGATGATGCGGTTGTTCCCGGACCTGTTCGCGCGCAATCGCGTGGCGCCCGTGGCCCACTATCCCGACCTGCTGTTGGACATGCTGCGCAGCGTGTCGCCGCAGAACATCGCCGATCCTACCGTGGTGGTGCTGACGCCGGGCATGTACAACTCGGCGTATTTCGAACACGCCTTCCTGGCTCAGCAGATGGGCATCGAACTGGTGGAAGGCAGCGACTTGTTCGTCGAGGACGACCATCTGTACATGCGCACCACGCAGGGGCCGCAGCGTATCGACGTGATTTACCGCCGCGTCGATGACGATTTTCTCGATCCGCTGGTGTTCCGGCCCGATTCCACGCTGGGCGCCGCGGGCTTGCTATCGGTCTATCGCGCCGGCAACGTGACCATCAGCAATGCGATCGGCACCGGTGTGGCGGACGACAAGTCGATCTATCCCTATGTGCCGGACATGATCCGGTTCTATCTCGGCGAAGAAGCCATCCTGTCGAACGTGCCGACCTATATGTGCCGGCGGCCCGATGACCTGCAATATGTGCTCGACCACATGGAGGAACTGGTGGTCAAGGAAACCCATGGCGCGGGCGGTTACGGCATGCTGGTCGGGCCGGCCGCGACGCGCGCGGAGATCGAGCGGTTCCGGGAGGTGGTCAAGGCGCGGCCCGAGCAGTACATCGCGCAGCCGACGCTGGCGCTGTCGACCTGTCCGACATATGTGGAATCGGGCATCGCGCCGCGCCATATCGACCTGCGACCATTCGTGCTGTCAGGCAAGGAGGTGCGCATGGTGCCCGGCGGCCTGACGCGCGTGGCGCTGCGCGAAGGATCGCTGGTGGTGAATTCGTCCCAGGGCGGCGGCACCAAGGACACGTGGGTGCTGGAGCGCTGATTCATGAACGTCGATCGCCGGGAGAACCCATCATGCTGAGCCGTACCGCCGACCACCTGTTCTGGATGGCCCGCTACACCGAGCGCGCGGAGAATACTGCGCGGATGCTTGACGTCAACTATCAGACCTCGCTGCTGCCGCAATCGGCCGAAGTGGCCGAGCAGGGCTGGTGGGCCATGCTCGATATCTCCGAGCTGACGCAGGCCTATGATCACAAGTACGGGCTGCTGCATCGTGACGACGTGATCGACTTCATGGTCCGCGACATGACCAACCCGTCGTCGATCATGAGCTGCCTGCGCGCGGCGCGCGAAAACGCCCGCGCGGTGCGCGGATCGCTGACCACGGAAGTGTGGGAGACGATCAACACTACGTGGCTGGACGTGCAGCGCATGATTTCCGAGGGCGAACTGCGCGACGATCCATCGCGTTTTTTTGAATGGGTCAAGTTCCGCTCACACCTGGCGCGCGGCGTGCAGTTCGGTACGATGCTCAAGGACGATGCCTTCCATTTCATGCGGCTGGGCACATTCCTGGAGCGAGCCGACAATACCGCGCGGATCCTTGACGTCAAGTTCCAGGCGTCCGGCCGCGACGACGGCGATCCGAATCGCGAGCAGAACGACTTCTATCACTGGGCGGCGGTGTTGCGGTCGGTATCGGGCTTCGAGGTCTATCGCAAGATCTATCGCGCCGTGATCACGCCGCAGCGCGTGGCGGAGCTGCTGATCCTGCGTCCCGACATGCCGCGTTCGCTCGTGTCGAGCCTTGATGAAGTCGTGTCGATCCTTGCGCTGGTGGCCAACCAGCAGTCGTCCGAGACCGAGCGGCAGGCTGGTAAACTCCACGCCGACCTTAAATACGCGCGTATCGACGACATTTTTGCCGTCGGACTGCACGCCTACCTGACCAGCTTTCTGGAGCGCATCGGCGATCTCGGCAATGGCATCAGCCGGGATTTCCTGGTTCCGCTGCTGGCCGCCTGATCCGCCTCGAAGTGCCCGATGCGTCATGCATCGGGCAGGGGCCTGCTCTGACGGTAATGCGTGCTGGACGCGACAAGCACTGTGAAATACAAGATCCGCCACAAGACCGTCTACCGATACACCGAACCGGTGCGCCGAAGTGTGCACGAATTGCGACTTTCGCCGCGTTCCGGCCCGCTGCAGGCGGTGCAGGCGTGGACGTTGTCTGCGCCGGGCAACTTGTCCGAGGCGCGTGACGGCTTTGGCAATATCGTCCACAACTTCACCATGACGGGGCCTGCCCGTACCATCGCCATTTCGGCCACCGGCGAGGTGGAGGTCATGGCGGCGCAGCGCGGCGACGATATCGCCGACGCCAGCCATGGCGCGTTCCACGATGCGCCCGAAGCCGGCGAGGCGCGTGTTTCGCCGCTTTATTTCATGACGGCCACGCCCTTGACGCAGGCGCCCGCAGAAATGCAGGCGTTTGCCGCCCCGTACCTGGCGGCTGGCCATGACGTTCCCGCATTGCTGGCGCTGGCCGAGGGCATCGCCGCACGGGTTCGCTACCAGGCAAATTCCACCCACGTGGGGACGTCCGCTGCCGAGGCTTTCCGGCTCGGCAGCGGCGTTTGCCAGGATCAGGCGCAGGTCATGGTGGCCGCGTGCCGCGCACTCGGTGTGCCGGCCCGGTATGTCAGTGGTTACTTCTTCGATCCAGCTGCCACCGAGATGGCCAGCCACGCCTGGGCCGACGTTTGTCTCGATGCCGGCCGCGGCCTCTGGTGCAGCATCGACGTAACGCACGGTTGCGTGACCGACGCGCGCCATGTGCGCCTCGCCGTGGGGCGTGACTACGCATCGGCTGCACCGATCCGGGGCATCCTGGAGGGCGGAACGGGCGAGACGCTGGAAGTCGCCATCGATATCACGCCGCTGGCCTGACCTCGCCGCAATGGTTTGCATCGTCCGCGCCCGCGCGTTGGCGCGGCCACGAACAAACGGCGTGCATGTCTGGCGACCGGCTAGAATGCAAGCTTGCCGTCGCCCCAAAATCACACTTTCTATGACGTATTGCGTAGCCATGCGGCTCGATGCCGGCCTGGTATTCCTGTCCGATTCCCGAACCAACGCTGGCGTGGATGCGATTTCCACCGCCCGCAAAATGACCGTCTTCGAAGAGCCCGGCGACCGCGTAATGGTGCTGATGACGGCCGGCAACCTGGCCATCAGTCAATCGGTGCGGCAGTTGCTGGCCGAGGCGCGGGAAGAAAAACGCTCGCTCTGGACCGCGCGGGACATGTTCGAGGCGGCCACCATCGTCGGCGAAGCGGTGCGTGCGGTGCACAAGCGCGACGCGCAGGCGCTGCGCGAGGCTGGTATCGAATTCAACGTCAGCATGATCTTTGGCGGGCAGATTCGCGGCGAACGCACGCGCCTGTTCAATATCTATGCGGCCGGCAACTTTGTCGAGGCGACGCCGGAGAATTGCTATTTCCAGATTGGCGAAGCCAAGTACGGCAAACCGATTATCGATCGCGTGGTGTCGCCGTCGCTGCCGCTGGGCGAGGCCGCCAAGTGCGCGCTGATTTCGATGGACTCCACCTTGAAATCGAATATCTCGGTGGGCCTGCCGCTGGACCTGCTCGTCTATGAAGGCGATTCTCTGCGGGTGACTCGTTTCGTCAATATCGACGAGAAGAACGCCTATTTCCGCATGATTCGCGACACCTGGGGACATCGTCTGCGCCAGGTGTTCGGCGAGATCAGCAATCCCGAGTGGGACGCGAGCGAGCCGGCCGAGTTTCCGTTGGCCCGTGATGAGGCCGATCGCTGGGGCCAGCCGGTGCGTGCCCGCCGGGAGCGTTGACCGAAGTTAACCCACGTCGCTTTAACGGCGCAAACACAGTTGGTGCGCCGCTGGTACGCCCCCACAATTGCTGTTTCAGTTTCTCAAGTAGACCATTCGGTCTCGACAGCAATTACAGATGAGACTTCTTCTGCTTCTCCCCGATGCCTATTGGGCGCTGATGCCGCGTCGTAATCATCCGGGCGAATTCGGTCTCGTGATTTGTGCCCATGGTCGGGAAGGTGTAGTGGAGATGGGCGGGCAACTGCTCAATGCCGCGCAAGTCGCCGCACAAGTCGTCGCCTTGCCCGACGAGCGGCACATTACGGCGGTCCATCTCGTCGCCTGTTCGACGGCACGACCGGCGCTCCGCTCGTCGCTGGGGATGCCCAGCGACGCCTACACGTCCAGTTTTGCCGCCCAGCTGTCGACGCGTTTGCCGGGGCGGCTCGTATTCGGTTACGTGAATAGTCCCTCCATCAGGAGTATGGCGGAGCCCGCTACGATGTTCCGATTTGCCGAGGAGTTCGGGCGTGAAGTCGCGCTGCGACTCGCTTCGGTCTGCCTCGCGGAACTCACGCAGAGCAGACATAAAATCCATTTAGTGATTTTCCTGGACGGCCGTGCGCTCACCCAGCGTTTCCCGATCGCCGGCATAGAAGGAAAAACCTACGCGGTTCTCTGAAGACGACGGCCCGGCTGGGCGGGACAGTGGGTACACTTTGCGTCAATTCGCAAACGTTCTGATAATCGTCATCCGCCCCACGCCATGCGCGACCTCCTGCTGTTTTCCCACGCCAACGGGTTTCCCGTCACCACATACCGCAAGCTGTTTGGCGCCCTGGACGACGCGTTTGAAATCCGCGCCGTCGAGCGTTATGGCCACGATCCGAAATTTCCGGTCACGCGCGAATGGCCGAATCTCGTCGAGGAACTGCTGCACGAAATGGAACGGGCCGGGCGCGGGGGCAACGATTCGCGCAAGGTCTGGCTGGTCGGCCATTCGCTGGGCGGATTTTTGTCCCTGATGGCGGCGTTGCGCCAGCCGCAGCGCGTGCGCGGCGTCGTCATGCTGGATTCGCCGATCATCGCTGGCTGGCGGGCATCGTTGCTGCGTGCCTCCCAAGTGCTGGGGCTCGATGAAAAGCCGAGCCCCGCCGCGGTGACCAAGAACCGCCGCACGCATTGGCCCGATACCGAATCGGTGTGGACGCATTTCCAGGCCAAACGCAATTTCCAGGTGTGGGATCCCGAGGTGCTGCGCGATTACGCCGAGCATGGCACCGAGCCGACCGGCCGCGCAGCCGAGCGCAAGCTGCGCTTCGATCGGGACGTCGAATATCGTATCTACCGGACCCTTCCGACCAGCCTCGGGCGACGCGTGGCGCATGGCGCGCCGGTCCCGGTGGGATTTGTCGCGGGAACCCGATCGCGCGAAGTCCGGCAGGTGGGGTTGGGCGCCACGCGCAAGCTGGTGGGCGATCGCCTGCGTTATGTCGAGGGCGGCCATCTCTATCCGATGGAGCGGCCGCTGGAGACCGCCGAAGTGGTGCGCGGCCTGATCGGCCAGATGCGCGCGGAGGGGCGCTAGCAGCAGAGCCTCCGGCCGTCATCGCGGGGCCGTGCGGCGCATGCGCCGCAGCCATGCCAAAGGCGCGGCGAACCGCTGCCAGACGCTGCGCTGTCACAATTTCCGGGTCGGCGGGCGACGGGCTCTCATGTATAATCCCGATTTCCCCGGCAAGCTCGGTTTATGACCAAATTCGTCTTCGTCACCGGTGGCGTCGTCTCTTCTCTCGGCAAGGGCATCGCTGCTGCTTCGCTCGCGGCTATTCTTGAGTCGCGCGGCCTCAAAGTCACCCTCCTCAAGCTCGATCCCTACATCAACGTCGATCCCGGCACGATGAGCCCCTTCCAGCATGGTGAGGTGTTCGTGACCGAAGATGGCGCGGAAACCGATCTCGACCTCGGTCACTATGAGCGCTTCGTATCGGCCAAGATGCGCAAGTCGAACAACTTCACGACTGGCCAGATCTACGAATCGGTGATCCGCAAGGAGCGTCGTGGTGAATACCTGGGCAAGACCGTGCAGGTCATTCCCCATATCACCAATGAAATCCAGGCTTTCGTCGAACGTGGCGCGGCCGCTTCGCACGATGGCAAGGCCGACGTGGCGCTGGTGGAAATCGGCGGCACCGTGGGCGACATCGAATCGCTGCCGTTCCTGGAAGCCGCACGCCAGATGAGCCTGCGCATGGGCCGCAACCATTGCGCCTTCGTGCATCTGACGCTGGTGCCGTTCATCGCCAGCGCCGGCGAGCTGAAGACCAAGCCCACCCAGCACTCGGTGCAGAAACTGCGCGAAATCGGCATTTCGCCGACGGCGCTGCTGTGCCGTGCCGACCGCCCGATCCCGGATGACGAACGCGCCAAGATTTCGCTGTTTGCCAATATTCCGCAGGAAGCCGTGATTTCGGTGTGGGATGCCGACAGCATCTACAAGATCCCGCAAATGCTCAATGAGCAGGGCCTCGATCGCCTGATCTGCGAGGAACTGCGCCTGGATCCGAAGCCGGCCGATCTGTCGATGTGGCAGAAGCTGGTCAACGCGCAGGAAAATCCCGAGCACGAAATCACCATCGGCATGGTCGGCAAGTATGTCGATCTGACCGAATCGTACAAGTCGCTGATCGAGGCGCTGCGTCACGCCGGCATGCACACCGCCACGCGCGTGAACATCGAATACATCGATTCGGAAGAACTCGAGTCGGGCCATCTGGAAGTGTTGCAACCGCTCGACGCGATCCTCGTGCCCGGCGGTTTCGGCAAGCGTGGCACCGAAGGCAAGATTCGCGCGATCCAGTACGCTCGCGAGAACAAGGTGCCGTATCTGGGCATCTGCCTGGGCATGCAGTTGGCCGTGATCGAATTCGCGCGCGATGTCGCCGGCATGAAGGACGCCAATTCGACCGAATTCAATCTTGAGACCGAACATCCGGTGGTAGCACTGATCACCGAATGGGTCGATCGCGATGGCAAGGTCGAGCAGCGTTCGGCCGATTCCGATCTCGGCGGCACGATGCGCCTCGGTGCGCAGCGCGTGCCCGTCAAGGCCGGCACCAAGGCGGCCCAGATCTACGGCGCCGAAGTCAACGAGCGTCATCGTCACCGCTACGAAGTCAACAATCACTACGTGCCTGAGCTCGAGAAGGCCGGCATGGTGATTTCGGCCCGTACGCCGACGGAAAACCTGCCGGAAATGATGGAGCTGCCGGAATCCATGCACCCGTGGTTCGTGGGCGTGCAGTTCCACCCGGAATTCACCTCGACGCCGCGTGACGGCCATCCGCTGTTCAAGGCCTACGTGGAAGCCGCGTTGGCCTCGCAACAGCGCAAGGGCGCCTGACGCGTCGCGACGAAGGAGTCAGCCATGAAACTGTGTGGATTCGACGTCGGCCTCGACAAGCCGTTCTTCCTGATCGCCGGTCCGTGCGTGATCGAGTCCCAGCAGATGGCGCTCGATACGGCCGGGGAGCTCAAGGCGATCACGGCCGAACTGGGCATTCCGTTCATCTACAAGTCGTCTTTCGACAAGGCCAATCGGTCCTCGGGCAAGTCGTTCCGCGGGCTTGGCATGGAGAAGGGGCTTGAGATCCTCGCCACGGTCAAGCGCGAGATCGGCGTGCCGGTGCTCACGGATATCCACGAGATCGGCGAGATCAAGCCCGTCGCCGCCGTGGTGGACGTGTTGCAGACCCCGGCATTCCTGTGCCGCCAGACTGATTTCATTCGTGCCTGCGCGCAGAGCGGCAAGCCGGTGAATATCAAGAAGGGTCAGTTCCTGGCGCCGCACGACATGAAGAACGTGATCGACAAGGCGCGCGATGCGGCACGCGAAGCCGGCCTGCCCGACGACGTGTTCATGGCTTGCGAACGCGGGGTGTCTTTCGGGTACAACAATCTTGTGTCCGACATGCGCTCGCTGGCGATCATGCGCGAAACCGGCGCACCGGTGGTGTTCGACGCCACGCACTCGGTGCAACTGCCGGGCGGGCAGGGCACGAGCTCCGGCGGCCAGCGCGAATTCGTCCCGGTGCTGTCGCGCGCCGCAGTCGCCACTGGCGTGGCGGGCCTGTTTATGGAAACCCATCCGGACCCGAGCAAGGCCATGTCCGACGGCCCGAACGCGGTGCCGCTGTCGCGCATGAAGGAACTGCTGGCCGTGCTCAAGGACCTCGACACGCTGGTCAAGCGTGCCGGTTTCCTGGAAGACAACTTCGGCTGGCCGGCCTGCGCCTGAAGCCGCTTGCAGTATCCGCCGCCCGCGTTTCGTCGCGGGCGGTGTCGCTTCTGGATCCGTTCACGCCGACGGAACAGTATCGAAAGACAATACAAAAGATTCGGAGATAGCGCATGGCCCCCGGTTATATCATCGCGTACGTCGACGTGACGGACCCCCAGCAGTACGAGCAGTACAAGGTGCTCTCCACCCGCGCCATGCAGGCCCATGGCGCCGAAGTGCTGGTGCGCGGCGGCAAGACCGAGCCGCTCGAAGGGCAATGGGCGCCCACCCGGGTGGTGATGCTGAAATTTCCGAGCTACGCGGCCGCCAGGGCCTTCTACGATAGCGAGGAATATCTGGCCGCCCGCAAGTCCCGCGAGTACGCGGCACGGATGAACATGATCGTCGTGGAAGGCGTCTGACACATTTGTCGGGCATCGTGCCGGAAGCGGCCATTGCGCAGCAGATTGAAGATTCAACGTCCTGAGAGGAAATATGAGTGCAATCGTAGATATCATCGGTCGCGAGGTTCTGGACTCGCGCGGCAACCCCACCGTCGAATGCGACGTGCTGCTGGAATCCGGCGTGATGGGCCGCGCGGCTGTGCCGTCGGGCGCGTCGACGGGCTCGCGCGAAGCCATCGAACTGCGTGACGGCGACAAGTCGCGTTACCTGGGCAAAGGCGTGCTGAAGGCCGTCGAGCACATCAACACCGAAATCTCCGAAGCGATCATGGGCCTGGATGCGTCCGAGCAGGCGTTCCTGGACCGCACGCTGATCGAACTGGACGGCACCGACAACAAGGGCCGCCTGGGCGCCAATGCCATGCTGGCCGTGTCGATGGCCGTGGCCAAGGCTGCCGCCGAGGAAGCCGGCCTGCCGCTGTACCGCTACTTTGGCGGTTCGGGCGCGATGCAGATGCCGGTGCCGATGATGAACATCGTCAACGGTGGCGCGCACGCCAACAACAGCCTGGATATCCAGGAATTCATGATCATGCCCGTGTCGCAGACCAGCTTCCGTGAAGCGCTGCGTTGCGGCGCCGAAGTGTTCCACGCGCTCAAGAAGATCCTGTCCGACAAGGGCATGTCGACCGCGGTGGGCGACGAAGGCGGTTTCGCGCCGAACTTCTCGTCGAACGAGGAATGCCTGAACACGATCGTGCAGGCCGTCGAGAAGGCCGGCTACAAGGTGGGCGAGGACGTGCTGCTGGCGCTCGATTGCGCGGCCAGCGAGTTCTACCACGAGGCCGAGGACGTGTATCAGCTGGACGGCGAAGGCCTGAAGCTGTCGTCGACGCAGTTCGCCGATTACCTCGCCAACCTGTGCGACAAGTTCCCGATCGTTTCGATCGAGGACGGCATGGCCGAAGGCGACTGGGAAGGCTGGAAGACGCTGACCGAAAAGCTGGGCAACCGCGTGCAGCTGGTGGGCGACGACCTGTTCGTGACCAACACCAAGATCCTGAAGGAAGGCATCGAGAAGGGCATCGGCAACTCGATCTTGATCAAGATTAACCAGATCGGCACGCTGACCGAGACGTTCGCCGCCATCGAAATGGCCAAGCGCGCGGGCTACACCGCCGTGATCTCGCACCGTTCGGGCGAAACCGAAGACAGCACCATCGCCGACATCGCCGTTGGCACCAACGCCGGCCAGATCAAGACCGGCTCGCTGTCGCGTTCGGATCGGATCTCGAAGTACAACCAACTGCTGCGCATCGAGGAAGATCTCGGTGACATCGCCACGTATCCGGGCAAGAGCGCGTTCTACAACCTGCGTTGATGTCTGACCCCGGGGCGGGTCATGGCCTCGGAATAAAAAAACGCCGTCACTGGTCTCCAGGGCGGCGTTTTTCTTTGTTGGGATGTGGGGTGAATGCAGCGGTATCGTTTCGGGTGTGGGCAAAGTTGCGCCTTGTATCTTCTTTTGTTTTGCAATCTTTGATCGCTTGGTGGATCATTGATGGCGGTCATAAACGGCCGACCGCCAATTTTCTTTGCGCCTTTTGCCCCAATGCGCCTGATTTCCCTGCTGCTGTTCGTTCTTCTGCTTGCCATTCAGTACCCGCTATGGCTGGGCAAGGGCGGCTGGCTGCGTGTCTGGGACCTGAATCGCCAGGTCAACGAACAGACTGCGCACAATCAGGCGCTGAAACTGCGCAATGCCAAACTCGAAGGTGAAGTGAAGGATCTGCAGGACGGCACAGGCGCCATCGAGGAACGTGCGCGGTACGAATTGGGAATGGTCAAGGAAGGCGAGGTGTTTGTGCAGTTCGTCGCGCCCGCGCCGAAGGTCAGCGCCACGCCGCCGCTGCCGCCGCCGCCCAACTCCGTCGCTGGACGCGGCGGCCACTGATTTCCGCTGTCACCAAGGCAGGCGCGCCGCCGCGCGCTGCATCACCACCATCCGTACGGATAGCCACCCCAGCCATAGCCGCCCCAGCCGGGCGAGCTGATGCCCACCCCACCGCCCCAGTGGCCGCCGCCCCAGCCGCCGTAGAACAGGCTAAGGCTCGTATTCGGATAGGCATAGGCCGCGCGGCTCCAGGCGGCTGCCTGTTGCTCGCTGGCCATGACGGTGGCCTGCTCGCGAAGGAGCTGCTGGTTCAGCGCGCCAAGCCGCTGGCGCTCGGCCTCGCTCAGCGGGGCGGGCGCGATGGCGTCTGGGGCAAGCCGGGCCGTGGCCGGTGCGCCGTCGATGTCGCGTGGGACAGGGGCCGCACAGCCGGCGACCAGCGCGGCCGTCGCCACGGCGCCGGCCAGCAGGAGCGGGGATCGAGAGCGGATGGACGCAATCATTTCAAACTCCGATAGCTATCGCGTAAAAGATTGCCATTGGACCCCTCCGACAGTGCGTGTGGTTCCGCACGCAGGTCGACCTCCCGCAACTGTCGAGCAACTGTCGCGCGTCAGTGCTGCTGATTCGCGCCGTCGCCAGCGCCGGTCGCTACCGGGGCGGTGAACAACTGCGCCGCGTCGACCGGGTCGAAGGCATAACGCTGGCCGCAAAAATCGCAGTGAATTTCCACTTCGCCACGCTCGGCGATGATGCTTTCGACTTCTTCCTGTCCGAGCGATTGCAGCATCCCCGCCACTTTGGCCAGGGAGCACGAGCATTGGAAGTGCGGCGTCATCGGCTCGAATACGCGCAGGCCGGCATTCTGCAGCTCTTCCCAGAATAGGCGTCGCAGCAGCGTTTCCGGCAATTCCGCCAGCAGTTCGTCCGCTTTCAGCGTGGCGCCCAACTGGCAGGCGCGATCCCATGTATCGAGATCCTGCGCGCGGCCTTCGGCGTCCAGCGGTGCACCGGTCTCGCCGACTTCGGCGCCGAGTGTTCCGCCGTATGAGGGCAGTTTCTGCAGCAGCATGCCCGCCGCCACCTGATCGTTCGACGCCAGCCACAGCCGCGTGTCCAGCTGTTCGGACGCCTGCATGTAGTGCTCCAGCACTTCGGTCATGGTGGCCAGCGGCCCATGTTCGTCCGCCAGCGGCACGATGCCCTGGTAGGGCTGCTGGCCCGGCAGCTTGTCCTGCGGGTCCAGCGTGATGGCGAAGCGGCCCTTGCCGTGCACGTTGACGAGCTGTTTCAGCGACGCATCGTCGGCGATCTCGGCGTTTTCGGCGATCTTGGCAGTCGCGCGCAGCGAGAGATCCGACAGGCACTCGACCACCAGCATGCGCACCGGCCCGTCGCCATGCAGCTGCATTACCAGCGCGCCATTGAACTTGAGATTGGCCGACAGCAGCGCCGCGGCTGCCATCATCTCGCCCAGCAGGCGCCGCACCGGCGCCGGGTAGGCGTGCCGGTTCAGCACTTCTTGCCAGGTGGCCTCCATGCGGACCAGTTCTCCGCGTACGGGGGCCGCGTCGAACAGGAATTTCTGGAGGGTGTCGGGATTGGAGGAAGCAGTCACGGTTCTGTGGATCTTTGTTGCGTTGATGCGTTGCCGGCGAGTGTCAGCCGATACGCTTGAGTTCGGTCTTGTAGACGGCCTGCCGCTGCGCATAGGTCTGCGCGTTGCGATAGAGGTTGGCGACGTCGTCGTCGGTCAGTTCGCGCACTACTTTGGCGGGCGCGCCCAGGATCAGCGAGCGGTCCGGAAACACCTTGTTTTCGGTGACCACGGCGCCCGCTCCGACCAGGCATTCCTTGCCGATCACGGCGCCATTGAGCACCACCGCCTGGATGCCGATCAGCGAACCTTCGCCGACCGTGCAGCCGTGCAGCATGGCTTGGTGCCCGACGGAGACCTTGTCGCCCAGCGTCAGCGGCCGGCCCGGATCGGTATGCAGCACCGAGCCTTCCTGGATGTTGGTGTCTTCGCCCACCACGATCGGTTCGTTGTCGCCGCGGATCACCACGCCCGG
Source organism: Cupriavidus sp. GW822-FHT06G04 (assembly GCF_058799075.1). Classification (NCBI taxonomy): domain Bacteria; kingdom Pseudomonadati; phylum Pseudomonadota; class Betaproteobacteria; order Burkholderiales; family Burkholderiaceae; genus Cupriavidus; species Cupriavidus sp. GW822-FHT06G04. The sequence goes on along the minus strand of NZ_JBXALD010000004.1, from coordinate 164,344 downwards.
CCAGGCGCTGGCACGCGCCTTGAGCGTCACGTTGCCGATGATGGTGGCTTCGGCCGCGACATAGGCTTCGTCGTGAATGGTCGGGGCGATGTCGCCGAGCTGGTAAAGCGCCATGGGGTCTCCTGCAGGAATGGGTGTAATTGGGGGCCGCCGCGCGGATTAAAAGAGCCGGGCAAAGCGTCAGGCAAGGCGCCAGAATCCGATGCCGGCATGGTTTCAGCCAGGCTCTACAATGGCGGCTTCCCGAATTTTACGCCTATGCCAGTGATCGCACCTGCCGACATCGCTGAACCGCCACTTTCCGCCCGCCGCCGCGCGCTGGAAGTGTTATGCATGACCGATGCCAGGGCCAAGGCGGCCGCGGCGCGCTCGCTGTACGCGGCGCTGCGGGCCGCTACTGGCATCGTGATCGATCCGGATGAATGTCTTGTGGCAGAGCCGTCCCGCGTGCCGGGCCGACCGGCACTTCCGGAACTGGTTCCGCCGCAGCAGGTCGAGCGCCGGCGATCGATCCACACCACGGCCGGCCGGGCCAACATGATCCACGCGCTGTGCCATATCGAATTCAATGCGATCAATCTGGCGCTGGACGCGGTGTGGCGATTTCCGGGCATGCCGCTCGACTATTACCGCGACTGGCTGCGCGTGGCCGACGAGGAGGCGTACCACTTCAGCCTGCTGGCCGATCACCTTGAGACGCTGGCGGCGTCCTATGGCGATTTTCCCGCGCACAACAGTCTCTGGGAAATGACCGACAAAACGTCAGGCGATGTGCTGGCGCGCATGGCGCTGGTGCCGCGCACGCTGGAAGCGCGCGGGCTCGACGCCTCGCCGCCGGTGCGCGCCAAACTGGCCGAAGCGGGCGACGCCGCGGCTGCAGCCATCATCGACATCATCCTGCGCGACGAAGTCGGGCATGTGGCCATCGGCAACCATTGGTATCGCTGGCTGTGCGCCCAACGCGGGCTGGAGCCCGTGGCCACGTATGCGCAACTGGCGGCGCAATATCGCGCGCCCAAGCTGCGCGGTCCGTTCAACTTCGAAGCCCGGCGCGCGGCCGGTTTCGACGAGGACGAACTGGCGTGGCTGACGGCCTCGGCCGGCTAGCTCGCCGCGCCCTTCTGCGCGCGCTCCTGTTCCATCAAACGCAGTACGCGGCGCTGGATCTTGCCGGTCGTCGTCATCGGCAACTGGTCGATAAATTCGATCGCCTTCGGATATTCGTAAGGCGCCAGCTGGCCGCGCACGTGCTGCTGCAGTTCGCTCACGAGCGCCGCGTCGTTATCGAACGACCTCGCGATGGAAGGCGTCAGCACGATGAACGCCTTGACGATGGCGCCGCGCTCGGGATCGGGCGACGGCACCACGGCGCAGTTCGATACGGCTGGATGCTTGAGCAGGCAGTTTTCGATTTCGCTCGGTCCGATCCGGTAGCCCGATGACTTGAATACGTCGTCGGCGCGGCCCTGATACCAGAGGTAGCCATCGGCGTCGACGCGCGCCAGGTCCCCGGTGCGGCACCAGCGCATGCCGTCGTATTCCGCATACTTGCCGGCCGTGGCGGCTTCGTTCTTCCAGTAACCGAGGAAGAAGACCGGGTCCGGATGGCCGTGGATGTCGTTTGCGCATACGGCCACTTCGCCGTCTTCGCCGGGCGCACACGGTTTGCCGTCTTCGTCGATCACCGCCACGCGATGGCCAGGGTAGGGGCGTCCCATCGATCCGGGCCGCGCGGGCCAGCCAAGATGCGCGTCGTCATTCTGCGCGGTGCAGTTGCCGACGATATAGTTGATCTCGGTTTGGCCGAACATCTCGTTGACGGTCACGCCGAGCGCTTCGCGGCACCACGAAAACACGGTCTCGCCAACCGCTTCGCCCGCGCTCATGATCGAGCGCAGCTTCAGCTGGTAGCGCTGCGCTGGCGACGGGCACGCCTTCATCATCTGCTTGAGCGCGGTGGGAAACAGGAACGTGTTGGTGACGCCATACCGTTCGAGCAGCTCGAACGCGTGCTCGGCCGAAAAACGGCCCTGATAGCCGACGATCGGCTTGCCGAAATAGAGCGCTGGCATTAGGGCGTCCCACAGCCCGCCGGTCCAGGCCCAGTCGGCGGGGCTCCAGAACACGTCGTCGTCCTGCGGATACCAGTTCTGCGAGCAGACGAAACCGGTCAGATTGCCGATCAGCGCGCGGTGCGGGATCACCGCGCCCTTGGGCGGCCCGGTGGTGCCGCTGGTGTAGATCAGCACCGCCGCTTCGTCGGCCTTGGTTTGTTCGGCCGTGAATTCGGGCAGCTGCGCGGCCAGCAGCACATCCCAGTCCAGATCGCCGCGTCCGGTGGCCGCGCCCACCCCGATCAGCGTTTTGAGCGTCGGGCATTCGGGCCGCGCCGCCAGCAGGTTGTCGATCGACGTCTCGTCGCCGATTGCCACGCGCGTCTCGCTATGATCGATGCGGTACGCCAGCGCTTCGGGCCCGAACAGCATCGACAGCGGCATGGCAATCGCGCCGAGCTGGTAGACCGCCATCCCGGCGATCACGGTCTCGATACGCTGCGGCATCACGATCGCGACACGATCGCCGCGCCGCACGCCGATTTCGCGCAACGCGCGCGACAGCCGGTTGGCTTCGGCCTGGATATGGGCGTAGGTGTATGACGCGCGCCTGCCGTCTTCGTGTTCGGTGTGGACCGCGATGCGGGACGCCGTGGCCGGGTCGCGCGCCCAGCGTGTGCAGCAGACATCGGCCAGGTTGAAGTGCTCGGGCACGTTCCAGCGGAACGATTCGTACAGCGCGTGATAGTCGTCACGACGCGTGGCCGGCAAGGCGGTCATGCAATGTCTCCATGGTTGTGGCCTGCGCGGGATTTGGCGTTATGGCTATAATCCGGCAAGCGAACGATCGTTCTATTTTTATCCGGGCCGCCGCGTGGCCATGCCGTGCGCGCATAAGAAGACCTGGGCACAGAGGGTAGACACCATGACCATCACGGAAACTTCGCGTTCCGAATTTATCACGCTGCGCGGCCTGCGCACGCACGTGCGCCAATGGGGGCAAGCCGGTGCGCCGAAGTTGTTCATGCTGCACGGCTGGATGGATGTGGCGGCGTCGTTCCAGTTCCTGGTCGACGCATTTCAGCACGACTGGCATGTGATCGCGATGGATTGGCGCGGGTTTGGCGAAACGGACCATCCCACGCGCTATCCGGGCACGCAGTCATACTGGTTTCCCGACTATGTGGCCGATCTCGAGGCGCTGCTGGACCACTATCAGCCCGATGGCCAGGTGGATCTGGTCGGACACAGCATGGGCGCCAATGTCGCCTGCATTTATGCGGGCGTGCGGCCGGAGCGCGTACGGCGCGTGGTCGATCTGGAAGGTTTTGGGCTGACGCGCACGCGGCCCGAGCAGGCGCCGGGACGCCTGCTGCGCTGGCTCGACGAGATGCGCGAGCCGCCCGCGCTGAAGACCTACGACAGCGAGGCCGCGGTGGCGGCACGGTTGCAGAAGACCAATCCGCGCCTGCCGGACGACCGCGCCGCGTTTCTGGCCGCGCACTGGTCGCGCCGTAATGAGCAGGGGCGTTGGGAGATCCTCGGCGACGCCGCGCACAAGATGACGAATCCGACGCTGTACCGCATCGACGAGATCATGGCCATCTGGGCCAAGGTCACGGCGCCGGTGCTGCATGTGGAGGCACGCGATTCGGCAACTCTCAAGCACATCGCGCACAAGCAGGACATCGACGAATTCCGCGAGCGCTTTCGCGCGTTCCCCGATTTTCGTGAAGTGTTCGTCGACGACGCCGGCCACATGCTGCATCACGATCAGCCGCAGGTCGTGGCGAAACTGATCGAGGATTTTCTGCGCTGAGCGCGGCGCGTTGCATCGGACGCTGGCTCGCAATGGCCGCGGCCAAGCCGCTCAGCCGTGGGTCAGCTTTTCTTTCAGGGCGGGGTTGTTGCTGGTATGCATATGCACCAGCGCCTTGTTGGGAAACGCGTAGTGGTATGCCTTGCGCAGCGCCAGCGCGGCTTCGTGGAAGCCCGACAGGATCAGCTTCTGCTTGTTCGGATATACCGCGATGTCGCCCGCCGCGAAGATGCCGCGGCGCGAGGTTTCATACGTGGTGGTGTCTTCAATGGCGATGCGGCCCGCGCGCATGTCCAGATCCCATTGGGCGATCGGGCCGGGCTCGGAAACCAGCCCGTACAGAGCCACCAGTTCGTCGGTTTCCAGCGTTCTTTCGCCATCGCGCGTCTTGATGCCGGCATGCGTAAGTGCGCCGGTGTCGCTGGTGTGCAAGCTGCCGAGCATGCCGACCACGAAATCCATTTCCCCGGCTTCGACCGCCGCGCGCATCGCATTGACCGTGTGATCGGCGGCGCGGAAACCCTCGCGTCGATGCAGCAATGTCACGCGCGCGGCCACCTTGCGCAGCGCCAGCGCCCAGTCGAGTGCGGAATCGCCGCCGCCGGCCACGATCACGCGCTTGCCCGCAAAACGCGACACATCGCGCACCGCGTAATGCACGTGGCGATCTTCGAGCGCGGCGGCTTCCGGCAGCGACACGCGTTGCGGCGCAAAGGCGCCCGCCCCGGCGCAGATCAGCACCGCGGCGACATCGAAGCGCTTGCCCGCATCGGTGGTCACCAGCATGCGGGGATGGCCGTCGGCGTCCGTGATGTCAGTGACAGAATCTGCGCGCTGGCTGAAGTGCATCGGAAATGCGAACGGCGCGCATTGTTCGAGCAACCGATCGACCAGATCCTGGGCCAGGCAGCCGGGCACGGCCGGAATGTCGTAGATCGGCTTTTCGGGGTAGAGCTCGGTGCACTGCCCGCCGGCGCGGTCCAGCACGTCGATCAGTTCGCATTTGAGCCCCAGCACGCCGGCCTGGAACGCCGCGAACAGGCCCACCGGCCCCGCGCCGACGATCAGCACATCGGTCCGGACGGGTTCATGGGGGTGGGCGAGGGGAGCGGTGGACATGGCGGGCTGGGGAGTCTTGAAACAGGGCCCCATCATACCTTGCACAGGGCGGCAATCCGGACACGCCACCTTTGCCGGGAGGGCTAAAAACGCTTGTCGGGAGTAGAATGGCCCCCATGAAAAACGCGCACGACATCAACGCCGACCTGCACTGCCATTCGACCGTGTCCGACGGGATGCTGCCGCCGTCCGACGTGGCTGCGCTTGCCCATGCCGGCGGTGTGCAGTTCTGGGCGTTGACCGACCACGACGAAGTCGGCGGCCAGGCCGAGGCGCGCGCCGCCGCCGAGGCGCTGGGCATGCGTTATGTGCCGGGCGTCGAGATTTCGGTCACGTGGGCCGGGCAGACGGTGCACATCGTGGGCCTGCAGATCGACCCGTTCCATCCCGATTTGATCGACGGACTGGCCAAGACCCGCGATGGCCGCGCGCGGCGCGCGCAGGACATCGGCGAGGCGCTGGCAAAGGTCGGGATTCCCGGCGCCTATGAAGGCGCGTTGCGCTATGTCGGCAATCCGGACCTGATCTCGCGCACCCACTTTGCGCGCTGGCTGGTCGACGAAGGCCGTTGCAAGACCATCGGCGACGTGTTCAGCGAATATCTGTCGGAAGGGCGCCCCGGCTTTGTGCCGCACCGCTGGTCACGCCTGTCCGAGGCTGTCGGCTGGATCCGCGCCGCGGGCGGCATCGCCGTGATGGCCCATCCGGGCCGCTACAACTACACCGACACCCAGCACGACGCGCTCTTCGACGAATTCACCGAGCTGGGCGGACGCGCCGTCGAGGTCGTGACCGGCAGCCACACGCCCGACCAGTTCCGGCGTTATGCCGACGTGGCGCGGCGCTACGGCCTGATGGCGTCGCGCGGGTCGGATTTCCACGGTCCCGGCGAAGGCCGCGTGGAGCTCGGCACGCTGCCGCCGCTGCCCTCCGACGTCACGCCGGTCTGGCACGATTGGTGACCTGCGTCCTTTTCCAAGGTTATTTCCGCGCCCCATGTCACAGTACTTCGAAATCCATCCGGACACCCCGCAGGCGCGGCTGATCAAGCAGGCCGCCCAGATCGTGCGCCAGGGCGGCCTGATCGCGCTGCCTACCGATTCCAGCTACGCGCTGGCCTGCCAGCTTGACGACAAGGCCGCGGTCGAGCGGCTGCGCCGGTTGCGCGAAATCGACGACCGTCACCATCTGACGCTGATGTGCAGCGACCTCTCGGAACTCGGCAACTTCGCGCGGGTCGACAACCGGCAATACCGCTGGATCAAGGGCGCCACGCCCGGCCCCTACGTGTTCATTCTCGAAGCCACCAAGGAAGTGCCGCGGCGCCTGTCGCATCCGGCGCGCAAGACGATTGGCGTGCGCGTGCCCGAGCATGCGGTCGCGCTGGCATTGCTGGGCGAACTGGGCCAGCCGCTGATTTCGGCCACGCTGCAGATGCCTGGCGACGAAGCGCCGATGAACGATCCGTCAGAAATCCGCGCCAGGCTGGAAAAGCGGCTCGACCTGGTGATCGACGGCGGCCCCGCGCCAGCCCAGCCGACCACGGTGATCGACCTGACCAGCGGCGAACCGGAGTTGATCCGTGTGGGGCGCGGCGACATCGAACGATTCGGACTGAATGCCGCAGCCGCCTAGCTTGTCCTGATGGCTGCGTTTTTTGATACATGGCGCGCAATACGCCGACATACCGGACAGCCTGGCGCTCCGGTAGCCCAATAGAATAGGCCGCATGGATTCCTCGCTCGTCCAGACTTTCGCTGTTTATGCCTTGCCCGTGTTGTTTGCCATCACGCTGCACGAGGCGGCGCACGGTTATGTCGCCAAGTATTTCGGCGACGATACGGCCTGGCGGCTGGGGCGCGTCAGCCTGAATCCGATACGGCATATCGACCCGATCGGCACGGTGGCGGTGCCGTTGCTGCTTTACTTCCTGACCGCCGGGCAATTCGTGTTCGGCTTCGCCAAGCCCGTGCCCGTGGTGTTCAGCCATCTGCGCAACCCGCGCTGGCATGGCATGTGGGTGGCGCTGGCTGGCCCCGCCAGCAATATCGTGCAGGCGTTTTTCTGGGCGCTGGTGGCCGTGGGGCTTTCGTTGGCGCAGGTCCAGGAGCCGTTCTGGAGTCAGATGGTGCGGGCCGGCGTGATCGTGAATACGGTCGTTGCCGCGTTCAATTTGTTTCCGATTCCGCCGCTCGATGGCGGACGCGTGCTGACGGCGTTTCTGCCGCGCCGGGCCGCCGAAGCAGTCGCCCGCATCGAACCCTACGGCATCTTCATCGTGCTGGCGCTGGTGGCGGCTGGCGTCATCACGCAGATCTGGATGCAGCCGGTGATGACCGCGTTGCTGTCGCTCGTCGAACTGATGCTGCGGCCGGTGCTGATGGTGCTGCAGTGACGGCCATCGGTTCGCGTGTCGCCGGGGCACCTGTTCCCTGTTTCCGGTTTGCCTGTTCCCGGTTCACTCGTGCCGGCCTGCGCAATCCCGTTGCCGACTGTTAGTCCCGCATGATTCCGACACACTTCCCAACTGGCGCACCTTCCACCTGGCTGACCCGCTGGGCGCATTTGATCCGGCCCGGCGGCCGCGTGCTCGATCTCGCCTGCGGCAGCGGCAGGCACGCCGCATGGCTGGCGCAGCGCGGCTTTGCCGTGCTGGCTGTCGATCGCGACGCCGCGGCAGTTGGCAGCCTGCCGGACGGCGTCGAGGGTCGCGTGGCCGATCTGGAGCAGGGCGCGTGGCCGCTTGACGATGCCGGTCCTTTCGATGCGGTGGTCGTCACGAACTATCTGCATCGTCCGCTCTGGCCGCATCTGCTGCGGGCCGTGGCGCCGGGAGGCGTGTTGATCTACGAGACCTTTGCGGCGGGCAACGAAACCGTGGGCAAGCCGTCGCGCCCCGATTTCCTGCTCAGTCCCGGTGAACTGCTCGATGTGGCGCGCGGGACCCTGCGCGTGATCGGCTATGAGGACGGCACACTGGACGCGCCGCGCGTGGCTTTCGTGCAGCGCATCTGCGCCGTGCGTGAAGACCTCTGCGCCACGCCCGAGGCCGGCCGGCAAGTGCCGCCGGCGCGCTACCGGCTGCCCGTGTGACGCCTGCGCGCCGGCCCGGGCGGTGTCAGCGCCACCGCGTCGCCACACGTTACCTGCGCTAACGTTTTCCCTCATTGATAGGGGGCGCGAACGTACTAAGGGTTCCGGTACAATCCCGGTTGTTCGAAATTCCGACTTCCCAGAGCTATGACACAGATTACCGGCAGCATCGTGGCCATCGTCACCCCGATGCATGAGGATGGCAGCCTGGATTTTCCGGCCCTGCGCGCCCTCATCGACTGGCACGCGGCGGAAGGCACCGATGGCATCGTGATCGTGGGGACCACGGGCGAGTCGCCGACCGTCAACGTCGAGGAACACTGCGAACTGATCCGCGTCGCCGTTGAACAGTCGGCCGGACGGGTACCGATCATCGCCGGCACCGGCGGCAATTCCACGCGCGAAGCGATCGAGCTGACGGCCTTTGCCAAGAAGGTGGGCGCCGACGCCTCGCTGCAGGTCGTGCCGTACTACAACAAGCCGACGCAGGAAGGCATGTACCGCCATTTCCGCACCATTGCGGAAGCCGTGGAACTGCCGGTGCTGCTTTACAATGTGCCCGGCCGTACCGTGGCGGACATGACCAACGAGACCATCCTGCGCCTGGCGCAGGTGCCGGGTATCGTCGGCGTCAAGGAAGCCACCGGCAATATCGATCGTGCCGCGCAACTGATCAAGGGCGCGCCGCAAGGGTTTGCGATCTATAGCGGCGATGATCCGACGGCGGTGGCGCTGATCCTGCTGGGCGGTCATGGCAACATCTCGGTCACCGCCAACGTCGCGCCGCGCAAGATGCACGAAATGTGCATGGCTGCGCTCAAGGGCGATGTGGTGACGGCGCGCCGTCTGCACATGGAGCTGATCGACCTGAATCGCGCCATGTTCGTGGAAGCCAACCCGATCCCCGTAAAGTGGGCGCTCCAGCAAATGGGCAAGATGGAAGGCGGTATCCGCCTGCCGTTGACCCCGCTGGCCGAAGGTCAACACGAAACCGTGCGCCGCGCGCTGGCAGCGGCTGGCCTGCTGGGCTGAAATTCGCCGGCTGAACGTTCGGCTATTTGCCGATTCTTGAAACCAGGATTACGTGTCAATGAAACAGAAGCTTAACCGTCGCGCCGCGACGCAAGTTCGCCGCGTCGCAGTGGTTGCGCCCGTGTTGGCGCTGACGCTGATTGCCGGCTGCAGCAGCATCAACGAGGCTATGCAGCCCGACAAGATCGACTACAAGTCCCAGGGCAAGAAGACCGCATCGCTGGACATTCCGCCGGACCTGACCAAGCTGGAAGGCGATCGCCGCTATACCGTGCCCGACGCGGCCGGTACCTCGACGCTGTCGACCTACCAGCAGGCCAATAAGACGCGTGAAGCGGAACCGGCCAACAACGTGCTGCCGAGCGCGCAGGGCATCCGCATGGAGCGCGACGGCAACCAGCGCTGGCTGGTGATCAGCAACGGCATGCGCGCCGACCAACTGTGGGAGTCGCTGCGCGGTTTCTGGCAGGAAAACGGCTTCCTGCTGACGCAGGATTCGCCGCAGACCGGGATCATGGAAACCGACTGGGCGGAGAATCGCGCCAAGATTCCGCAGGACATCATCCGTAACACGATCGGCAAGGTTTTCGACGGCCTGTACTCGACCTCCGAGCGCGACAAGTTCCGTACGCGCGTGGAGCGTGCACAGAACGGTCAGCTTGAAGTGTTCATCAGCCATCGCGGTGCCCAGGAACAGCTGACCGGCATCGACAAGTCCACCACGGTCTGGACGCCGCGTCCCGCCGATCCCGAGCTCGAAGCCGAATTCCTGTCGCGCCTGGCCCAGCGCCTGGGCGTGCAGAAGGAGCAGGCCGACATGATGGCGAAGAATCCGACGCCGGCCGGCATCGGCGCCGCTCCCGCGAATGGCGCATCGGCTCCGGCAGCCGCTCCCGCAGGCGCGGCTGCCGCAGCGGCCACCGGCGCAGCGGCGAGCGCGGACAGCAAGTCGTTCCTGAGCCAGGTTAATGGCACCCCGGCATTGCAGTTGCCCGAGCCGTTCGACCGCGCATGGCGCTCGGTGGGACTGTCGCTCGATCGCGTGAACTTCACCGTCGAGGATCGCGATCGCGCGCAGGGCCTGTATTACGTCCGCTATGTGGATCCGAAGCAGGCCGTGGACGATCGTGGCTTCTTCTCGAAGATCTTCACCAAGGCCAACGACGGCAAGACCGCGAAGAAGTACCGCGTGGCGCTCAAGGGCAGTGGCACCGGCACCACGGTGACGGTGCTCAACGACGCCGGCCAACCGGAAAATACCGACATCAGCAAGCGCATTCTGTCGCTGCTGGACGAACAGCTGCACTGATGGCTGCAAATGCAGCCGAAACGATGCCGACGGCGCCCGCCGTCGGGCATCGCCTCAAGCGAGCGCATCAATGATGCGCTTTGCTTTTTTGGGCAGCGGCAGTGAAGGCAATTCGCTGCTGATCGAGGCCAGCGATGGCACAACCGTGACGCGCGTGCTGCTCGATTGCGGCTTTGGCATCAAGGAGACGGCGTTACGTCTTGCGCGCCTGGGCGTGACACCCGACCAGCTCGACGCTGTGCTGGTGACGCACGAGCATGGCGACCATGTCGGCTCCGCTTACGCCTTTGCCGCGCGCCATGCGCTGCCGGTCCATACCAGCCACGGCACCTGGCTGGCAACTTCGCACATGCGCGGCGCGGATCGGGCCGACGTGCGCGTATGCTGCGCCGATCATCCATTCGCGATCGGCGGAATCGAGATCCATCCCTACACGGTGCCGCACGATGCACGCGAGCCATTGCAGTTTGTACTCACTGACGGCGCAGCGAAGCTTGGCGTGCTGACCGATGCGGGTATGGAGACGCCTTATGTCACCGCGCGGCTGGCAGGCGTCGACGCATTGATCCTGGAATGCAATCACGACCGTGAAATGCTGCGTAATTCGGCCTATCCGTTTTCACTGAAGCGTCGCATTGGTGGGGATTTCGGCCATCTGGCCAACGATATTGCCGCAAGTATTCTTTCGCAGGTACTGCACGACAAGCTGTCGCGCGTTGTGGCGGCGCATCTGAGCAAGCAAAACAATACCCGTGAACTGGCATCGGGAGCGCTGGCTGCGGTGCTGGGCGTGTCGCCCGAGGAGATCCTGATCGCGGATCAGGCCGAAGGATTGGGCTGGCAGCCGGTGCGGCCATAATCGCCGAAAACCTGACCCCACGAATGTGGGGAGGCCCGGATAATCGCGGGAAATAAAAAAGCCGACCCGAAGGTCGGCTTTTTCAATCGGTTAAAAACCGATTACTGCTTGGCAGCCGGAGCCGAAGCGTCAGCAGCCGGAGCCGAGGCGTCAGCAGCCGGGGCCGAAGCATCAGCAGCCGGAGCAGCGGCAGGAGCCGATGCGTCAGCAGCAGGAGCGGCAGCGGCCGGAGCCGAAGCAGCGGTGTCAGCGGCCGGAGCGGCGGCTTCTTCCTTCTTGCCGCAAGCGGCCAGGGCAACAGCAGCCAGCAGGGATGCGATCAGGAGAGACTTCTTCATTGTTCGTCCTTTAACTTTTAATAAAACGAAAACAGGCGATGAATAATTACCGGTAATTATCGCTCTTGTACTGCAAATATGAGGCTCTCCCGGGTGCCGACAGTGCAGTGGTCCACAGTACTAGCCAGCGGGCGATTATATCCGCGTTTTCCCGCCTTGTGTACAGTCGAAATTTGCCGGTTCACTCTGTTACGCATTATTACACCCGTACCGGCGCAAATTGCATCCACCCTTCCATCGCCCAGTCGTGGAACGTATCCATCAGATCGGGCAGGGCAGCGCAAGCATCGACTTCTTCCGCGGTCAGTTGGCGTTGATCTGCCAGCCGCCGTAGCCACTTGGCAAGTGGGGCGGGCGGCTCGTACGCTTCGCCGTTCAAAAAGAAATGCGTGCGATCGTAGAGCGCAATCGTTCCGGGAGCAAGTACCACGCCATGTTGTTTGGCAAGTTTTGCGAACTGCTTGAGCGTAATTTCTGCAACGTCGTTGAATTGCACCGACTGCTTGGGCTCCGACAGATACGACCCGAGGAACTCGGACACCATACCCGAATTCCACTTGAGCGCCTGCAACTTTTCGGACACGGCGCGGGCCAGCCCGGGAGGCAGTTGCGCTGGCGTGGAGGTCGCGGCCTCGCCTGCGTCCGCGTAGCGGCCGTCAAGTCCCTCGTTGCCTTCCACGGTCTCCGAAAGCCAGGCCAGAAAATGGCCCGCAAGTTCGCGATATGCGGGAGCCCGGAAGCCGATCGAGGCGGTCATGCATTCGCCCTGCGCGACGCCGTCATGCGCGTACTGCGGCGGCAGGTAAAGCATGTCGCCCGGTTCGAGTACCCATTCCTGCTCGGCGCTGAAGTCGGCGAGGATCTTCAGCGGCATGTCCGGAATCAGATCCAGCTTGGTCTGTGACGAAATCCGCCAATGGCGGCGGCCCGATACTTGCAGCAGGAACACGTCGTAGGAATCGAAGTGCGGCCCCACGCCGCCGCCATCGGTTGCATAACTGATCATGACGTCGTCGAGCCGCGCATCCGGTATGAAGCGGAACTGGCTCATCAGGTCTGCGGCGGCCTGGTTGTGCAGATTGACGCCCTGTACCAGCAGGGTCCATTTGTTGGTCTTGCGCGACGGGAGATTGTCTTCGGCGAAGGGACCGTGCTCGAGCTTCCAACGGTTGCGAAAGTACGACACCAGTCGTGATTCAACATCCTCTTGATCGGCCAGATCAAAAAGCGCTTCGCGCGACACAGGTGGCACGATTCCAGGCACAGCCTGTCGAATCAGCAATGGTTTGCGGTGCCAGATATCACGCATGAAGGCCGCGGGGGTCATGCCCCCGAGCAGCGTGAGCGGCGCGTCGGGATCAATGGGTCCCGCAGGCAAGGCCTGCGCGTATAATGCGGAATCGCTCATGGAGTCAAGAATTGAAAATCGCTAAGAACACGGTGGTGTCCGTGGTGTACAAGCTGTCGGACGCGCAGGGCAATCTGATCGAAGAGTCCGATGAGCCCATGGTCTACTTGCACGGCGGCTATGATGGCACGTTCCCCAAGATCGAGGAAGCGCTGGACGGCCACGATGCTGGCTTCGAGACCCAGTTGCAGCTCGAACCCGACGATGCGTTCGGTGACTACGATGCGGAACTCGTGAAGGTCGAGCCGCGCGATCGCTTCCCGGAGCCGCTCGAAGTCGGCATGCAGTTCGAGGGCGTGCCCGAGGACGGCGATGACGAGGATTCGATCGTCTACACGGTGACTGACGTTGCCGAAGACAAGGTGGTGCTCGACGGCAACCATCCGCTGGCCGGCATGGCGCTGCGCTTCTGGCTCAAGGTTTCCGAGGTGCGCGAAGCCACTGCCGAGGAAGTCGAGCACGGCCACGCGCATGGCGCATCGGGAATCGAAGTGGTCGACGAAGACGAAGACGGAGACCAGGAAAGCCCGCGAACCCTGCACTGATCCCTGATCCCTACAAGCTAATCTGGGCGATACGCGACAGGTCATCGCGGACATGAGAAAGCCGGCAATTTTGCCGGCTTTTTCTATACTTGGCCCCCGCTCGCGACCCATGCCAACTCTTGAGGCAGATCAGATGAAATGGCGGGCAATACAATGGGCGTCATAGGGCGGACGTCATTGAGCGAGTGTCAAACGGCGAGTGTCAAACGGCGAGTGTCATACGGCAAGCGGCCGTGACGCTCCGGCTATTTTGCTCCCGGCGCATCCTGCAGTTCCACCTGAAAGACGGATCGTGTGTCCGGCGTGATGACCAGTTCGGTCCAGCGCGATGGCGTGCCGATCGGCAAGGCGACACGTGTGAAATTGTTGACGACCTTTCCCGACGCATCGCGCAGGGGTTTGTCGACGCTGAAACCGTTGTCGCTGGCATGGACGAGCAATACCTGCCCCGCATACTTCGTCGCCAGTTCCCGCAGTTGCCGTTTGAACTCGAGGTATCCATCGCGCGACTTCCTGCGCAGAAAGCCGTCGAGCAACGAAGGCTTGCCGTATTTTTCCCACCCGTTGCCAAACAGCGGATCGGCATGCGCAATCACGACGATGCCAGGTAAATCGCGCTGCGCCGCCACCGAGAATGCGCGGCTCAGCCATTGGCGATTGGCTTCGCGGCGGTCTTCGAATTCGCCGTTGCGGCCGCCTTCGCTGCGATAGTGATTGTTGTCGCCGGGTAGATTCAACCCCACCACGAGCACATCGCCGATGACCAGGCGGACGTTCTCGCGAAAGCTCCGGAACATCGCCTGGTCCGACTGGCGCACCACGGGCAAGGTGCGCCGCCCCAGCGTGTTGTCGATCGGGAAGAACAACTCGCGCAGCCTGTTCAGCCGTTCCACCGCATCGAATCGGCCATTGATCGGTTTCTGGCATTCCGCCCAGTCGGTCTCGCCTGGAACGTAGAGCAGCGGTAACGGCGAGTCATCGAGCACGCGCAGGCGCGCGCCCAGCACCGCGTCGCCGCAAGATTCCGTATCGCCCTTGATGCCGCCAGCATGCACGATCAGCGACACCTGCTGCGCATTTATCGAATCGAACAGCGCGGTCATCTGGGCTTCTGCCGCCGGCCATTGCGGCACGTCGGCGATCAGCGCCAACCGGGTGATCGGCGCGGCTGCCTTGGTCGGCGGCGCCACCTTGCTGACGCGAGCCGCGAAAACGGGCGCCGCAGCCGCTGCCGCGCAGGCCAGGATGACCGCCATGACGACGGTCTGCGGGACCGGATGCCGGGCGCTCATACCTTGCGCGCGGTCTCCGCCAGCGCCTTGAGCCGGTACAACGCGTCGAGCGCATCGCGAGGCGATAGGCTGTCCGGGTCGAGATCGGCCAATGCATCGAAGGCGGCGGCCTGTTCCGCCGACAGGCGGTGATCGGCGGTGCCGCCGGGTACGTCGTCGATGTCCTCGTCGGTCGGCGCGGCTGGCGCGGCGAACAGATCCATCTGGGGCGTCGGCGTCGCGTCGGCCGATTGCTGTTCCAGCCATGCCAGATGCTTGCGCGCGGCACGTATCACCGGCTGCGGAACGCCCGCCAGTTGCGCGACCTGCAAGCCATAGCTCTGGCTGGCCGGTCCGTCCTGGACGGCGTGCAGGAAAACGATGCCGTCCCCGTGCTCCACCGCCGACAAGTGCACATTGGCCGCTTGCGGAAATTCCTGCGGCAGTTGTGTCAGTTCGAAGTAGTGCGTGGCGAAAAGCGTGTGGCTGCGATTGTGCGACAGCAGATGCCGCGCGATGGCCCAAGCCAGCGCAAGGCCGTCGAACGTGGAAGTGCCACGGCCGATTTCATCCATCAGCACCAGGCTCGACGGCGTGGCGTTGTGGAGAATGCCGGCGGCTTCCGTCATCTCGACCATGAACGTGGAACGACCGCCGGCCAGATCGTCGGCCGCGCCAATCCGCGTGAAGATGCGATCCACCGGCCCGATGATGGCGTGACGAGCCGGCACCCACGCGCCGACACACGCCAGCAGCACGATCAGCGCGGTCTGGCGCATGAACGTCGATTTACCGCCCATGTTGGGGCCGGTGATCAGCAGCAGCTTGCGCGCTTCTGTCAGATGGCAGTCGTTGGCGATGAACGCGACCGATTCTGCGGCGAGCTGGCCTTCGACCACCGGGTGACGGCCCTGTGAAATGTCGATGACGTTTTCGCTCACCCGTTCCGGCTGGGTCCAGTCGAGCGTCTGCGCGCGCTCGGCCAGCGTAGCCAGTACATCGAGGCGCGCCAGCGCGCCCGCCACGCGGCGCAGGCTGCCGATATGCGGCAACAGCGCTTGCAGCAATGCCTCGTACAATTGCTTCTCGCGCGCCAGTGCGCGGTCCTGTGCGGACAGCGCCTTGTCCTCGAAGGCTTTCAGTTCAGGCGTGATGTAACGCTCGGCGTTCTTGAGCGTCTGGCGGCGACGGTAGTCGTCGGGCACCTTGTCGGCCTGCCCGTTGGTGACTTCGATGTAGAAGCCATGCACGCGGTTGTATTCGACGCGCAGGTTCGCGATGCCGGTGCGTTCGCGCTCGCGTGTTTCGAGATCGATGAGGAACTGCCCGCAGTTTTCGGAAATGTCGCGCAGTTCGTCGAGATCGGCATCGTAGCCTCGCGCGATGACGCCGCCATCGCGGATCACGGTCGACGGTTCCTCGGCCACGGCGCGGATCAGCAGGTCCAGGCAGTCCTTCGGTATTTCGAGTTCTTCCAGCGTCTGCGCCAGCAATGCCGATTCTTCGGCGTTGGTGATGCAACCCTGCACCGCTGGCAGCGCGCGCAATGTGTCGCGCAACGACGAAAGATCCCTGGGGCGCGCCGACAGCAGCGCCAGCCGGGCCGTGATGCGTTCCACATCGGAAAGCTTGCGCAGCGCCGTGCGTACGGTGTCCGGGCCCTGGGCGATCAGCGTGCCGATTGCCTGTTGTCGTGCGCGCGGCAACGCCGGGTCGCGCAGCGGATGATGCAGCCAGTGACGCAGCGCACGGCTGCCCATGGTGGTCGAGCAGGTGTCCAGCAGCGAGAACAGGGTAGGGGATTCGCCGCCGCGCAGCGTCTCGGTCAGTTCCAGGTTGCGACGCGTGGCACTGTCGAGCCCCACGAACTCGGACTCGCGCTCGACGATCACGCCTTGTACATGGCGCAGCGATTGTCCCTGCGTGGTCGCCGCATAGTTCAGCAGCGCGCCGGCCGCGCCGAGCGCGGCGCCCAGCCCGGCGCAGCCGAACGGCTCCAGGCTGGCTACGCCGATCTGCTCGCGCAGACGGCGCGTGCCGGCTTCCTGGTCGAAGTGCCATTCCGGCAGCCGCGTCCGGGCGCAGGTCAGCGCGGGCAGCTCGATGCCGTCCGCATACAGCAGCTCGGCCGGGCGCACGCGCTCGAGCTCCCGTGCGAGAACGCCGGCTTCGCACTCCATCAGGCGCAGTTCGCCGCTGGCCAGATTCAGCCATGCCAGGCCGGTCTTGCCGACACCGCGCCGCGTGGTCTGCTGATGCACGGCCATCAGGTAGGTGTCGACCTTGTCGGGCAACAGCGCGGCGTCGGTCAGCGTGCCGGGCGTGACGATGCGCACGACCTTGCGTTCCACCGGCCTCTTGCTGGTCGCCGGGTCGCCAATCTGTTCGCAGATGGCCACCGATTCGCCAAGCTTGACCAGCCGGGCGAGGTACTGGTCGACCGAGTGAAACGGGATGCCCGCCATGCGGATCGGCACGCCGCCCGACTGGCCGCGCGCGGTCAGCGTGATGTCGAGCAGCCGGGCAGCCTTCTCGGCGTCGTCGTGGAACAGTTCGTAGAAGTCGCCCATCCGGTAGAACAGCAGCGTGTCCGGGTGGTCCGCTTTGATGCGCATGTATTGCTGCATCATTGGCGTCTGCTTGTCGGCCTTGTCCGCCTTGTCTGCCTTGGTGGACTTCGTGCCGCGCGGGCCACTCGTGCCGTTGTCGGCGCCTTCGGCGGCCGCCAGCGCGGCGGCGGAAAACGCGCCGTCGGCGTTGTCGAGCGGTTCATCCGCTGGCGCGGCGGGATTGGAAAGGGTTTCTGCGGACATGCATTCCTCACGGGCAACGCCCCGAATGGGGTTGCCGATATATCGGTAGCCGCGGATCCTGGCCGGGCGCTGCGGCTGTGCCGGCAGCGCTCCCGGCCGGGCCGCGACGCAAAGCGGCATTTTACTGCCAGCCCACGGCCGCCGACCGATCCCCGAGTCTCATTCTCGAATGAGATTCTTCGCTTTTTTTGGATTCTGGACCGGTGCCGGGGATGTTGCGTCGACGGCGGGGCGGGTTTGCCACTCGGACGCGCCGTGTTTGAAATCGGTCAGCGGCAGCGGGCTGGCGGGGAATGTCGCGCGCGGGGCGGCGTTTTCAGCGAGTTTGCGTGGATCGCACTGACCTTCTTGGCGACGATCGTCGGCATTGCACCGAGTGCGCTTTTGCTGGTCTGGACCGTGGCGCACGGGCAGCCGTGCCGCTGCCCGCAAGGATGCGCCGTGACTCGATTACTCGGCGAGCGGCTTGGCCGCCGGTTTGGCGTTGTCCAGCGAATAGGGCGACAGCAGACGCACCATCTGGGCGAACGCCTTCGGATTGCCGGCGAGCACCTCGCCCTGTTCCATCTGGCGCGATTCGCCCGCGTAGTTGCCGACCAGGCCGCCGGCTTCGGTGATCAGCAGCATGCCGGCCGCCATGTCCCACGGCTTCAGGCCGCGCTCGAAGAAACCGTCGAGACGGCCGCACGCCACGTAGGCCAGATCCAGCGCGGCCGCGCCCGGGCGGCGCAGACCGGCGCAGCTGCGCGTCATCAGCGCGAACATCTCCAGGTATTCCTCGACGCCTTCGAGATCGCGGAACGGAAAGCCGGTGCCGATCAGGCAATCGGCCAGCTTGTCGCGGCGCGTCACGCGGATGCGGCGGTTGTTCAAAAACGCGCCGGCGCCCTTGCTGGCGGTGAACAGCTCGTCGCGGGTCGGGTCATAGACCACGGCCTGCGAGGGCACGCCCTTGTGCAGCAGGCCGATCGACACTGCATATTGCGGAAAGCCGTGAATGAAGTTGGTGGTGCCGTCCAGCGGATCGATCACCCAGGTGTATTCGTTCTGCTCTTCGCCCTCGGCCCAGGACTGGCCGGACTCTTCCGCTAGAATGGCGTGCTCGGGGTAGGCGGTGCGGATGACCTCGATGATGTTCGCCTCGGCGGCGCGATCGACCTCGGTCACGAAATCGTTGTGTTGTTTGCGCGAAACGCGCACCAGATCGACGTCGATGGACGCGCGGTTGATGATGGAACCCGCCTTGCGGGCCGCCTTGACGGCGATATTGAGCATCGGATGCATGAATCTCTCCAGACGGCGGATGGGGCGCGTCTCGGCGCAAAGCAGCGCCAGGCATGGCGTATGCGCACGATCTGCCCGGCATCGGCCGAACAACACAACGGATTGTAGAAGAACGAGGCGCGTCGCCAGTCAAGGCGCCGCGCCGCAATTTGAAGGCTGCATTGTATAGGAACCCGGCCCGTCGCACGAGTCGACGCTTGCGCATCGTTGCGGACGGACCCCACCCGAATGACTGAAGCATTGAATTCCCAGCCAGGCCAGCCGCCGGCGCCGGCCGTTTCGAGTGATCCGTCGGACATTTTTTCGCGTGTCCGCGTGGTGTTGGTCGAGACCAGCCATCCCGGCAACGTCGGCTCGGTGGCGCGCGCCATGAAGACGATGGGTTTCGGCGATGTGCCGGGCAGCCTAGTGCTGATCTCGCCGCGCGAGCCCGACGTGCAGTCGCATCCGGACGCCGTCGCCATGGCCAGTGGCGCCGACGACGTGCTGGCTGGCGCGCGCATCGTCGATTCGCTCGAGACCGCGCTGGCGGGCACCGCGTTTGCCGTGGCGATGACCGCGCGGCAGCGCGAATTCGGCCCGCCGCGCCTGCTGCCGCGCATGGCTGCGGCGCAGGCGCGCAAGATGCTGGTCGCCGACCGCGCCGGCGAAATCGCGTTCGTGTTCGGCAACGAGCGCTACGGCCTGCCCAACGAAGCGGTGCTGCGCTGCTCGGCGGTGACCCATATCCCGGCCAATCCGGCCTACGCGTCGCTGAACCTGGCGCAGGCCGTACAACTGATCGCCTACGAGATGCGGCTGGCGTTGCTGGAGGCCCAGGATGCGCCGGGCGCCGCGTCGGACGGCCTGCCCAATATCGGCTATGCTGGCGAGCCGGCCACGGCTGAACAGATCGAATCGATGTTCGGTCATCTGCAGGCCGGGCTGGCGGCGATCGGCTTCCTCGATCCCGCCAATCCGCGCAAGCTGATGCCGCGGCTGCGGCGCATGTTTGCGCGCGCGGGCCTCGAGCGCGAGGAGGTCAACATTCTGCGCGGCGTGGCCAAGTGCATGCTGCTGGCGCGCGCGCCGGACGATGGCAAAGGCGCCGGTGACGACGATGGTGGCCACGACGAGCCCCGGGTAATCGGCAACGATAAAGGCTGATCCGTGATTCCGATTCAGGCAGGTTCCAGGCAGGTCGGCTCCGACCCCGCAGCACGCGGCGGGCGGGGCACGCATGGCTGCGCACGGCGTCTGGCGCGATGTTGAAGCCGCGGCGTTCCGAAAAGCCCTGATGGCCACATGGCCGGCGGCAGGCGCATAAATCTCTTACACTCCCTGCTCGCACGCGCCCCGGCTGTCCCCCAGATCCAGCAACCCGCGCATGACCGGCTTATGACCGCGCCGGCGACCGTTCGCATGCTCCGCGTGCCAACGGCGCTCAAGGCATGGCAACACGACACGACAAAGATGTTCACTCGCCTGAAGGAAGATATCGACGCCATCATGCGGCGCGACCCCGCCGCCCGCAGCCGCCTGGAAGTGCTGACGTGCTATCCCGGCTTGCATGCCGTGATCTTTCATCGCGTGGCCAATGCGTGCTGGCGCGCCGGATTTCACTGGCTGGGGCGCTGGATCTCGCATTGGTCGCGCTGGCTGACCGGCATCGAGATTCATCCCGCGGTCAAGCTCGGACGTCGCGTGTTCATCGATCACGGCATGGGCGTGGTGATCGGCGAGACCGCCGAGATTGGCGACGACTGCACCATCTATCAGGGCGTGACGCTGGGCGGCACGTCGCTCTACAAGGGCCAGAAGCGCCATCCCACGCTGGGCGCAGGCGTGGTGGTCAGCGCCGGGGCGAAGGTGCTGGGCGGATTCGAGGTGGGCGAGGGCGCGCGCGTGGGATCGAACGCCGTGGTGCTCAAGCCGGTGCCGCCGGGCGCCACCGCCGTGGGAATCCCGGCGCGCATCATCATGCCCGATGCGCCGGCGACCCAGCAGGCCGCCAAGCAGGAATTCTCGGCCTACGGCATTACGCCGAATGCCGACGATCCCGTATCGCTGGCGCTCAAGAGCCTGATCGACAACGCGGCCAAACAGCATGACCGCATCGAGGCCGTGCTGGCCGCGCTCGACCGCCTCGGCGAACATCTCGAGAACACCCCGAACGATCGTTTCGACGCAAGCGAGCTGCGCAAGCTGATGAAGTGACCGACTGGCACGCCGTGCGGCGCGGTGCTGCAGGCCCGCGGATGCGCATGGCTGTTAGTCCGCCTGCGCCGTGTTTGCCGTCTGCGGCAGCACGCTGAATCCGTCGGCGTCGAGCACCAGCACCGCGGCCCGGGGATGATGGCCATCCAGATCCCAATCGGTCAGCACCCAGCGCACGCCGCCCGCGTGCTGGTGGCGTGCGGGCCGATGCGTGTGGCCATGAATCAGGATCGGCGCTTCGTGTGCGGCCAGCAGGGCATCGACCTCGCCAGGCGCAGCGTCGCCGTAGGTGGGCGGGGCGGCGTCCTTGTCCTGGCGGGCGCGCCCGGCTTCGCTGTCGGCGCGCAGGCGCCGCGCGATGGCCTGCCGGGCCGCAAGCGGCAGCAGCAGGAATAGCCGCTGCACCCAGCGCTTGCGCGTCCAGCGGCGAAAGCGCATATAGCGCGCGTCGTCGGTGCACAGCATGTCGCCGTGGCTGAGCACGATGCGCTGGCCGGCGCAGACAATGACGGTCGGGTCGGGCAGCAGCGTGGCTCCGGCGGCGGCCGCAAAGCGCTGGCCGATCAGGAAATCGCGATTGCCGTGCATCAGGTAGACGGCCACGCCGGCAGCGGACAGCGCACGCAACGCGGCTGCCACGTCTGCGGCAAACGGGGTGTCGGTCTCTTCGTCGCCGACCCAGAATTCGAAGAAATCCCCGAGTATGAACAGCGCCCGCGCCTGCACGCGGGCCAGGTCCAGCACGCGCTGGAACGCCGCGAGCGTGCGCGGCATGCCCGGCGTCAGGTGCAGGTCGGAAATGAACCACGCCGGCGAAGGCACCGTGATCGGTGCGTCCGCCGGCGTGCGGGTGGATGCGGTCATGCGCGTCGGATGGCTACGTTCACCTTGGGCGGCATGCCGCGGTCCGGTCGGAACGAGGGAGTCGATTTACTCGACGATCGTTGCCTTCTCGATCACCACGTCTTCCAGCGGCACGTCCTGGTGGAAGCCCGAGCTGCCGGTGCGCACGCCCTTGATGGCGTCGACCACGTCGGTGCCTTCCACGACCTTGCCGAACACGGCGTAGCCGAAGCCCTGCGGCGTGGGCGAGCTGAAGTTCAGGAAGTCGTTGTCGACCACGTTGATGAAGAACTGGGCCGTGGCCGAGTGCGGCGCGTTGGTGCGCGCCATGGCAACGGTGTAGCGATCGTTCTTCAGGCCGTTGCCGGCTTCGTTCTCGATCGGCGCATCGGTGTCCTTCTGCTTCATGCCCGGCTCGAAGCCGCCGCCCTGGATCATGAAGTTCTTGATCACGCGGTGAAAGACGGTGTTGTCATAGTGGCCCTTGCGCACGTACGACAGAAAATTCTCCACGGTCTTGGGCGCCTTTTCGGCGTCCAGTTCGATGGTGATGACGCCTTGCGTCGTTTGGAGTTGTACCTTGCTCATGGGTTACCTCTGTGCGGTGACGGTGATTGCCGCGCGCCAGGCGCGGGTGCTTACTTGGTGACGGCCGTGGCGGACTCGATCACGATCGGCGCGGCGGGCACGTTGCGCATGGCGCCGTACGCCGTGGTCGGCGTGGTCTTGATCTTGTCGATCGTGTCCATGCCTTCCACCACTTTGCCGAAGACGGCATAACCGTTGCCATCGGGCTGCGGGTAGTCGAGGTTCGGATTATCCACCACATTGACGAAGAACTGCGCGGTGGCGGAGTTCGGATTCGACGTGCGCGCCATGGCGACGGTGCCCGCCTTGTTCTTCAGGCCGTTCTGGGCTTCCAGCGGAATCGGCGCGCGGGTCGGTTTTTCCTTCATGTCGCGGTCGTAGCCGCCGCCCTGCACCATGAATCCATTGATCACACGATGGAAGATCGTGCCGGAATAGAACCCGCTCTTCACATATTCCATGAAGTTGGCGACGGTCTTCGGCGCGGCGTCGGGATAGACCTCGATGGTGAACTTGCCGGCGGTGGTGGCGAACTGCACGCGCTCGGTCTTCGCCGCGGCCGCGGCGGGGCTCGCGGCCTGCGCCAGGGCGGCCAGCGGGGCCAGGGTGGTGGCGGCCATCAGGCCGGCCAGGACGATGCGACGGGAAAGGGTCATGTCTGG
Source organism: Cupriavidus sp. GW822-FHT06G04 (assembly GCF_058799075.1). NCBI lineage: Bacteria > Pseudomonadati > Pseudomonadota > Betaproteobacteria > Burkholderiales > Burkholderiaceae > Cupriavidus > Cupriavidus sp. GW822-FHT06G04. Next base: position 141,111 of record NZ_JBXALD010000004.1, on the reverse strand, counting down.
ACTCCGTGATTCAGGTGAGGCAGATCGGGGTGCCGCCTTGTCGCCGCGAACGACGCACCGGGGTGCGCCAAAACGGGCGGGCAGGCGAAGCGAAACGGGCCTAGCGCGCCCGCGGCGCGCTGGCCGGGGTCTTGCGTGTCTCCGGCGTTGCGGCAGGCGCGTCGGCGTTCTGCGAGCCCTGCAGCTGGCGCAGGCTTGCCGCCGCGCGGCCGTCGCCCGGATTGCGGCGCACCGCGTTGCCGTAGGCCTGTTCGGCCAGGCGGCGGTACACGTCGCCAAGGTTGCTGTACGCGATGGCGTAGTCGGGCTTGGCGTCGATGGCCAGCAGCAGTTCGGCCTCGGCGCGCTTAAGGTCGCCGCGCTTGGCGTACAGCAGCGCCAGGTTGTTGTGAGGCTCCGGCAACTCGGGGAAATCCTGCGCCATTTCGGCGAAAGCCTGGATCGCGTCGTCGTCGCGGCCGAGCTTGGCCATCGCCCACGCGCGCTGGAATCGCGCCTGGGCATTGCGCGGGTTGCTGGCCAGCACCTTGTCGAAGGCCGCGATCGCGTCGCTATAGCGCTTCTCGTTCACGGCCTTCTGGGCCGGCGCCATGCCCGGGTCCGACGAGATCGGTCCAGACGGCGGCGCGGGGGGCGCGGACAGCGACAGCGGGCCGTTCTGCGCCAGCGCCGGCGCGGCAAGCAGGGCCGCCGCCATCGCCAGCGAGCACGTCAGCGCGGAAAGGGTTCCGCCGCGACGGGCAGAGGCAATGGTCGGGATGGGCAGAAGCAGGCTCATGTAAGGGCGGTCCGTTATACTCCGCGGCATTCTAGCAAAGCGGCAGGGCGTGCAGCAGCGGCCGCACGGTCTGTCCCCGGCAATGGCGGTTGCGCATCAGGCCGGACCAGAAAGCTTCCGGTAAGATATGGGGCCCGCGCGACGTCTTGCGCGCGTCCGGCATCGTCATCCAATCACATCGCTACATGCAGCAACTGAACATCTACAACACGCTTGCGCGTGAAAAGCAGCCTTTCGTGCCCATCGAACCCGGCAAGGTACGCATGTATGTGTGCGGCATGACCGTGTACGACTACTGTCACGTCGGGCATGCGCGCGTGATGGTGGTGTTCGACATGGTGCATCGCTGGCTGCGCGCGGCTGGCTACGATGTGACGTACGTGCAGAACATTACCGATATCGACGACAAGATCATCCGTCGCGCCGCAGAAAACGGCGAGACGATCGGCCAGTTGACCACGCGCTTCATCCAGTTCATGCATGAGGATGCGGCGGCGCTCAATATCATCCGCCCCGACTACGAGCCGCGCGCCACCGAGTACGTGCCGCAAATGCTCAACATCATCGAAAAGCTCGAAGCCAAGGGACTGGCCTACCATGCGCCCGATGGCGACGTGAATTATTCGGTGCGCAAGTTTGCCGGCTACGGCAAGCTGTCCGGCAAGTCGCTGGAAGACTTGCGCGCCGGCGAACGCGTGAGCGCCAACGACGCCAAGCAGGATCCGCTCGACTTCGTGCTCTGGAAATCGGCCAAGGAAAACGAGCCGCCGGAATCGAAGTGGGATTCGAAGTGGGGCAGCGGCCGTCCCGGCTGGCATATTGAATGCTCCGCCATGAGCTGCACGCTGCTGGGCGAACATTTCGACATCCACGGCGGCGGCGCGGACCTGCAGTTTCCGCATCACGAGAACGAGATCGCCCAATCGGAAGGCGCCAGCGGCAAGCCGTTCGTCAATGTCTGGATGCACAACGGCTTCGTGCGCATCAATGACGAAAAGATGTCGAAATCGCTCGGCAATTTTTTCACGATCCGCGAAGTGCTCAAGCAATACGATGCGGAAGTCGTGCGCTTTTTCATCCTGCGCGCGCACTACCGCAGCCCGCTGAACTACAGCGATGCGCATCTCGACGACGCTCGACATGCGCTGACGCGCCTTTACACGGCGCTGAAGGAAACCCAGCCCGGCGGCTGCGCGGTCGATTGGGACGAGCCTCACGCCAGGCGTTTTGCCGAGGCGATGAGCGACGATTTCAATACGCCGATCGCGGTGTCTGTGTTGTTCGACCTGGCCAGCGAAGTGAACCGCACCGGGTCGCTGGCGTCCGCGCATCAGCTCAAGGCGCTGGCCGGCACGCTGGGCCTGCTCGAGCGCGATCCGCACACGTTTCTGCAAGGCGGCAAGATGGCCGATGGCCTGTCGGCGGACGACATCGAGGCGAAGATCGCCGCGCGCAAGGCCGCCAAGGCGGAACGCGATTTCGCGCAGGCTGACCGCATCCGCGCCGAACTGCTCGAATCGGGCGTCGTGCTGGAAGACAAACCGGGCGGCGTCACCGAATGGAGGCGTGCTTGAACGCTGTCGCGCGCAAGCCGAAAACTGCCGCCGCCGGCCCCAGGCCAGCGGGCAAGACGGCGGCAAAGCAGGCGCCGAAGGTGTCCGCCAAATCCGCGGCAAAGGTCGCTGCCAAGGCGGCTGCTCCTGCCAGGGCCGGCGCCGGCAAGGGCCGCAAGCCCGAACTGCCGGAAGCCAGCGCCGTGCCGCTGCCGGTCGAGACCGTGGTCGACGCCGTGCGTCCCGCCTATTGGGACGAAGCCTGCGCGGACCTGATGAAGCGCGACCGCATCCTGCGCAAGATGATCCCGACGTACGGCCCGGCGCACCTCGTGTCGCGCGGCGACCCATTCGTCACGCTGGCGCGTTCGATCGTCGGCCAGCAGATTTCCGTCAAGGCAGCCCAGTCGGTCTGGGAGCGCCTGGTGACGCTCTGTCCACGGCTAACGCCGGCGCAGTTTCTGAAGGCCGGCACCGACCAACTGGCCGGCTGCGGCCTGTCCAAGCGCAAAGCCGAGTACATCACCGATCTCGCTGAACATTTCAAGGCCGGCAGCGTCCATGTCAATGAGTGGTCCGGCATGGACGACGAGGCCGTGATTGCGGAACTCACCCAGATCCGCGGCATTGGCCGGTGGACGGCGGAGATGTTCCTGATGTTCAATCTGATGCGGCCGAACGTGCTGCCGCTCGACGATGTCGGGCTGATCAACGCGATTTCCGCCAACTACTTCAGCGGCGAGCCCGTGACCCGTAGCGAGGCGCGCGAGGTGGCCGCCAACTGGGAACCCTGGCGAACGGTCGCCACTTGGTACATGTGGCGCAGCCTCGATCCCTTGCCAGTGACGTATTAGTGACGTAGCAGGATGTTTGGAAGCAAAAACGGTGTTGATTTCCGGCTGAAGTGCGCTGTAATCAACTTAACGGGGGGCGGAAACCTGGATATTTTCCGGTAGAATGCGCCCCTTCACCGACAGGTCCGCGTCTTTATGAAAACCACCTTCCTGGATTTCGAGCAGCCGATTGCCGAGCTCGAGGCAAAAATCGAAGAACTGCGTTTTGTGCAGGACGATTCGGCTGTCGACATTTCCGAAGAGATTTCGCGGCTGGCCGGCAAGAGCCAGCAGCTGACCAAGGATATCTACGCCAGCCTGACCCCGTGGCAGGTTGCGCAGATCGCGCGTCACCCGCAGCGTCCTTACACGCTGGACTATGTGCGCGAGATCTTTACCGACTTCCATGAACTGCATGGCGATCGCGCCTTTGCCGACGATCTTTCGATCGTGGGCGGCCTGGCGCGCTTCAATGGCCAGGCGTGCATGGTGATCGGCCACCAGAAGGGCCGCGACACGAAGGAACGCGCGCTGCGCAACTTCGGCATGTCCAAGCCCGAGGGCTATCGCAAGGCAAAGCGCCTGATGGAGCTGGCCGACAAGTTCGGCCTGCCGATCTTCACGTTTGTCGATACGCCCGGCGCATTCCCCGGCATCGACGCCGAAGAGCGTGGCCAGTCGGAAGCCATCGGCCACAACCTCTACGTGATGGCCGGACTGAAGGTGCCGCTGATCGCCACCATCATTGGTGAAGGCGGCTCGGGCGGCGCCCTGGCAATCGCCGTGGGCGACGTCGTGCAGATGCTGCAGTTCGCCACCTACGCGGTGATCTCGCCGGAAGGCTGCGCGTCGATCCTGTGGAAGACCGCCGAGAAGGCCCCCGAAGCCGCCGAAGCGCTGGGCCTGACCGCGCATCGTCTGAAGGCGCTGGGTCTGATCGACAAGATCGTGAACGAGCCGCTCGGTGGCGCGCACCGCGATCCGAAGGCGATGGCCACGATGTTGAAGCGCACGCTGGCGGAATCGCTGCGCCAGTTCCAGGGCATGAGCGTCAAGGAACTGCAGGCGCGCCGTCACGAACGGCTGATGGCGTATGGCAAGTTCAAGGAAACCGGCGCGCAGGAATGATGTGAGCGCCGCAGGTTCCGCGCCCGATACGCTCGCGCAACTGACCGCAAAGGTCGCACAGGCTCTGCAGGCCGGTGCGGCCTTTGTTGTTTCTGGCGCGTCGGCGCCGGCGGCGATTGCGGTGGCGTTGTCCGGCGGACGCGATTCCGTAGCCTTGCTCCACGCCACGCGCGCCGCGCTGCGCGAGGGCTGGCCGGCGGCGCGACTGGTGGCGCTGCACGTGCATCATGGCCTGCAGCCGCAGGCCGACGCCTGGACGGCGTTTTGCCAGACGCTGTGCGATGGATGGCAGGTGCCGCTGGCCAGCGCGCGCGTGACGGTCGCGCCAACTGCTGGAGAGGGCGTCGAGGCGGCGGCGCGGCGCGCCCGTTACGAGGCCCTCGGGCGCATGTGTCGCGAACATGGCGCCGGGCTGCTGCTGTTCGCGCATCATCGCGACGACCAGATCGAAACCGTGCTGATGCGCTTGTTTCGCGGCACGGGCGTGGCCGGCATGGCGGGCATGCCGGCACGGCGTCTGCTCGATGCACGCGGCGATGTGCAACTGCTGCGTCCGTGGATCGACATTCCGCGCGCGCAAATCGACGACTATTGCGCGCAAAACCGGCTGCAATGGATCGACGATCCTTCCAACGCCGACACCCGCTTCGCGCGCAACGCGCTGCGCGCGCATCTGCCCGCGCTGCTGCAGGCGTTCCCCGCACTTCACGACAACGTCGCGCAGGCGGCTGCGCATTTCGCGCAGGCGGCCGGCATGCTCGACGCACTGGCGCAGCAGTCGCTGGCCGCGCTGGTGCGCGCAGGGCGCGACGCCGACACCTTTTCCGAACTCGACCTTGCCGGTCTGCGCGCCTTGCCCGCCGAACATGGCGATGCGGTGCTGCGCCACTGGCTACGCGATCTTGGCGTGCAGCCGCCATCGACGGCGCGCCTGGCGGCGATGCGTGCGCAACTGATCGAGCACCACGGCGGCGAGCCTGCCATCGCGCACGACGGCCTGGTACTGCGCCGTTTCCGCGATCGCGTGCTGGCGTGCCGGGCCGCGCCGGTGGCGTCGCCCGCGCCGTTCTCGTTCGAGTGGCGCGGCGAGACGCGCATCGTGGTGCCCGCATGGCACGGCGAACTGCACTTCGCGCGCGACGACTCTTTCGGCGTCCCCGAAGACGTGTTGCGCGGACCGTTGAGGCTCACGGGCAGGGCAGGGGGCGAGCGCATCGTGCTGCGTCCGGGCGGTCCGGCACGAGCGCTCAAGCAGGCCTACCAGGAGGCGGACATCCCTGCGTGGCGGCGCGCGCATCTGCCGCTGCTATGGCGGGAGCAGACGCTTGTGCTGGCGGCCGGACTGGGCATGCATCGGCGCTGGCCGGCAGATTTATCGCATGCGCCGCGCTGGCGCGTGGAGTGGATCGCGCACATCGATTCCGCGCCGCCGCAACCGCCGGGCCACGGAAAATAGGGACAGATCTATTTTTTTATGTGAGTATTTTTCACATAAAAATGACAGCAAATCCGCCACGTTTTTGCCCATTTTGACCCTTTCGGCCTTTACCAGCAGCCAGTCTTGGTGTAATTTCTTCGGCTTTGCACAATCGTCGGCGTCGACTAGAAGATGGCTCTCATCGTTCACAAATACGGCGGCACTTCGATGGGTTCCACGGAACGCATCAAGAATGTCGCCAAGCGCGTAGCCAAGTGGCATCGCGCCGGTCACCGCGTTGTTGTGGTGCCTTCGGCCATGTCGGGCGAGACCAATCGCCTGCTGGGTCTTGCCAAGGAAATTTCCGCGCAGCCGGACCCGCGCGAACTCGACATGCTGGCATCGACCGGCGAGCAGGCCAGTGTGGCCCTGCTGGCCATCGCGCTGCACGGCGAGGGCATCGATGCGGTGAGCTATACCGGCTGGCAGGTTCCGGTGAAGACCGATTCGGCCTATACCAAGGCGCGCATCCAGTCGATCGACGACGAGCGCATCCGCGGCGATCTCGACGCCGGCAAGGTGGTGGTCATCACCGGCTTCCAGGGTATCGACGAGGAAGGCAACATCACGACGCTGGGACGCGGCGGCTCGGACACCTCGGCAGTCGCCATCGCCGCGGCCATCGAGGCTGACGAATGCCTGATCTACACCGACGTGGACGGCGTGTACACGACCGATCCGCGCGTGGTCGAGGACGCCCGCCGGCTGGACAAGATCACCTTCGAGGAAATGCTGGAAATGGCCAGCCTGGGCTCCAAGGTGCTGCAGATCCGCTCGGTGGAGTTCGCCGGCAAGTACCGCGTGAAGACCCGCGTGCTGTCGTCGCTGACCGACCCCCTGATGCCGCTCGAACAGGAAATGCATTCGGGCACGCTGATTACTTTTGAGGAAGAGTCTGATATGGAAGCAGCCGTCATCTCTGGCATCGCCTTTGCCCGTGACGAAGCCAAGATCACTGTGCTGGGCGTGCCGGACAAGCCGGGCATCGCCTACCAGATCCTGGGCCCGATCGCCGACGCCAACATCGACGTCGACATGATCATCCAGAACCAGTCGGTGGACGGCAAGACCGACTTCACCTTCACCGTGCCGCGCGGCGAATACCAGCGCGCGCTGACGATCCTGAACGACGGCGTGAAGTCGCACATCGGCGCCGGCAGCGTGTCGGGCGATCCGAAGGTGTCCAAGGTATCGGTGGTGGGCGTCGGCATGCGTTCGCACGTCGGCATCGCCAGCAAGATGTTCCGCACGCTGTCCGAAGAGGGCATCAACATCCAGATGATCTCGACGTCCGAAATCAAGATCTCGGTGCTGATCGACGAGAAGTACATGGAGCTCGCCGTGCGCGCGCTGCACAAGGTATTCGAGCTGGATCAGGCGTGATCCGACTCTGATTTTTTTCTGGCGGGATTGTTGTGGATTTTGCGCTCGGTCATCGAAATTTCATTGACCAGCTACAGCACCCTCGCTAGAATACGCGCTTCGTTGTGCGGCTCCCTCGCACAACGCAAGTTTGGGAGACGTGGCCGAGAGGTCGAAGGCACTCCCCTGCTAAGGGAGCATCCGGGCCAAAACCTGGATCGAGGGTTCGAATCCCTCCGTCTCCGCCACTACATCGTATTGGCGGCGAACCCCGGAAGATCGCGGTCTTCCGGGGTTTTGTTTTTTGGAAAACACCCTTTCACCGCTGCACCTTCCGCGTGTCACTTACACCGAGGGAGAGGCAGCGATGCACATCACCCGCCGAAACGGCGTCGATTACTTCCGCCGACCAAGCGACATCAAGCGACGTACCGCCAGCCCTGCCAGCTACGGTGCCGTGCGCGCCCGCGCGTTCCTGCGAGGCCCAAGTTGCTTCGAAAAATATCCCGAGGCAGACCGCCCCGACGCGCCAACAGTTGCCCCGGGGTGGTCCCATCGGACGAGCAAAGACGCCGCTATCGCAGCTTGAGCGCCTGTGGCGTTGCGGTGGCTGAGCGAACGAAGCGGACAGACATGGCGTTCGCCCACTAGTCACAAAGGGTCGCTACGATGCGTCCCGCCAGCATTCCACGGCGTACGGGTTCAACATGCAGCGTCTCAGAGCTTGGGCTTCTATCAGCCACGCAAACCGCTATCGCATTCTCGATTGGGTAACGGTGCTCACCTCATCAACCGCATCCCGCATACGCTCCGAAACCAGCGCATTTCGACGCACCATCGCCGTCCCTTAGGGATTGACCGGATGCCGCCCCGGACGACTTGATTTTGTTGGGTTTTCTAATTTTTAGTGAATTTTGATTCACTTTGCGTTGACGCGTCTGTACTTGCCTTCGACCGCAAATTGCCCATAATGCAAACGTTTGCAAAAGAAGGAGTTCAAATATGGAGACGCAACAAGCCCGGCCAGCACCGAAGCCGGTCAGCGCGCTGTCGCTGATCGAAGATGAGGATTCGATAACCGAGGTCGTCCTGCAGGCGATGGCGGGAACGGAGGACCTGCGCCTGCGCGGCGTGATGGCTGCGCTGGTATCGCACTTGCACGCCTTCCTGCGTGAGGTCCGGCCGACCGACGAGGAATTTGAGCGGGCGCTGGCGTTCATCGCCGCCCTCGGCCACGCCACGCATGCCACAAATAACGAAGTGGTGCTGGCAGCCGATGTGCTTGGCTTGTCGACGCTGGTCACGACGATCAACAACAACACGAATGGCGGACGCACGCCCGGCGCGTTGCTGGGGCCGTTCTATCGCGCCAACGCGCCGCGTTATGCGTGTGGCGACTGCGTCGTGCAAGACGAGTCGCCTGGCTTGCCGCTGTTCGTCAGCGGCACGGTGCGCGCCACTGACGGTTCGGCGCTGCCCGGCGCGATGGTGGAGGTCTGGCAGGCGTCGCCGGTGGGCCTGTACGACAACCAGGACCCGCGCCAGCCTGACCGCAACCTGCGCGGCGTGTTTCATACGGATGCCGACGGCAACTATCACTTCCGTACCGTGCGTCCCGCGGGCTACCCCGTGCCGACCAATGGCCCGGTGGGCACGTTGCTGGCCGCCCAGCGTCGCCATCCGTACCGCCCCGCGCATATTCATTTCATCGTGGCCGCACCCGGCTACCGCACCCTGGTGACGCAGGTCTTTGCCGACGACTCCGACATTCTTGAGACTGATGTCACGTTCGGCGTGCATCGGCAACTGGTCGGCGCGTTTCAGCGTGTCGAGGTGGGGCGCAGCCCGTGGGGCGACCTGCCGGCGCCGTTCTACACGCTGAAGTTCGACTTCACGCTAGAGCCCGGCGAGCAAACCTTTCCGACCCCTCCCATCGATTGACCACACGGCTGAACGCCTATTTACCGCGCCATACCATGACCACTCACTCACTATCCGGCAAGATTGCCGTCATCATCGGCGGCACCGGCGGCATCGGTTTTGCCGCTGGCCGCGCCCTGGCCGATCTGGGCGCCAGCGTCGTGCTGACCGGGCGCGATGCCGCGCGTACCGCGAAGACGGTCGAAGGGCTGCCCGCCGGCAACCACATGGCAGCGTATGCCGAGGTGGCCGACAGCGCCTCGCTGCGCAAGCTGGCTGCCGACGTGCAGCACCATTACGGCCGCGTGGACATTCTCGTCAACACATCGGGCTTCACACGCGCCATTCCACATGGCGATCTCGATGCGCTCGACGACGACCTGATCGACGAGCTCTTTGCCGTTAATTGGCGCGGCCAGTTTGCCGCCATTCGTGCCTTTGCGCCGGCATTGCGAGCCAGTGGTGCCGGCTTGGTCGTCAATGTCGGGTCGATTGCCGGGCGCACGGGGCAGGGCAGCAACGTGGCCTACTGCGCCGCGAAGGCGGGGCTGGACGTGATGGCGATGTCGCTGGGTCGCGCGCTGGCGCCCGAGATCCGCGTCCTCAATGTCTCTCCGGGAGTGGTCGATACGGCCTTCGTTCCGGGGCGCGACAGCACGTTCAACGAGCGGGCCGCCAAGACCACGCCGCTGCGCCGCATTGGCCATGCGGAGGACGTGGCCGATGCCATCGTCGCGTGCGCGACCTCGCTGCGGTTCGCCACGGGTACCACGATTGTGGTCGATGGCGGCCGCCAGCTTGGCTAGTACTTTCTCAGGCCCTTAAATTCCATTCTTCCATGCACGCAAGAAAGACCATCATCACCTGCGCGGTGACCGGCAATATCGTGACCCCCGAGCAGCACCCCGGACTCCCAGTGACGCCGGCCCAGATTGCCGACGCGGCGCTTGAGGCGGCTGAAGCGGGGGCGGCCGCGGCGCACATTCACGTTCGCGATCCGCAAACGGGCCGGCCGTCGATGTCGCTCGACTACTACGCCGATGTCATCGACAGGATCCGCGCGCGCAATCGCAGCCTGATCATCAATCTCACGACGGGGCCAGGCGGGCGCTTCGTGCCCGACGAGAACGAGCCGCGCGTCGCCGCGGCAGGCACGACGCTGCTGCACCCGCTCAAGCGCGTCGAGCATATTGCCGCCTTGCGCCCCGATGTGTGTTCGCTCGACCTCAACACCATGAACTCGGGCGGTGACGTCGTCATCAATACACCCGCCAACGTCCGCAAAATGGCCGAAGTGATTCGCGGCGCGGGCGTCATGCCGGAGCTGGAGATCTTCGATTCCGGGGACTTGAACATGGCGCTCGATTTCATGCGTGAGGGGGTGCTCGAGGGCCCGGGTTTGTGGACCTTCGTGCTCGGTGTGAAGTATGGCTTCGCGGCCACGCCCGAGACGATCTTCTATGCCCGCAACATGCTACCGGCAGGTGCTCAATGGTCCGCGTTCGGCGTCGGCCGGGCCGAGTTTCCGATCGTCGCGCAGGCCTGGCTGGCCGGCGGCCACGTGCGAGTGGGCCTGGAAGACAACATCTACCTGGAAAAAGGCGTGCTGGCGCCGAGCAATGCTGCGCTGGTGGCCAAGGCGCGGGACATCGTCAAGTCGCTGGGCGGAGCGATCGCATCGGCATCCGAGGCGCGCGCGCAGTTGGGTCTGCGCGAAGCCTGAGCGCAGCGCACTTTTCAAACTTTACTGATCATCCATACATCATGAACACCATTCAGGTTCAACGGAAAGCTTCGACCATCGACGCGCTCGAGCTGTCGCTGGTCGGGATGCCGCGGCCAGAGGCGGGCGCGGGCGAGTGCATTGTCGAAGTGGTTAGCGCGGGCGTGAATCCCAGCGATGTCAAGGCCACGCTCGGCCTGATGCCGCATGCCGTCTGGCCACGTACGCCGGGACGCGACTACGCAGGCGTCGTTATCGATGGCCCTGGCCAGTTGATCGGGCAGCAAGTGTGGGGCAGTGGCGGCGAGCTTGGCATTCGCCGCGACGGTACACACGGCAAGTACCTGCGCATCAGCGCGGAGGCCGTGCGCGCCAAGCCGCACGCCATCTCGCTGATCGAAGCCGGTGCCGTGGGCGTGCCGTTCATTACGGCTTATGAAGGCCTGCGCCGCGCCGGCATGCCCAAGGCGGGCGACGTGGTGCTGGTCGCCGGCGGCAATGGCAAGGTTGGCCAGGCCACGATCCAGATTGCCACCGCGCTCGGCGCACGGGTGTTCGCGGTGGAACGCAAGTCGGAGCCGTACCGTGGCCACGCCAGTAGCGCGGTGCGCATGATCGATGCCAGCCGGGAAGCCATTGCCGAGGTGGTGCGCGACGAAACCGGCGGCCATGGCGCGGACATCGTCTACAACACGGTGGGCAGCCCCTATTTCGAGCAGGCCAACCTGGCCATGGCGATTGGCGCCACGCAGATCTTCATCTCGACCATCGAGAAGCCTGTGCCCTTCGATATCTTCGCGTTCTACCGGGGGCAGCACACCTATGTGGGCGTGGACACGCTGGCAATGGACAGCCAGGCCTGCGCCAAGATCCTCGACGCCCTGGCGCCGATGTTCGCCGCCGGGCAACTCAAGCCGTTTCCGGTGCTGCCCGACTATACCTATGCGCTGGCCGACGCCAAGGACGCCTATCGCGCGGTGCTGCAGGGCGCCGCCGAACGCGTGGTGCTGACGCCATGAACACGACCCGATTTGCCGAGGCACCGGCCTACCATCCGGCCAACCACGACGGCATGCATTGCCTGCGGCTGCAAGGGCACGAAGCGGGCCCGTCGGAGGCGCTGTGGATGGGCGTCTCGGTGATCCTGCCGGGCGGCCATACGTCGCTCGATGCGTCGCCCGTTGAAAAGCACTATGTCGTGCTGGAAGGCACGGTCTGTATCCGCACCCCGTCGGAGACCGTCACCCTGGGGCGGCTCGACTCCGTGCGGCTGGCGCCGGGAGAAGCCCGCCAGGTATCCAATCCGTCCAACCTGCCAGCCATGCTGCTGCTGGCCATGCCGTATCCGCCGCGCGCCGTGCCTTAGTTTTTTTAGCGGATCTGCAAACGTTTGCAGATCCGCGTCATCCGCCACGACCCATAACAAAGGAGGAGACCCAGGATGCAAAGAAGAACTTTCCAACGTCGCCGTCTGGCGCCGCTGGCGCCGCTGGCGCTGATGTCGGCCGGTGTTGTAGCGCCGGCCATGGCAGAAAACAGCGTCACCATCTACGGCCGGCTCAATACGGCCATCGAATACTCCAGTGCCAGCACGTCCACCGATGGCACCAGGCTTGGCGGCAGGGCGCGGCTGACCAACAACCGCTCGGTGTTCGGGTTTCGGGGCGAGGAGGATCTGTTTGGCTCGCTCAAGGCCGTCTGGCAGATCGAAAGCAATGTCTCGCTCGATACCGGCCAGGGGCAGATCGCGGGGCGCAACTCCCGTGTGGGACTGCAGGGCGACTACGGCGTGGTGTTCATGGGGCACTGGCAGACGCCCTACACCGAATCAACCGCCAGCTACGATCCGTACTACCCAACAACGGCTGGCTACATGGCGCTGATTGGCAACGGATCGACGTCCAGCTCCGACAACGTGCAGGACACCAGTTCCTTCGACCGGCGCCAGAAGAACATCGTGCAGTACCGCTCGCCCCAGCTCTGGGGTGCCAGCCTGTGGCTGGGCTGGGGGCTGCCGGAGGAGAAGACCACCGTCCCGAGGAACCCGGCGCTGTACTCGGCGGCGCTGGTCTACGACCAGGGGCCGCTTAGCGCGACGCTCGCATACGAAATCCACCAGCATTACCAGGCGGCCGGGCGCAACGACGATGCCCTGAAGGTGGCGCTGGCCTACCAGTTACTGCCGGGCACCCGTATCGCTGCGGTCTACGAACATCTGCACTACCGCACCGATACCGGGGATCTGCAGCGCAACGGCTACTACGCGTCCCTGGTGCAGAAGCTCGGCCCGGGCAGCGTTCGCGTGGGCTTTGCCTTCGCACCGAACGGGACCGGATCGTCCACTGACACGATCGGCTTCTTCCGAAGCGGCCCGGAAACCGGTGCCATGCAGTTCACCGTGGGCTACGACTATCCGCTTTCAAAGCGGACGGCGCTATTTGCCTACTACAGCCGCATCAACAACAAGAAAAACGCGATCTACGACTTTGCCATCAACGAGCTTGGCGTCAAGGCCGGCGCCGATCCGCAGACGTTTGCCCTTGGCATGCGGCATTTCTTCTGACGCCACGACACGTCACTGTTGCGAGGAGACCATCATGATTCGACAGCTTTTCCGCCCCCGTACGCTCCAGCCCCTTGCCGCGTTCGCGCTGGCGGCAGCGGTGGCTGTACCGACAATGGCTGGCGCGCAGCCGCAGTTTCCTGCCAAGCCGATCCGGCTGGTGGTGCCGTTTTCCGCTGGCAGCGCCACCGACATCCTGGCGCGCATCATCGCCACCAAGATGGGGGAGGGCGGCCATTGGCAGGTCGTCGTCGACAACCGTCCGGGCGCGGGCGGCACGCTGGGCGCCACTACGGTTGCCAAGTCGGCCCCTGACGGCTACACGCTGATCCTGGTGTCCGTGGGGCACGCCATTAACGCCACGCTCTATCCGAAGCTGGCTTATGACACGGTGAAGGACTTCGCGCCCGTATCGCTGGTGGCGTCGGTCCCAAATGTGCTGGTGGTCAATGCGGCCAGCCAGTACAAGTCGGTCCGCGACATTGTCGCGGCGGCCAAGGCCAGGCCGGGTGCGATGAATTTCAATTCGGCCGGATCGGGCAGTTCCACGCACCTGAGCGGCGAGATGTTCAAGATCCAGGCGGGCATCGACATCATGCACATCCCATACAAGGGCACGGGTGAAGGATTGACCGATGTGATGGCGGGGCGCGGCGACATGATGTTCGCGCCGACCGTGTCGGCGATGCCATTTGTCCGCCAGGGCAAGCTCCGCGCGCTGGCGGTGACCACGCCCAAACGGGCCGCCGCGCTGCCGGATGTCCCAACCGTGGCGGAGTCCGGGCTGCCGCACTATGCCTTCGACTCCTGGTTTGGCGTGCTCGCGCCAGCTTCGACGCCCAAGGAGATCGTCAACGCGATCAACGCCGAAATCGGCAAGGCGCTGGCGGCGCCGGACGTGCGCGAGCGCCTGGCAGCGCAGGGCGCGGAACCCCGACCCAGTACCCCGCAGGAGTTTGCCAGCTATATCCAGGCCGAAATCGTCAAGCTGGCGCCGGTGGTCAGGCAGTCGGGCGTGCGCGCCGGGGAGTAAAGGGTGCAGGCACGGCAGACGCTAGAATGGCGGACCTCAATGAACCAGCCTGGCGTCCGCCGTCCCATGTCCGAGCGCAAACGCGTGACCATCAAAGACCTTGCCGCGGAGGTCGACGTGCATTATTCCACGGTGTCGCGTGTGATGAACCCGGCAACGCGCCACTTGGTGGCCGAAGAGGTGGCCTCTCGTATCCTGAAGTTGGCCGAGGCGCGCGGTTTCCGCCCCAACCGCATCGCAGCCGGGCTGCGCACGCAGCGCTCCGGGCTGGTCGGGGTGATCCTTCCCGATATCGCCAACCCGGTGTTCCCGCCAATCCTGGCGGGCATCGAATCAGTGCTTTCACGGATGGGCTATGTACCGATCGTCGTGAATGCCGGCACCGAGCGCGCGCGCCAGCGCTTCGTCGTGGACCAGATGCTGGCTCGCCAGGTGGAAGGGCTGATCCTGGCGACAGCCGAGCGCGACGATCCGCTGCTCGACTACTGCGTGAAGGTGGGCATCCCCGTGGTGATGGTCAATCGCGGCGAACCCACGGGAAGGGCGTCCTGCGTAGTCAGTGACAGTGCGCTTGCCATGGGGTTGACGGTCGACCATCTGGTGTCGCTGGGCCATCGATGCATCGGGCATATCGCCGGCCCGGCCAGTACGTCGACAGGCGAGTCGCGCCGGGAGGGCTTCCTGCATGCAGTGAAGCGGCATCGCCTGCGCCGCGCCCAGTATGTGGTCGTCGAGGCGGAAAGCTATGGCCGCGAAGCAGGTCGCAAGGCCTGCGCGCAGTTGTTTGAAGCCTTGCCGAGCCTGACCGCCATCGCCGCTGGCAATGACCTGGTGGCGATGGGGTGCTACGACTATCTGCGCGAGCACGGCATCCGCTGCCCGGATGACGTTTCCATCGTCGGTCACAACGACATGCCGTTCGTCGATGCGCTGACGCCGCCGCTTACCACCATCCGCATCCCCGTACACGACATGGGCGAGCAGGCCGCAGAGCTGCTGCTGCGCCGGATCGCCAAACCACTTACCGCCAGCGTCGTCGTCGAATTACGGCCGGAGCTGGTGGTGCGCGGGTCCACCGCGGCACCCCCGGCAGCCAGCTAGCGCAGGTGAAGCGGGTTCGCGCGGCGGCTACGGGTGCGAGTGCAGCGCGCATGCCGGCTCAAAACGCGCATGGAATGCGGCGTAGGGATCCGCCGGCCGTCATTCAATGCACGGGAATCGCGGCATTGAGGATCAGCACCATGATCAGTCCCACAGCCGCAACGATCGACTGGACCACAGAGATGGTCTTTGTCGCTTCGCTCATGGTCATGCCGAACGATTCCTTGACCATCCAGAAACCCGCGTGATTGGCGTAGTTGAAGAACAGCGATCCGCAACCGATCGACAATGCGAGCAGTGGCAGATTGAGGCTCGGATCGCTGCCGGCGAGCGGTGCCAGCAGGCCCGCGGCGCCGACGATGCCAACGGTGGCCGACCCGGTCGAGACCGATAGCAGCATCGCGATCAGCCAGCCAAGGATAAGCGGCGGGAATGCGAGTTGCTGCGTCAGATGTACGATGGCGTCGCCCACTTTAGCGCTGGTGAGCATCTGCTGAAACGCGCCGCCGCCCGCGATGATCATGATGATCGAGGCAATCGGCTTGAGGCTGCTGCCCAGCGCACCGCGCAGTTTCTCGGCATCGCCGCCGCGCGAGAGCACCAGCGCCACAATCGCGAACATCACGCCCAGCAACATGGCTATCAACGGATTGCCGAGGAAGCTTGCCACATGCAGCACGGCGCTCCCCTTGGGCAGCACCGTTTCGGCAATCGCATGCGCGAGCATCAAGATCGCGGGCAGCAATGCTGCGAGCACGCCGGTCCCGACGCCGGGCTGCCGGGCGGCAGCCGCTTTCTCCGGGAGGGTGAACTGGTCCAGGAGAGCCTGGTCGGGCCGGGTATTCATGCGCGGCGAAATGAAGGCGCCGTAAAGTGGACCGCCAAGAATCATGGCGGGAATCGCCGCGATAAAGCCGTACAGCATCGTGGGCCCCACGGATGCTTTCAGACTGGCGATGGCCGTCAGCGGACCGGGGTGGGGCGGCACCATGCCATGCATGGCGGCCAGCGCGGAAATGACCGGGACCCCCACATAGACATAGGCCGAACCCTTGAAGCGGCTGTTGCTCTCCAGTTTGCGGGCGACACTGAAGATCAACGGCAGCATCACCACCAGACCGACTTCGAAGAACATGGGAATGCCGACGACAAAGGCCACCAGTGTCATCGCCCACGGGATCATCCGATCGGAAGTGCGCTTCAGAATCGCATCTGCAATCTGCTCTGTGGTCCCGGCATCGGCAAGAATCTTGCCGAGCATGGCGCCGAGCGCAATCACTACACCCACCGCGCCGAGCGTTTTGCCTGCACCATCGACTAGATGCTTGACGATGCTTTCCGGGGCCATGCCAGTTGCGAAGCCGACGCCAATGGAAACGATGAGCAGCGCCAAGAGCGGGTGCATCTTGATTCGCGACACGATGAGCGCGACGAGCACGAGTACGCTGACGAGGGCGGTCAGCAACAATTGAATATCCAGGGGTGTCATGAGGTGTTAAGGCGAGACAGCGAGGGGTCCATTATCTTTCTATTAGTCATTTGAGTGGAAGATTCCCCTCATAGGACCCTCAAACAAGCCCTCGCCCTCGGGCGGATGAGCAGCATGATGCGTTACTGGCTGTGAGAACTGTACAGCCGGGTTTCGATCTGGTCCTGGCATCGGGCCGCAGTTTTCCTTCTGGGCTGACTCCATGACCCGCCCGCGCAATCCCGCTAGGCGGAGTACAACATTTCATCGATGGTTGGAATCGCTTTAAAAGCCGGTTTTGCGAAAAAATAGCCTTGCATCAGACGCACTCCATGCGCAACAAAGAAATCACGCTCGCCTTTGGTTTCGATGCCTTCCGCAACCACGCGGATGCCGAGGTCGTGGCACATCGATATGACACTTCGCACGACGCGCTGACGCACGCTGTCAGTGTCGATGTCACGGAGAAGTCCCATATCGAGCTTGATGATGTCGGGCTGAAAATCTACCAGAAGCGCAAGTCCCGAGTAACCCGACCCAAAATCATCGATTGCAGTGAGAAAGCCGTATTCCTTGTAGGCTCTAAAAATATCGACCAGGTGATTTCGGTCCGCAAGATGTTCACCCTCGACCGTCTCGAAGATGATTCGTTCAATCGGGAAACCATTCGCCTGCGCCGCGTCCAGGGTGCTTCGTATGCAGACCTCCGGCCGATAGACCGCGTTGGGCATGAAATTGATTGACAGAAACGCGTCCAGACCTAACGCCGCTGCACTGGCGATTGCAGTCTGCCGGCAATGTTGGTCGAACTGGTATTTCGTTGCATCGTCGATTTGCGATAGCACCGAATGCGCAGATTCCCCGTTTGCACCGCGTACCAGCGCCTCGTACGCGAACACCGCTCTGGCATTTACGTCGACGATTGGCTGAAATGCGAAATCGATCTCAACTGGCAAGGGTGTCGTGTCCTTGCATCCAGAACATCTATTCGATTGACTGGCCACAGCGTCGTGGCCATGAATCTTGAAAGAAGCCATTTCTCTTTGCGCCGTTTCTATTTTCTGTTTGGGATTGCACCTACCGGCGCCGTGGCCCGGCACCCGTGGAGTTGGAGCGGGTGCCTTCTTCTCCGACAGAAAGCGCTACGTTCCTCGGCCCCGCAGTGGCGCCGCGCACACAATTTCGCCCCGCTTGTTTTGCGGCATAGAGGGCGCGGTCACCGGCAGCCAACAGGGCTTGCAGTGTCGGGTTTTCATCACCGAGACTCGCTACGCCAAGACTGATAGTCGCTTTGAATTGTCCGACAGCCGTGTCAATAAGTGCTTGCTCGACGGCGACGCGCAGTCGCTCCGCGACCGCCATTGCTTCCTCTGCTGTGGTGGACGGAAGCAGCAGGACGAATTCCTCTCCTCCGAGTCTCGCGACAATGTCGGACCTTCCCAGAAGCGCTTTTGCTTCACCAGCAATCCGCTTCAAAACCTCGTCGCCAGCCTGATGGCCGCCCGTGTCATTGATCCGCTTGAAGTGGTCGGCGTCCAGCATAACCAGCGACAATGCCCGGCCGTGGCGTTCGGCCCGTGCAACTTCGGACTCCCCGATTTCAAAGAAGTGAGCGCGGTTCGTTACGCCGGTCAGGTGATCTGTTGTAAGAAGCCGCGCGAGGTTGTCGCTGTGAACTTTTCGTTCCGTAATATCCCTCAACACCACCGAATACCCGGAAATCTCGTCGTCCTCCTCACGAAGCACAGAAACGAGAACTTGCCCCCAATAGCGCCGACCCGCTTTCGATTCGCACCAGAACTCCTCTACGTGCCAACCATCTTCGCGCGTCAGCGCGATGTGCTCGGGTGAACGGTGCAAAACAATCTCATCGTTGGCATAAAAGCGCGACAGCGTATGCCCGACAACTTCCGCCTCACGAAAATCCGTCAAGCGCTCAACAGATGGATTCCAGCTATCGATGCAGCCGTGGGCATCGAGCGTAAAAAACGCAAAATCGTTGACGCCGGTATAGATTCCGGCAAGCCATGACTCGGTTTGTCGTGCTCGGCGCTCAGCGGCAACCTGGCGGGAAATGTCCGTCAACACCATCATCAGCACATCCACATTCACTTTGATGATGGAACATGCCAGGACGACTGCGCCATCCTTGGCCGGGGTTACGAAAACCCGATGGTTTTCACACACAGGCCCCCGCTCCGCTTCGAAACTGGCCACCAGATGGCGCAGCTCTGGGGCCACCGACGCAAGGCTGTCGAAAATATTCTCGATGTTCCCGCCCTTTACCAGAGGCATGAGCAGTTGCGCGGCAAGCGGATTCATCATGTCAACGCGGCCAGATTTGTCGCAGCGAACAATCCCGACCGGCGATAGATACATGAATGAGAGCAAGGATTCGTACTCGGACTCCACGTCGTTCTTGTCGGTATTCGGCCCGCTCAATTTGCTGTCCTCCGCTCGATCAGGACAAAGCGGGTCGCGCAGCCGAGCGCCTTCAGCAGCCTCAACCGTACCGGCGTCGGACGCATGCGCAAGGTCAGGACGTAGGGAATGATGTCGTCGAGCTCGTCCGCGTCGTCGAATCGTTGCGCAACCATGAAGTTGTTCATGCACGGCGCGACTTCTTCAAAAAAATGCTTGCCTAGCACTCGCTTCGGACTCAAGCCCGCGTTTGTCGACTCGGTGGCGTTATAGACGGTAACAGTCCCGTCCAGCGTAAATCCGATTACGCCGAATGGGAGCGCATCTACCTCTTCGGCAGCTGATGTAGCCAGTTCCTCTATTCGCACCTCTTCGAATTTCTGGTTCACCTCTTTTCCTTTCTGGATCTACTTTTAAAAAGTTGAACACTCTGGAACATTTAGCCAAGCACGTATGTAACGTTGGCAGGCCTCAACGCGAATAACAAATGGAATGCCAGCATAAAATCTGGCCTACCATGTCATCGGCTGAAAAAGCTAAGACTTTAGCGCAGGTGCCAGAAAGTTGTTCAGGAGCCCGGGAGGCCTCCAGCCGGCCGATTCATGCGGGTCGGCCACGCCCTCCTGTGCGTCCCGGGGGGGACCGAAAGGCGGCGAGGAGCGATCGCACTAACGCGCCTCAAGTCTGTCCAGACGCAGTCGGTGGCGTGAATCCGTCAGCCGCCATAGCGCTAGCCACGCAGCTAATACAACTGCGAGAATGCTTCCCCCCGATAGCAGGAACATCAGCAGAATCTGGTAACGAGCTGCCTCGATCGGGTCCATACCCGCCAGGATCTGGCCGGTCATGATCCCTGGAAGGGTAATGATGCCGGCGGCGGCCATCGTGTTGATGGTCGGTAGCAGTCCACTTCGAACTGCCTGCCGCAGAATCGGGCGGAGCGCGGTCTGGCGGTCGGCACCAAGTGCCAGCCGCGCGTCGATGGCCTGACGTTGATACCAGGCGGCATTGAACGTCGTCTGCAACGTCAGGCTCGCTGCATTCATCGCATTGCCAAGGATAATGCCGGCCAGTGGGATGGCGTGGCGAGCGTCGTACCAAGGGGAAGGGCGCAGCGCTGTCACCAGGGCCAGTACGGTAATGAGGATTGTCGGGGCGCTCACCGTGGCCAGCCCCAAGAGGAATTGCCAGCGACGGTCCAGACGCCGCTCCTGCCGGCTTCCCGCTTCGCGGGCCGCGGCAAGAATCATTGCAACGACGAGCAGGAGGGTGATCCAGGGAGATGCGATGGCGAATACGGCGCGCAACACCAGGCCGACGAGAAGCAATTGCACAACCATGCGAACCGCGCCGAGCAGCAGCATGCGATGGATCCCCAGGGACAACGCCACCGACAGGGCAGCTCCGGCGACGATAAGCAGGCTCGCTAGAACCAGGTCTCCTGAGGTAAGCAAAATGGGATTCATGCGGAGACCCTCTCAAGGCCGGTGGCGCAAAGACGAACGCGATCGCCCTGCAAACGGATGGCCTGTTCAGGACTGTGCGTGACGACAAGCAATCCGGTCCCGTCGGCCATCAGCCCCTTCAGTAGTGCTTCCACCGCCAAGGTGGAATCCTCGTCGAGGCCCGAGGTCGGTTCATCCAGTAGCAGGAACCGTGGACCGAGGACGATTGCTCTCAGCAACGCCAGTCGTTGGCGCTCTCCCGTCGAAAGATGGCTGACGTGCGCGGTCAGGATATCCGTGCGCAGACGCAGCTTGACCAGTAGCGGCGCCAGCGCCGACGGCGTGCAGTTATCGAAATGGCTGAGAACATCGTCGGCCCACCAGCCGGATTCCGCGGCAACGTATGTAACCTGGCGACGCCAGGCCGGCCCGCTCAAGCTGTCGCGAGACATGCTGCCGATGCGGACGTCGCCCGTACTCGGAATCAGATCCGCGATCATCCTTAACAGCAGACTCTTTCCAGACCCCGATGGGCCCGATAGGGTCGTGCACCGCCCGCTGAGTACGTCGAAGTCAAACGGGCCGCGGCCGTGGCCGGCGAGTTGGCGGATGTGGAGGTGGCCGTCCATCTGGCGCTAGACGCTGTAGGTGGGACGCATAGGATACCTGCTCTCGCTTAAGCGAGGATTTTGCCGGCATGCGGTCCACTGTGATCCCGCCGCCGTAAATGGCCAGCGAAAGCTCAACCTCCCTCACGCTGCAGTCGCCAGGGCACCGGTCCTCGCCACAGCTGCGAGTGTCTGCCGGATGCCTTCCTGATAAGGCGTCTTGCGAATCGGGCCGATCAGTTGCCGCAGCGCTGAATCGTCCATGATCAACGGCTCGGTCATCAGATAGTTCATCTCCACCATCTCTCGCATGAATGGGTTGAACAGACCGATCAGGCGCAGCATCGTCTTGCCCGCCACGCGCAATTTGAGCTTTCGGCCCGTCAGCCGCTCCATCTCCGACACCAGCTCGCGCTGCGTCGTGACGCCCGCACCGGCCAAATTCCAGATCTTTCCGAACGCAGCGGGCGTATCGAGCAGCCGGGCGACGACCGGTCCCACGTCGGGCACGAAGACGAACTCGTGCGGGCAGTCGATCGGCCCGACCATGTCTGCGGTGCCGCCATTCACCGCCGCCAGCGCTGCGCGGTGCAGCAGGCTGGCTTCCACGCCCGGGCCGTAGAAGTCCGGCAAGCGCAGGACGGTCGCGTTGATGCGGCCGGCTTTATGCGCTTGCATCAGCAAGTCTTCCTGCGCCTTGCGCATGCGGCCCTTGAACGTGTGCGGCTCTCGCGGGTGGTCCTCGCGCACCGGATTGGATCTTGCCCTGCCGTATGGGTACACGGTGCCGATAAGGATGATGTTCTTGACTCCCGCCGCGACGGCGCCCTCAATCGTTTTTTGCATCAGTTCGGGATGCAGTTCGAACTGCCAGTAGTTCACGCCGACCATGTACACGAGCGTCTCGATGCCTTCGGCCGCCGCCTGCACCGACGCGGGCGAGCTCGGGTTCCACGTGACGATCTCGGCGAGCGGATCGGCGCCGAACGCCTCGCGCAGGCTGGGTTCGCTCCGGCCGACCACGCGATAGCGACGCCCCTCGCGACTGAGGGCGGCGGCGATGCTTTGACCGATGACGCCTGCGGCGCCGAACAGGGCTACTTTGGACATGACGGTTCTCCTGGGACTTCGATTGATTGCGCCGTTGGAAGCCGTAGATTGCCAAATGGACGGGCAAACGAAAATTGCCTAGAATCGCATCGCTGCTATAGAAAAATGCATACCATGACGCAAAGCGAACCGAACTGGGAGTGGTACCGCACCTTTCTGACGGTGCTGGAGACTGGTTCGCTGTCGGCGGCGGGGCGCGCGATGGGTCTGACCCAACCGACCGTCGGCCGACACATCGATAGCCTTGAATCGGCGTTGGCATTGAAGCTTTTTACGCGCTCGTTCGATGGCTTCGCGCCCACGTCGGCTGCACTCGAACTCAAGCCCTATGCGGCCAGCGTGGCCGCTACCTCCGCGGCGATCCTCCGAGTGGCCAGCAGCCACGGCTCAGGGGTTCGCGGCACGGTGCGCCTGAGCGCCAGCGAGGTGATTGGCGTAGAAGTGCTGCCGCCGATCCTCGCCAAGCTTCGAAATGAGTACCCGGAACTGACCATTGAACTCGTCCTGTCGAACAAGGTGGACGATCTACTGCATCGCGAGGCGGACATCGCGGTGCGCATGCTCCGGCCCACGCAGGACGCATTGGTCGCCAAGCGCGTAGGCGGTATCGAACTTGGTTTACATGCGCACAAACGCTATCTGGCCGCGCATGGCACGCCGAAATCGCTGGAAGCGTTATCCCACCACACGCTCATCGGCTTTGACCACGAGAACGCGTACATTCGCCGACTGCTCGATCAATTCCCGATGTTCTCGCGCGCGGCCCTTGCGTTCCGTGCCGACAGCGACCTCGCCCAGTTAGGGGTCATCCGAGCGGGCTTGGGCATTGGCGTTTGCCAATCGGCGTTGGCCGCACGGGACAAAGCGCTGGTACGCGTGCTACAGAGCGAGTTCTCGCTGAAGATGGATACCTGGATCGCCATGCACGAGGACCTGCGCGAAAGCGCGCGCTGTGCAGTGACTTTCGCCGCGCTCGCCGAAGGTTTAAAGGCGTACATTCAGTGAGCCGGTCAGGTGCCCGGTCCCGCTGAATACTCCCGAGATTAGGACCCCGCCTCTTTACCGCTTGCCGGTTAGCTGATGACTACTGTATATTTATACAGTGCTCGCCGCAACCGGAAATCTGGCTCATGCCAAGGCCGTACGGCGCCTGCGTTTTTTCTCTCCACCTCGAAAGGCAATCATGTTCGTGGACCGCACCGAAATCGTCAACGCCGCCAAGGCACTGCGCGCCAGCCAGGAAGAATCGAAGTACAGCAAGCTCGTCGCGCTTGCGAACAAGCAGCTCAAGGCCATGCAAGCGGCCATCCAGAAAGGCAAGGAAGAATTCGAGACCAGGCTGGTGCTCGACATCACCGAAGACAATCCGCAAGCCGCGCTGGAGCCGCGCGCGCAACGGCTCGCCGACGATCTCCGGGCGCAGGGCTACACCGCAACGGTGACCACCTTTGCCGATGTCAGTACCGACCGCAAGGACTGGACGCCGAATATCACGGTTGTCATCGGTCTGGGCGACATGGTTTCCGAAGTCGACGAAGCGACGGCGAAAGCCAAGGTGGCTGCCGAGACCGAAGTCGCGCTGGCCGGCGAGGCTGTCGAGGAAATGGCCTGACGGCACACGGGTGCGTCGCGGCCATTCGCGATATCGCCTGGGCCAGTGCGCAAGGGCGATCGCGCCAGAAAATCGCCGCTGATTTCTTTGTCGCGCATCGCAAGCGAGGTTTCCTCGCGCTCCGGGGCGCGGGGCCTTGATGCAAGGTCTCGCCATCCCGCAGACGGCGCAAAAGATCGCTGCCGACGATCGCTAGCGCGCTCGCACAAAACCGCCCGTTTGACGACACGTAACGGTAAACTGGCGCGGTTTCCGTCACCGGTTCACCTCATGGCCAACGTTATTCTCGATCACCTGCTTGCGCCCATTCCTGGCGATTCGCCATATGGTGAAGACATGCTCTTTTCCGCGGAATTCGATCGCATTCAGGAGGCGCGTCGTTTCGACGATCCATCGCTCGATCAAGGCGAATGGGTGACAGACCTCAAGGAAGCCGACTGGCGCGAGGTGGTCAAGATTGGTACGTCGCTGCTGGGCAGCAAGACCAAGGATTTGCGCGTAGCCGTGTGGATGACCGAGGCGCTCTCCAAGACCAACGGTTTTGCCGGCCTGCGCGACGGCTATCTGCTGACGGCGGGGCTGTGCGAGCAGTTCTGGGATGGCATGCATCCGCAGGCCGATGCCGACGACGTCGAATACCGGACCGGCAGCGCCGCATGGCTGGCGGTCCGGTCGCGCCAGTTGATCCGCGAGGTTCCGCTGGTCGATCAGGCAAGCGGCGGCTACAGCTTTATCGACTGGGAGGCGGGCGCCAACCTGGCCGAGGCGATTCGGCGCGACCCCGATAACGCCGATGCGCTGGCGGCCGGCAAGACCACGCTGGACATGTTTGACGCTGCGCGCAAGTCCACGCCGGCCGCATTCCACGCGGCGACTCTGGCGGACATCGCCGGTTGCATAGAAGCCGTTCAGCGGCTTGCCGATGTGCTGGACGACAAGGCTGGCGAGCATTCGCCCAGCTTCCGGCAGGCGCTGGAAGCGCTCGACGCGGTCAAGAATCTGGTCGAGCGATGGGTGGAAAAACCGACGACCCCCGCGGAAGACAAGGCGTCGGTGCAGGGCGGACCGGCGGTGCGCCATGAGCCGACGTTCGCGCCGGCCGCAGGTCAAGGATCGGCCGGCAACGGCGCGGGCGGTCCGCTGCGCTCGCGGCAGCAGGCGCTGGCGCAACTGCGCGAAGTGGCCGAGTTTTTCCGCCGCACCGAGCCGCACAGCCCGGTGGCCTATCTCGCGGCCCGCGCTGCACGCTGGGGCGATATGCCACTGCATGAATGGCTGCGCACCGTGGTCAAGGACGATGCCACGCTCTCGCAGCTGGAGGAACTGCTCGGCATGCAGCAGGACCCGTCAGCCGACGGCAATTCGTGATGTGTCTTGCGCCGGTGTGCTGCGCAACTCGCTGCCCACCGGTCTGCGCTTACTGGCTGGCCCGGAATTCGATGCGCCGGTTGCGCGCGCGGTTTTCTTCCTTGTCATTGGGCGCCACGGGCTGGTCTGGGCCGACGCCCACCGCGCTTAGCGTGGCCGGGTTGATCCCCTTGCCGGCGAGATAACTCTTCACCGTCTCCGCGCGCGACTGGCTGAGCGCAAGATTCAGCGCGCGGCTGCCCGAATTGTCGGTATGGCCGACGATCTCGATACGCTTGCCGGCCAGCTTGGGCAGCACGCCCGCCATCTCGTCGAGCAGCGTCCGTCCCTTCGGCGTCAGCGTGGCGCTGCCGGTTTCGAATTCGACGATGCGGTTGGCCAGCGTCTGATCCAGCAGGTTCTGTCCCGATGCCGGCACGCTCAGGCCGTTTTTGATCGTGTATTGCTGGCCCAGCCCGTTGGACAGTTCCGCAGCCAGCTGCTGGCGCCGGCTTTCGGTCGGCACATCGCCAAACAGTGAGATCTGCGTGCCATCGATGCTGAGCTGGCCGCGCGTGACCTCCTTGATCTGCGGGGAGAGCACCTTCTTCACGCTGGCGGTCCAGTTGGGCGGCGACACCACGCCGCCCACTTCAATCTGGTCGACGACATTGGCCGGCCCATACAGCTCGCGCAGGCGTGCCAGCACCTCGGACTTGGTGGCTTCGTCGGGCACGGCGCCACCGGCCACCACGCGGCCCGCGGCTGCGCCAGCGGCCGGCGTCGCGGGGGCGGAAGCCTGCTGTGCCGGTGCCGCGCCAGCCAGGCAGAACAACGCGCACGCCACGGCCAGCGCGCGGGGGGACATCGAAAAACCCATGCTCATTCTCCGAGGAACACTTCGCGGAACGTGTCGATCGCCGCGCGCAGCGACAACTGCGGTTGTTCCAGATAGCTGGCCAGCTTGGCCACACCCTGTTTGCCTTCGGCGTGCTGCTCCACCCAGGCCGGATCGTCGATGTCGATGTTCACCGCGGCGTACGCCAGCGGCGACATCACGCCATGCAGCGTGCGCGACGACGCGCCATTGAAGCCGATCACGAGCCGGTCGCGGCCGCCCACATTGCACAGGAAGAACGCCAGTTCGCAATCGCCGCGCCGCAGGAAGCCCGATACCAGGTCCAGCCAGAAGCTGGCCACCAGGCTGCGATAGACCGGATCGGTCGGCAGCGGCAGCGTCAGTCCTTTCTCCAGGCGCGCCGCGCCCGACGCGAACACCGGCTCCAGCAGCAGCCCCAGCGCCAGCAGCGTATTGCGCAGGCGCAGCGTCTGGCCTTGTGTCTGCAGCATGTGTTCGAGCCCGGCCACGGTCTGGAAGTCGATGAAGTCCGCGAAGCTGGCGTCGTAGGCCTGCGCGCCCGCGCCGGTTTCCAGCGCCAGCGGCGTTTGCGCCAGCGCGCGCAGTCCCTCGGCGGGGTCGCTGTCGGCCACCAGCGCACGCATCTGCTGGCCGGCGCGCGTCCATAGCCGCGCCAAGGCCAGCGGGCTGCGCGCCATGAAGCCGAGCGGCTTGTCTACCGGCAGCGTGGCCGCCGTCAGGAACGGAAAGCGCCGCGTCGACTGGTCGCTGCTGGCCATGATGCAGCCGGCCACGGCGATGCGGCTTTGCGAGCCGACGATCGCAAACTGCACCGGCTGCCACGCGTCATAAACGCTCTTCCAGCCCGGATCCTCGGACAGCAGTTCCATGCTTTGCGACAGCCAATGGTCCAGCGTGCCGAGCAACTGCGTGTTGTTCTCGCTTTTCACGAAGTCGCCGCGCGAAGGCAGCTTGCCGAAATAGGCCAGGTTCAGTTGCGTGGAGGGCGTCATTGCGCGCCTCCCGCATGGACGGTCTGCACGGTTTGCGATGGCACGGGCGCGGGCGTGAGCGGCGGCAGCGCCGCCGTGGCGGCGCCGGGCGCAGGGTTGGGAGTGGTGGGTGCGGACGGCGTCGGCACGGCCGCATCGGCGATCGTGGCAGGCAGCTTCATGCCGCGCAGGCCCTGGCCTTGCGGCGCATCCGAATTGGCCTGTGTCTGCGGACTGCTGACGATGCGCAGCGCCACGGCTACCGTGGTGCCGCCCTGGGTCCACGACAGATCGAACGCGCCATCGGGCCGGCGCTTGCGCTGCGCCGTGGAGATCAGGCGCTCCAGGCCGAAACGCCCGGGCTCGCTGAGCACTTCCACGGTGCGGCCGTCAAACGTGGTGGCGGTGATGCGCGCGCCCGGCGATCCCTGCGGATTGGGCCAGACGAAGTTGGTCCACTGCGGCGGCGTGTTGCGATAGCGCAGCTGCTGACCGTCGATCTCGACCGTGTATTCGGTGGTGCCCTGGGCCGGCGACGGCAGGATCTGGAACACTGTCTGCTGCGCCGCCGCGGCACCCTGGCCGCCCGCCGCCGCGCCGCCGGTCAGCGGCGCGATCCAGCGCGTGAAGTTGGTCACGAACTCGGGCACGAAGGTCAGGCCCAGGTCGCCCCAGGTGCGTGCCGCAATCATGTCGCCGCGGCGTACCGACAGCGGGCCGATCGTCGATCCGGCAAAGCGCGCAATGGTGCCTTCGGGGCCGAACACCTGCGCGATCTCGGCCGAGCTGGCTTCGATCTTGGCGTCGGCGGCAAATGGATACTTGGTGGCCAGCGTCTGCATGAACGGCTGGAACACCTGCGCATTCCACACCTTGTTGATCTCGAGCGCGGCGGGGCGCATCGTCACCGCATACGACTGCAGCAGCGGCCGCACCAGGATCGGACGCAGCGTGCCGCGCTGGCTGTCGGTCATGCCGGTCAGCATCTGCTCGTCGACATACTTGAGCGAATCGGCCAGCTCGGACCCGTTGCCTTCCAGCGTCTGCTGCATCAGCTGGCGCGCGCCAGGTCCCGGATCGCCCTGGTTCTTGATGGTGTTGAATCGGGTGCGCACCTTGGACAGCGAATCCATATAGCCGCGCAGCAGCGAACTGTTGTCGTGCATGACGACGATCTTGGCCAGTCCGGCGAACTCCTTGCCGACCGGACCGACGGGCACGGGATTGCCGGACGTGGCGTCGTTGGCTGCGGCGGCGATGGCGTTCGGATCGACATCCACGCCGGACGGTGCGCGATTGGTGAACCAGCGCGTGATCCAGCTGAACGCACCGCTGCGCGCCTGCTTGAGGCCGGCATTGACGAGCGACGGGTTGTCCCACGACGTCTGGTCGTAGGCGGTATCGAACAGCTTGCGGATCGGCGAGTTGACCGGATCGCCAAGCAGGTTCATCGCGGTGACGGCCTGGTCGAAACTGGTGAACTCCTGCACCGCCACGCCCTGCATGAAGCGTTGCCACTCGCGCGCGTACTCGGTCTTGTACATCGTCACCAGCGCCTTCTGGATCTGCTCGGGGCTGCCTTCGAGCGTCAGGTCGTCGCGCGCGGCCACGTTCAGCACCCAGTCCTTGGTCTGCAGTTCCTTGTTGGCGGCGTCGCGGATGGCGGGCTGCACATACTGCTGCCAGGCTTCGCGCGTGAACGTGCCCGGTACGGCGTAGCTGCCGGCCACGATGCGCGCACCGCTGTCGCCGACGATACGCGCGACGGTCATCGGTGCGAAGCGCGTCGCCGCGCGTGCCTTGATCTCTGCATAGGCGCGTTCGCGCGCAGGCATGCCGCGCACCACGCGCCGCAGGTTGTCGCGCGTCTGGTCGATCAGCGACAGGTTGCCTTCGAGCAACGGCCAGTTGTCATCGTTGACGCGGCCCAGGAAGAACGAGATGTTGCGTTCGGCAGATCGGATCATCTGCTCGCGCGGCATGTTGCCGCGGTTCTCTTCGAGCCAGCTGCGCCAGAAACGCGTCACCTGGTCGGTCAGATGCGCCACCTCGACGTGGCGCTTGTCGCCGAGCATCAGGTAGGTCTTCAGCGCGTTGTAGGCGTCCTCGACATTGGTCGGCGACGCGTCGGCGTAGCGCTTGCCCGGTGCCTGCGCCGCGTTCAGCGCATCGCTGACGGCGCTCGCGGCGCCCGGCATGGCGACGGCGGCCGAGGCCGGCGCGGCCGATGGTGCGGCGGACGCGGAAGCCCCGGTGGCCCCGGCGGCGACGGGCAGGGCGCCCGGTCCTTGCGCGGCCACCAGCGTGGTCGAGGCGGCGCCCGATTCGGGCGGGCGCACCATCGCTGCAAGCTGGTCCGGGTGCGCGTTCACCTCGGCAAGGAAGCGCTCGATCGCGCCGCCCACCGGCTTGAGCATCACCTGGCGCAGGCCGTTGTAGTACTCGTCCAGCAGCTTGTGCTGCAGGGTGTCGCCCTGGTACAGGCCGAGCGTAAGCGCCACCGGATGCTCGCTGCGATAACGCTCCAATTGCTCGATGCGGTCCTGCAGAATGTCCAGTGCTTCAAGGCGTGCGCGCAGATCGACCCGGTTTTCCTGCATGCGCACGATCTTGTCGAGATCGGCCTGCACATTCGCAGTGAGCTGGCGGTTGCCGATGTAGGACCAGGTCCAGCCGCCCAGCAGCGCGCCCAGCAACACCACCAGGCCAAAGAACGTGACAAAGCGCGCGCGGATCTTGGCCGGGCTGGAGAACTGGCGCACGGTCTGGCGATCGGCGAATACCACCTTCGAGAACAGGTCGCGCAGGAAGAAGCCGTTCTTCGAAAACACTTCCTGTTGTTTGGTGGTGCCGTCGAGCTTTAGTCCGAAGCGGTTGGCGATGCGTTCGGCCGAAATGCTGTTGGTGGCCGATTCCTGCACCGCGCTGGTGAAGTAGAAGCCGCGGAATACGGGCTTGTACTGGAACGGATTGTCATCGAACAGCGTGATCAGGAAACTGCGCAGCGCAGGCTTGATCGAGGCGAATTCCAGCGGAAAACTCAGCAATCCCGGCGACAGCTTGCCGCCGCGCGCCTGCGCAATCTGCGCCACGCTGATTTCCTTCAAGCCGTCGTAGAGTTCGTCGAAGCGGGCGTCGAACGTGCCGGCCACGTCGAGCTTCTCGCCCGGAGCGAACGGCAGCGTGGCGCCCCAAACGCGGTCGCGCTCGTGCTTGTCGCTGTCGCTGAAGAATTCGGTAAAGCCGGTGATCAGGTCGGCCTTGGTGAACATCACGTAGACCGGCGCGATTACTTCCAGGCGCTCGGTCAACTCCTGCACGCGCTGGCGCAGATTCTTCGCCAACTGGATCGCGAACTCGGGGCGGCTCTGCGTAATCTCGGGAATGCTGACGGTCACCACGATGCCGTTAATCGGCGCTTTGGGCCGGTAGCGCTTGAGCAGATCGAGAAAGCCCAGCCACTCCTTGCGGTCCTCGTCGTGCACCGCATAGCGGCCGGCGGTGTCGAGCAGGATGCCTTCGGTGGTGAAGAACCAGTCGCAGTTGCGCGTGCCGCCGATGCCGTGGATCACCGCCTGGCTCTTGTCGGCAAACGGAAACTGCAGGCCGGAGTTGAGCACCGCCGTGCTCTTGCCCGCGGCCGGGTTGCCGATCACGATGTACCACGGCAGTTCATAGAGCGCCTCGCTGCCGGACATCTGGCCCAGCTTGGAGCCCTTGATGGTCTTCACGGCGTCGACCAGGCGGCTGCGCAGCACTTCCACTTCGCCGCGTTTTTCCGATGGTGCTTCCTCGACCGCGTCGTTGGCCTGCTTTTCCAGCATCACACCGAGCCGCGAGCTGGCCTGCCTGGCGCGCACGTGGCGCCAGGCAAAGGTGATCAGCCATGCCACGATCAGCAGGCCAATCGCCACGCCCACCCAGATCAAGCCGAGTTCCAGCGATTTCGCCAGAAACAGCAGGACGATGGTCAGCGCCACGACACCCAGCACGGACAACGTGCGAGTGTGGGTCAGGAATCTGAGGATACGTTGCATAAGGGGCGGTCTGGAACTTTCTATCTCTGGATTGGATCGTGCAGGGTCATGCGGCAACTGCCGCCGCGTCCTGCGCATCTTGAGGGGCCTCTACATCGGCACCGGCCGGCGGCGACATGGCGATCGCGCCGCGCTGCTGTGCGTCGCTGGCGCTGATGGCCAGCACCGGCGCGCCGGCTTCCTGCGTCATCTGGTGAGCCAGCGCCACGCAGAGCAGTGCGCTGGCGGCGCCGGTGTAGCCGCACGCGGCGCCTACCGGCAGCAAATCGGTGGACAGGTCGCGGTCCGGGAAGCGATCGGAAAACACTCGCGCTACTTCGAGCGTGCGAACCGGATGCGGCACGATGTCCGCAAGCACCGCGCCGATTTCCGGCGGCTGTGGTTCGGCGGCGTCGCTGGCCGCGGCTGACGCGTTGTCGCCATGTTTGTCCTGGTTGTCGGGCGTCTGCGCGGCGGGCGTCAACTGATTGACCGCTTGTGCAATCAGGTTGGCCAGCACGACCGTGCGAGGCAGGCCCTTGTCGGCCGATGGCGCATCGAGCCGGGCCACGCAGGCACGACCCAGTTGCGTCGGCGCGCTGGCGTCGTCCACGCCGATCTCGCTGGCGAACGACGCGACGGGGGGCGCCAGCAGCAGGCCCGCAGCGGCTTCCGCCGGCACCACGCCGTGCGGGCAATCGGGGCCGAACAGCTTGTCGTGATGGCGCAGCGAAGCGACGGCCCGCTGGCCGATCAGCGACTCGGCCGCCACCAGCGCGCGCACGACGCGCTCGGGCTGGCGATTGAGCGTGGTGACGGCGCGATCGAGCAGCAACAGCGCGTCGGCATCGCCGCGCGCGGCCAGCGGTTCCAGCGTGATGCGATCCACCGGCCACAGCGCGGCCAGTTGCTGGCGCACCAGCCCGGCCGCCGCCGCTTGGTGGGCCGGGTCGGTGGCGCGGGGCAGCAGCAGCGTCAGTACCAGATGGATCGGCTCGGGCTGCGGCGCGCTCGCTGCGGCGGGCACCGGAAACAGCCTGGGGTAGCGCGCGAACGCTTCGGCCAGCAGGCGCTGCGAGATGTCGGCGGCCAACGCCACCATGCGCACCGCTTCGTCGCTCCAGTCCAGCTCGGCGTCGATTTGGCGCAGCGCCGCGCGCGTAGCGTCGATGTCCATGTCGAGCTCTGCAATCGGCGCCGCATAGAGCGGATTGCCGTCGTGCAGCGCGTCGCCAACTTCTGGCCGCTTCTGCGCGACCAGCGCAGCCAGCGTCATCGCCGCGCCGGCGCCGTGCGTGCTGCGCAGCGCGCTGGCCAGCACGGGCGCATGCCAGCGGCGCGTGGGATCGTCGGACTGGGTCTCGGGCAATTCGCCGCCGGCCTGCGCCGCCTCAGTGGCGGCCGCGGGCGTGGCGCGCATGGCCAGGACGTTGCGCCGGATGCCGTCGAGCGCGCCGCGGATGACAAGGTAGGCGGCGATCATGCCGGCCGGCAGCAGGAACAGATGCGTGACGATGTCCGTGGAAGTCGGCATGCGGTTGATCGACTGCCACCAGAGGAGCGTGGCAATCCACACCACGGCAAACACCGCGATGACCGACAGGCTGAACTTGAGAACGCGTACGAACATGGCGAATAAGAGAACGCGGGGCGGGGCGCTGCGCGGCGTGGCGCGTTCAAGCGCTGCCGGTCAGGCCCTGGGTTGACAGCAACGTGCAGCCGCACGACCCCTTGTCGCCATGGCGCGCGGCGGCGCGGCCATCGATGATCACGTTCGGATCGCCACTGACGATGGTGACCTGACTATGGCCGGGCCGCGGGCAGATGACGTGATCGCCCACGCAGGCGATGCCCTTGCCGCCGGTCGTCATGGTGCCCGATGCGCTCACCACGGTGCCGCCGTGGTCGGTCTTGTCACCGAGCACGATGAATGGCTTTGTCATGTTTGCAATTCCTTCCCAATGCATCCCGTCCAATTCGCCGCCGCCGTGGTCGTCATGGCGCGGGCTTCTTGCCAAGCACGCCGGCGCGGCGCAGCTCGACGTGACCCAGGTCCATCATCTTCCAGCGGCCGCCCCAGGTAAGGCCCGCCGATTCCGCGATCTGACCGTACAGCTCGTATCCGCGCATCGCCCACGGGTCTTTCTCGCTGATCACCAGCTTGCCCTCGCGATAGAACGCGCAGTCCGCCGCCAGCCCGTACTGGTGATAGCTGTGGTACGCCCCGGCCTGCGTGACATTGCTGCCCAGCGCCGCCAGCCTGGCCTGCCGCTCGGGGCTGCGATAGCCTTCGAGCAGCGCCATCTCGTAGCCGTGTTCGTCGCGCATGAGCTTGAACACCAGCAGCAGCCGCTGCTTGAACTCTGCGTCAAGCTGCTCCCAGTTGCGGCTCGCCTCGCGGATCGCCGGCCGGATGCGCTCCACCTCGGCGGTGGTAAACACGTCCGGCGGCAACGGCGGGGGCGGCACCAGCCGCTCGCCGTTGAGCAGCGCGGCGATCTTTTCGTCGGGCTCGCGCGATGCATCGTCGTCGAACTCGAACACGTGCTCGCCCCGCAGCGCCAGCGCCACGAGCGGCGGCGTGGCCACCACGCCCGCCGCGCACAGCACGAACACGCGGCGACGCGCCACGAAATGCCTGAACGCATCGGCAGAACTGGCCGCCTGCCCGATCGACGAACGCAATGTGCCGGCCGAGCGCGCACCGGCGGCTGCGGTGCCCGCGCTGACGCGGTGCCAATGCGCGCGCGCGGTCGTGAACACCCGCTGCCGCACATCTGGCAGCAGCAGTACAGCGGCGGCAGCCACCATCAGCAGGAAGTAAAGGGTCAGGGCCAGGTAGATCATCGTTATGTCGAGCCGTGCATGACCTCACCCGGAGTACCGATGCCTGCGGCGCGGGCAATAGTATATTTGCAGTTATGCCAAATACGACATTAAAATCACCTCGAATTTATTTTGATACCGCGTCCGGGCGATGACATATTGTGTCAATTTTGCCCGGACCCCAGCCGCCTTCCGAGGGCCTTGATGAGTACCAGCGACGAATCGAAACGGGATACACCCCCGACGCTCTTTGGCCCCCAGCAAGGGCAGGAGGGCGGCGCCGACGTACGCATCCTGGCCGGCCTGGAAGGGCGCGTGCCGACCGCCGCAGCCGTGCGCCCGGGCGCCAGAACCGCTCGCGGCGGCCGCCAGCGCGCGATTCTGGCGTTGGTGGCCGTGCTGATGCTGGCGGGCTTGGCCTCCGCGTGGTGGGCCCACGAGCGCGACGACGTGGTGGCCGCCAACCCGGCG
Organism: Cupriavidus sp. GW822-FHT06G04; assembly: GCF_058799075.1. NCBI lineage: Bacteria > Pseudomonadati > Pseudomonadota > Betaproteobacteria > Burkholderiales > Burkholderiaceae > Cupriavidus > Cupriavidus sp. GW822-FHT06G04. The sequence continues at coordinate 106,465 of NZ_JBXALD010000004.1, read as the reverse complement.
CCCGCGCCGGCCCCGGCGACGAATGCCGCCCCGGCGGATCCGTCGGAGCCGACGCCTTCCACTGCATCTGTGGCCGGGATGGCACAGCCTCAAACTGAAACGGCCGTTTCGAACGTGACACCCGACGGCGCGGCAGACGCAACAGTCATCGATGTGTCATCTGCCGCTGCGGCGCAGTCGGCAAAGCGTGATGAGGTGGCGCTCGATCAGCTCGGACGCACGCCGGAATCCGCCACTGCGGCCGCCATGGCCAGCCTCGCGGCCGTTGGCGCAGCCCATGCGGCCACGCACAAGCATGCCGGCGATGCTCCGAAATCGTCGCCCGCGGTGGCAAAAAATACAAATGCCAAAAATGATGGAAGTGCTGCGAAGGCTGAGGTAAAGTCTGGCAGCGCCAATTCACTGGCCAAGGCCGGTTCCAGCGATCGCAAGAAGGCCACGCGCAAGAAGGCGCCGGCCTCGCGCGCGGAGGACGATCCGGATGCCGATGTGCTGGCTGCGCTGATGGCGCCGCCGCCGTCTTCGACCGTCGCCACCAAGGGCCGGACCCGGTCCACCACCCGCACGCAATAGCGCGCCCACGCCGCGTACGCCGGACATTCGCCTGCCGCCGCATCCGCGACGCATGCAGGCGACGCCCGCAGCAGCCGGCGGCAGACTGCCATGGATACCAGCAGCCAGACCCCAGATCTCCTGAACGCGTTTTCGCCCGCAGGCCGGCTGTATCGGCTAGAAGGCGAGGGCGCGGTGCAACAGCTTGCCGTGGAAGCCTGGATCGGACGCGAAGTGCTGTCCGAGCTTGGCGAAATGCGCGTGATCGCGGCCAGCGCCAATGCGCAGATTCCGCTCAAGGAGTTCATCGGGCAACGTGTCACCTTGTTTACGCGGCTGGCCGATGGCAGCGAGGCGCGCCGTTCCGGCCTGGTGCGCAGCGCCGAGAAGCTCGGCGCCGATGGCACGCTGGCGCGCTATCGCCTGACACTGGTGCCCTGGCTCTGGCTGGCCACGCAGCAACGCCACAGCCAGGTGTTCCAGGACCGCACGCTTGCCGATATCGTCGGCCTGCTGCTGTCGCCTTACGCGCCATTCCAGTCGTGGCGATTCACCGCCAATGCACAGCAGCGCATCGACGAGATCGGCGCGCGGGCGCATGTGAGCCAGTATCGCGAAACCGACTACGCCTTTTTGTCGCGCCTGCTGGCCGAGGCCGGTCTCGGCTTTGCCTTCGTCGAAGACGAGCAGGCGCCCGCGCAGCACACGCTGACCATTTTTGCCGACAGCACCGCGCTGCCCGAGGACTCATCGGGCGACGTGCGTTATCACCGCGCGCACAGTCAGGAAGAGGCCGACGCCATCCAGCAGCTGATCTGCCATACGCGCATGAGCGCGCCCGGCATCGCCGTGGTGGCGTGGGATCACGGCGCCAAGCGCAGCATGCGCGCGCACGCCCCGGCACGGTTTGGCGGCAGCGCGCAGTGTCCCGATTCGTACCTGTCGGTCAGCCAGTCCGTGGTCAAGGACGAGGCCGGCGCGCAGCGCCTGGCGACACAACTGATGGAAGGCATCGAAGCGCGCGCCCAGCTGTTTGCCGGCCGCGGCAGTGTGCGCACCTATGTGGCGGGCGTGCGCACCCGGGTGACCGATTGCCCGCATCTGCCTGGAGGCGATAGCGGCGCGTATCCGCTGCTGCTGGACGTCGTGGAGCATTGCGGCATCAACAATCTGGTCCCGCAAGCGCGCGCGTCGATCGATAGCCGGCTGGGCAAGCTTGCCGATGCGCTGGTGTTCGATGCGCCGCCCACCGCGCCCGAGAATGGCCCGCAGACGATCGGTTTTCTGGTCGACAGCGCAGCCATCGAACGCCGGAACGTGGATGCCCATCTGCTTGCCGCCGCGCGCGAACAGGGCTATGCCAACGCTTTCCGGGCGATCCATGCCGATCGGCCATGGCGTCCGCGCGTGACCGATGCGACGGGCGCAAGGCTCTACGCCAGTCCAACCGTGACCGGTGTGCATACCGCGCGCGTGGTGGGACCCGAAGGCGAGACCAGCGCCTCGGGCGCGGAGCATTACGTCAGCCCGCACGGCGAAGTGCGCATCCGGTTTCCGTGGCAGAAGGGCGAGCGCCCGGACGACCGCAGTTCGCGCTGGGTGCGCGCCGCACAACGGCAGGCCGGCGCGGGCATGGGCTGGCAGTGGCTGCCGCGCATCGGTCAGGAAGTGCTGGTCAAGTTCGTCGATGACGATATCGACCAGCCTGTCGTGGTGGGCGCGCTCTACAACGGCCAGGGCGAAGGCGGCATTGCGCCCAGCCCCGGCGGCAAGGCCAGCGACAGCGACAACGCCGAGGTGTACAAGCAGGCCAGCGATACGGCGCCCAGCGCGCAGGCCAACGTGGCCGGCGGCGCTGCACCTGCGTGGCATGGCATGAGCCAGGATCAGGACGGCCATCGCAACGCTGCGGCGCTGAGCGGTTTCAAAAGCCGCGAGCATGGCGGCGAAGGCAGCAACCAGTTGGTGTTCGATGACAGCGACGGCCAGCTGCGCACGCAACTGGCCACCACGCTGCAGTTTTCGCAACTGAACCTTGGCCACTTGATCCACCAGCAGGACAACACCCGTGGCAGTTTCCGCGGCCACGGGTTCGAGCTGCGCACCGATGGCTACGCCGCCGTGCGCGGGCAGGCCGGCGTGCTCGTCACCACTTACTACGACGCGCAATCGCAGCGTCCCGTGCCGACCGGCGACAACGCCGCCGGCATCGCGTTGATCCGACAGGCCCGCACGCTGACACGGACGCTGAGCGATGGCGCCGTGTCGCACCAGGCCCCCGCGCTGGCCGTGGCGCGCGGCGACCAGGCGCCGCTTGGCAAGCTGGAAACCGCCGCGCAGGGCATGGTCGACGGCAAGGACTTGTCCGCCGCCCAGGCCGACGCCGCCGCGCGCAACACGCGCACCCCGGACAAGGTGCCCGCGCAGGGCGCGGCGATCGTGCACCTGAATGGCCGCGCCGGCTTTGCGGCCATTGCTGGTCAGCATCTGCAGATGGTCAGCGGGGAAAGCATCAGCCTGAGCAGCGGCGAGGACACTAATCTGGCCGTGGGCGGACAGGCGCGCTTTCACGCCAAACAGGCGTTCGGCATTGCCGCCGCGCTGGAGAAAGCCGGCGACGACAACACCGGCATCCGCTTGATCGCCGGTGAGACCGATATCGACATGCAGGCGCAGCACGACGTCATGAAGCTGCAGTCGAAGGGCGATATGAAGGTGGTGTCGCGCAATGCCGCCGTCGATTTCGCCGCCGCCAAACGCATTCGCGTGGCCACGGCAGGCGGCGCGTCGATTACCATCGAGGGCGGAAATATCACCGTGGAAGCCCCCGGCGTGATCACCTACAAATCCGCACAACGCAAATTCGATGGCCCGACCCAGGTGCAGGCCGACCTGCCGCTGATGCCCAACAACGTCTGCAAGGAATGCCTGGCTGCCGCGCAGGCATCGGGCGCGCCGTTTGCGGCCAGGTAGCCGATGATGTCGCGTCAGGAACCCACGCCGCAGGAATCCCCGCTTTGGCAGTCGCTCGATGCGTTGCCGCCATCTGCATTGGGCGTGCATCGCTATCTGCTGGTGAACCAGGGAGCGCTGCAGGGGCAGGCTGCGCTGGTCTCGCGCCTGCTGACGCTGCCGCATCATGCGCTGCTGGGTCAGGAAGCTGATGCCTGCAGCGACGGCGTGACGCCATTCCTGCTGCGCATCGATACCGGCATCGCCAGCCATCGGCATCAGATCGCTGCGCTGGCCGATGCGGCCTGCTATGCCAGCGCCCTGAGCGTGATCGACAGCGCGCTCGAATTGCGCGACCTGGCGCGCGTGCTGACCGCGCGCACCGAGGTGCTGCTGTCCGACGACATGCCGATGCTGCTGCGCTTCTTCGATACGCGCGTGCTGTTTGCGCTGCTCGAAACACTGACCGAGGCGCAGTGCGACGCGTTCCTGTCGTGTGCGGTCCACTGGTGGGCCGCCGATCGCGAAGGCGCCATGGTGCCCTGCACGCGGCTGGATGCCGGCGGCGTCGATACCTTTACCGCGCCGCTACGGCTCACGACGGCGCAGGAAGTGGCGATGATCACGGCATCGGAACCGGATGCCGTGATGGACCTGCTGACCACCCGCGGCACGCCCCGATTCATGGCGATCCCATACCCGGCGCGCTATCCCGTGGTGCTTACGATCGTCGAGCGCGCACGCGGCTGGGGCTTGCGGGATCTGCCGGACATGCAGTCGTTTGCCATGCTTTGCATGCTGGCCGGCATGGATTTCGACCAGCGCGAGCCGTGGGCCGCACTGCTGCCCGAAGTCAGCGACGGCCGCCTGACATTCAACGAGGCGCTGCACCGCGTGGCGGAGCAGGAAGAATGAACCGCAAGGATGCCCAGATGTTCTCGAGTCATACCCCATCATTCATCAAGCGCCTCCTGGCCATGCTGTTATGCGTGCCGGTGTGGGCCGCCGCCAGCGCGGCGGAATTGCAGATGTCGCCCAAGACCCGCGCGATGCTCGAATCGGGCGGGCCGAGCTTCAATGGCACGCGCCTGTACACGGGGCCGCATCGCACGCCTGCGGGGATGGGCGGGCTGACCATCGTCGGCTACAACTACACCGATACCTACATCGGCAGCTTTACCGTCAATGGCGCGGGCGGCGGCAATATCGAAGTCTCGTCGAAAACGTCCGGCGGTGGCGGCGGCACCTGCTGCGCTGCGGTGCCAGCCGATACCGCATTGCCCATCACGATCGATATCGCCTGGAAGCGCGATGGCAAGGTGCCCTGGTGTCGGCAGACCATTTTGCTGGACGGCCCGGTGCCGGCCGATCCGCAGTATCTGGAGGTGCATTTCTTCCAGGACGGCACGATCAAGGCGGCGATGTCCGACTATCCGTCGCCGCCGCGCCTGCAGCTCGATCGCGTCAGCTACGTCAAGCGCAAGGCGTCGGGCAACGTGAACCACGACAGCAAATACGGTAGCTGCGGCCATGACGACTAGTACCGAAGCGAAGAAGGTTGCGCCGCTCGACCAGCCGCGGGAAAACCTGGCCAGCGGCGCGGACGCGGCGGACTGGGATACGGCAGGCGTAGCGCCACCCGGCAAGCCGCGCAAGGCTGGAGCCAACGCGGCGGCCGCCGGTGTCAACGAACAGGGCCAGCAGCGGCCGCCGGCGCCGTGCCCGCAGTGCATCACCGTGTCGTTCTTCTTCGATGGCACGGGCAACAACATGGACGCGGACACGCCGACCGGAGAACACAGCAACGTGGCCCGGCTCTATCGCAGCCACTATGCCGACGACGATATCAAGCATATCTACCGTCGCTACATTCCTGGCATCGGCACCTATTTCCGCGACATCGGCGATCCGGGCGGCAAGATGACCGGCAGCGGCATGGGCGCGCTCGGACAGGCGCGCCTGGACTGGGCGTTCAAGGAACTGGCCAACCTGCTGATCAAGGCCGAGGCGCGCGCCAACAATCCGTCCAACAAGATCGTCAAGCTGCGCATCGCGATCTTCGGCTTTTCACGCGGCGCCGCACTGGCGCGCGCCTTCGCGCGCGATCTGCAGAAAAGCTGCGTGGGAAGTCGCGGCAACTTCAAGGTGCGGGGCGGCGCGCTGGGGACATCGGGCAAGGTCGTGAAGGGTGGGTACCCGATCGAGGTCTATTTCATGGGCATTTTCGACACGGTGGCATCGGTCGGCCTGCCCATGAGCACTAACAATGCGCCGGTCAACCGGCGGCGCAGCTTCAGCTGGCGTTCGGCGTTGAGTTACCCGTACGGCGGCATGCAGTCGGACCAGGACCTGAAAAATCTCGCCTTTGGCGAACCGGGCGCGGATCCGTCGCCTGGGCCCGCCGATGGTCACGGTGCGTGGGGCGATGGCCTGCGCATTGCCGATCTGGTTACGCAATGCATGCACATGGCTTCGGGCCACGAGATGCGCAACTCGTTCCCGCTCGACAGCGCGCTGGACGGCAATCAGTATCCGCTCGGCACCCATGAGATGGTGCTGCCCGGCGTCCACTCGGATGTCGGCGGCGGCTATCGGGAAGGCGAGGGCGGCAAGTCCAGCGTTCTGGCCATTGTGCCGCTGCGCATCATGCTGGAGCGCGCCGTGGCCGCGGGCGTGCCGATGCGCAGCCTGTCGGAGCTGGCATCGGCCGACGAACTGAGCGATTTCGCGCTGGACGACGCGGGGCGCCAGCGTTACGACAAGCTGCTGCCGCTGTGGAACGCCTATATCGCGCAAGTGCCGCAGGGCCTGCCGCTGGGCAAGACCGTGCTCGCGCATATGAAGCTGTACTGGCGCTTTCGCTTGTCCGCTGCGGTACGGCGTTCGGCAGGCGCCAACGCCACGCAGGAACAGAAGCGCATCCAGCAGAACGAGAGCGGCTTCGCCAAGGACCGCGCGGCGCTGAGCACCGCAGCGAAGGACAAGGCGCGCGATTACTACCGGCTCCAGGCGCAGCGCGCCGATGCGGAATCCGCGCTCAGCGCGGCGCAGAGCAGCCCCGGCTACGCCAACCAGACCGACATGTGGCGCGGCATGGTGACGGACCTGAAGAAGAAGGAAGAGGCGGCCCACGACGCCTGGCGCAAGGCACAGGCGCGCGTGGACGGTGCGGCCAACGACGGCGACCTGCTCGAGAACATGAAGGAGTTCGACGCGTGGCTGCTCGAGGACGCCGAGGCGCTGCACAAGTGGCACAAGGACGACCCGTCCAAACGCATGCGGCCTCACTACCAGGCGATCGTCGATGCCTACACCGAAGTCGTGGTCAACCGCAAACCGCTGGCGGAATCGTCCGACCTGTACCAGTTTTTCTCGGTCTACGTGCACGACTCGCTGGCGGGCTTCGCGCTCGACAACACCCGCACCTCGGATCCGCGCGTGCTTTATATCGGCGACGACAACAAGGAAAAATACGCCTCGCTGGAGCGCCGCAAGCAAACCACGGGCGGCGAGATGCAGACCGCCTGAGACCGCCTGAGACGCGAGCCGCGCTGGCGGGAAGCGCGGCGTTTCAGCGGCGGTGACGAGCGGTCAGATGCGGACGCGCGCCCGCTGGCCACGCATGTTCAAAGCTGCGGGTCCGTCTGGTCGCGGTCCCATTGCCAGATGGTTGCGCCGTATTCCGTCCCCGCTGCGTCGGGGAACACTTCGCCTTGCTGAAAGTAGCGGCGTGAATTGGCGATGGCTGGCGTGTACCACCAGCCGCTGCGCGGGCAAACCTGCTGGCCCGCGACACGTCCGGTCAGCCGATTACCGCTCGCGGCGGGCAGCAGATCGGTCAGGCCATCGGCGACCGTGGCGCCGTCCACGCGACGCACGCGTGTCCACAGGGCAGGGGACTTGGAGGTGTACTGCTGGCCATTGAAGCCAATGCAGGCACTCGGGGCGGGTTTGCCGGCCACCAGGAACTGCGCGCAGGAACTGTCCTGATCGGGCAGATAGACGCCGGATTCGACGACCGGCTCATTGGTACGGACTTGAGTCAGGGCATCGAGCGCATAGCGGGGCCAGGCCGGTGGTGCTGCCAATGGGCCGCGGGCGTTGGCGTCGTAGCCGGTGGAAAGCGTCGACATGACCCACGATGCATAGATCGTCTGGTCGATGTTCATGGCATGCGCATGGGCCAGATTCAACAGTTCCTCATAGCGCGCCGCCGCATCGGGTTCTACTTCGTCGAACCAGTCGATCGAAAAATCGCTCTGTCCGCGAACATCGCCGGTGACGCCCACGGCGGCCCGTAAGCCTTCATGGTCGCCATGTGTCAGGCGGATAAAGCCATCGTCGAGGATCCGCGCCGTGCTGCGAAAGTTTGGCAAGACACGCTGGCCCCAGACGATATCGGGCTGTAGCGGTTGCGGCCGGCTGCGGTAATCGGCCGGCAAGCGGGCGGTGAACCGGTTCAGGCAATCCTCGACGTGCGCGAGCATCGCTTCCCATGCCGCACGCATCGCGTCGAAGTACTCGACGGAGCTGTAGCGTTCCAGCAGAAAGACTTCCTGTGGGTAAAGTGGCGTGCTCACTTTGGCCCCCCCATCGGGTGATTTGCGGGCAGATTGCTCATGTTCAGATTATTTGTCAGCTTGGGCAAACCGAGGAATTCGTCGGTTTCACCTGGGAAGTCCGTATAGCCCCAGTTGGTTGGCTGCCGTTTGCCGATGAACTCGGGGTGCAGCTGGGTCGGGTCCAGCACGATCTGGTTGGCGCCGCCCTCCAGCACGTATTGCGGATGACCCTTCAATGTCTGGCTGGCGGCCGGGCCTTCCCACACATGGAGGCCGGCGCCGGGCGGAACGGTATAGGTGATGAATTCCCCATTGCGGTTCCAGTGACGCCACACCGCAAAACGGCGGCGCCAGTCGTCGCGGCCCTTCAGCTTCATGAATTCTTCCTTGCGCATCCAGCAAATGCTGTTGTCGGCGGACGACGGGTCCACCACACGATAAAGTACCTCGCCCGGCGCGATGGTGACGGGTTTGGCTTCGTGGAATGTCGCATAGGCGCCTTTCAACGGATGCCTTTCCCCTCGCTGAAGTATCGGGTCGAGGCTCGGCCAGTTGGCCGGCGCGGGCGGTGCGGATCGCAGCGCTTCGAACTGGCGCAGTCCGGTATTGTCGATCCAGCCCACACGGTGGCGCTCAAGCAGGGCGGCTTCGTCATCCCAGTTCAGCCATTGATACTTGTGCGGGTTGATGGCATCGACATTGGCGCGATACAGCATATCCCCCTCGATCTCGAGCCGGCGCGCCAGTTTCTCCAGCCATTGATTGAGGGGAGCAAGGATTTCGCCGACGCGGCTAGCCATCTGTTGCCGGATGCGCATCACCGTCTTCAGAAGATCGCCTGCGCGGGTGCCCATGCTTGCCGTGCCCCAACGCTGGATCAGGTCCACGAAATAGCGCAGCGCATCCAAGATCTTGTCGAAGGCGCGCGCCAATTCGGCGACCGTCAGGCTGCTTTTCACCTCAAGCACCTTCTTCGATAGCCAGTGATAGGGGTTGGCGACGTTGATGGCCCGGAAGGCGCGGCGCACCGCCGGTGTTTGCAGATGTCCGTTGAGCATGTTGATGCCGGCCTCGACGAACGGCTTGCTGGCCTGCCAGAAATCGGAATCCAGGGCCGCACGGCCAACGCGGAACACGGACTTCCGGCCGTAGGCGAACAGAATCTTGCAGCAGCCCTTGGCGAGCGATCCCAGTACGGGGAAAAGGCCGATCAGTGTCAGGACCAACGCCACCCATGCCCATCTGTCGGAAGTGTCGTTATTGATCTTTCGGCAGTTGGCCACGACATCGCGTACGTCGCAGAGCTGATCGACGAACGGAATCATGGAAATGACGGTGCCCGTGACCACCTGACCGGTCGATTGGTCGTCGGCAAAGTCTCCCTGAATCACCACCCAGATCCATTCGGCCGCAGCCGCCAGATTCTGTTTGCCACTGTCGATCCAGCCGCCGGGTGCGCTCTTGAACCAGGCGAGCGCGTTCTCAAGTTCATCCCACATTGTGTTGTTATCCCAGCTTGGAACGCGATGCCTGAATCAGTTTGGAGACTTGATCCCACGGCTGGTCGTTGCCGGGTTCCGGAAGCTCGTACTCGACGCGAACGGCGCGCGGCGGGACGTTTTCGTGTCGTGCGTGGCCGGCGGCGTCAAGCTTGCCCGAGACGACCTGGCCATCTTCGAAATGGATCTTGTAGTTCTGCCCAACGAATGGCTCGCCTTCCATGTCGCGATGGTTAACCTCGATCCAGTGGGTCATCTCGGTGCTGCCGGTCGGTAGCGCAGGCAGTGCCGCAGCACGTCCGCCGCCGCCGCTGAACGGGTGGCCCGCGCCTTTCACATCGAGCAACCCCTGCGTTTCGAACGTGATCTGACCGCCGTCGAGCGTGATGATCGATGAGCCGCCGTGCAGCACCATCTTCTGCTGGGCCAGGATTTCGACCGAATCGTTCGATGAAGTCACGGTCACCTGTTTGTCGGCCAGGATTTCCATCGCATCCGCGTGGGCCTGTAGCGAGAACGGTCCGTTCGCGGCCACGGCCTTCAGGTCCTGACGCTGGGCGAACAGGGATACGCCCTGCGCGGCGGCGATTGCCGTGACGCTGTCGCTGGCGAGGTGCCAATCCGATTGCGTCGTGCAGTGCAAATGGCGCCCGGCGTAGACCGTTGTGGTCATCGGCGTGGTCATGGCGATGGCCGTCGGGGCCTCGGTGACCAGCAGCGGCACGGCAAAGCGGTCCACCGGCGCACCGTCCGGTTTTGCCGCCTTCTGGCCGTTGACCGTATCGCGGTACTTGCCGTCCTGGGTGGGATCGATGGCTTTCTGCAAAGCATCGAAGTGTTCGTTCGCGGACAGTGGCAACGCCGCTTGCGCGCGTGCGGCGTCGGACAGGCGGCTGGCGGTCTGCTGGGCCGCCTTGAGCTGGCCCAGCGCTTCGCTGACGTCCAGCGCGGCGCCGGCCGCCCTCGGTTGCGCCGTGGTCGATAGCAGCATGCCTTCGCCCGCGCGCACTACGGCCCACGCGTCGGTGCGCAGTTCGGCACCATTGCCGCGCCACGCGCCGCGATTGGCGTCCTGGGGATTCTGGCTGACGAGATAGCCGAGATTGAATTGCGTATCGGCCGTGGAAGACGCCATGCGCATGCGCAACTGGCCCGGCGTGTCGTCGACCACCCATTGGTTGTAGCCGTCGCCGCCCATGCCTTGCGAATGCCAGCCGGACAGCGCGTGGCCGATGGCCGGCTCGGTGGCTGGCCAAGGCGGGCTGTCCTGCTCGTTGTGCAACTGCATGGCGGCGAGCGGGCGGTCGATATCGCCGTCCAGGAACGTCAGCAGAACTTCGGTGCCAACGCGCGGCAGATGGTGTGCGCCCCAGTTGGGGCCCGCTACGGCGCCGGCCACGCGCACCCATGCGGTCACCTGGGTGACATCGCTGGCATCGGGCGCGTTGAGGTTGCCGTGCTCGGGCGCGCGCAGCCACGGAAACCGCACGCGCACGCGATGATCGCGATCGGTCTGCAGCGGCGTTTCGCCTTCGGCAATCACGATCGCCGTCTGGCCTTCGGGAGCGGTGGGGCGGGGCAGATGGCGCGGTACGATCGGCGTGCTGGCCTGCACGGCCTCGAACGTGTTGCGGTAACCGCCCATGTCTTCGTCGCGCGCGCTGTCCAGCAATGAACCGATGTCCGTGGCCAGGTTGTTGGTGGCTTCGTGGCGCACCCACAGCGTGACGAAGCGGTTGTCCCCGTTGCCGAAATGTTCGGTCAGCGTGAAGCGCTGGCCCTCGCCGAGCGCCCGTACCGTGCTGGTGCCGTGATAACGCAGGTGATCGAGTTCTTCCGCTTGCAGGCGCAGCGTTGCCACGGCCGCGGCGCTGTCCGTATCGTTGAACCGATAGGCGCCGCGCGCCGTGTAGGACTCCAGCGATGGCAGCTTGCCCACCGGTTCGGCACTGGCCTGCGCGCCGGTTGCGGTCAACTGCTTGTAGTCCCACGATGCCAGGCTGACCGCATTGGTGCCCACCGCGCAGGATGACGACCAGCGCGTGATGCTGTCTTCGGTCTCGGTGATATCGGCGCGATGAAAGCGGATGCTCGATTGCGCGCAATCGGGCGCGGTGGTCCGGGCGTCGAAGATCACGAGCTTGTGGCGTGCCTGCGCGTCCTGTTGCGCGTGGCCGCCATCGCCATCCTGCTCATGATCGAAGCGATACGACAGTCCTTCCTCGGCCAGCAGACGCTGCATGAAATCGAGATCGCTCTCGCGATACTGCGCGCAGATCGAGCGCTTGCGCAGCGTCTGCGACACCGCATTCTGGTAGCTCGCGACGTCGTAGTCCTTGAAGAGGTCCTCGATGATCTCGAGCGCGGTCTTGTCCTGGTAGACAAAGCAGTCGACCCGCGCCCGCAGCCGCGCGATCCATGGCGCGGCCGTCAGCCGGTAACGGGCCAGGCCGCCGTCGCCGCCCAGGCTGGCGCAATCGACCACAAAGCCATGCCAGGCGCGATAGCTGCCGTCGGCCAGCATCTGGCGCAGCGTAATTTCCTGGCGCGCCAGTTCTGCCGTATCCAGGTGCGCGGAGGTGGACAGGCAGTCGATCTCGATAAGGAACGGCTGGGATACCGCTTCGGTCACCGTATAGCGCTCGACCACGAGGTCGGCAGCGGGCAGGCCGGTGGTCAGCTGGATTTGCCGCGAGCCCTGGCCCAGCAGGGCGTCGGTGAGGGCCTGCGGCGCGGAGGTGTCGGCGCCGGGTGTCGGACTCATGATCGCGGCCCCCGTGTCAGGGCAATGAGATGGTCAGGTGCGAAAAACGCGGCCCCAGCTTGATGACCTGCGAATACGCCTGCATCGAATCGTTGGTCTTGCTGTTGAGCGAGGTCGACAGCCCCAGGTACGCCAGCAGCGCGATCAGTGCGAACACCGCGCCGAAAATCCACAGCGGCGTTTCGCGCTTGAGCTGGTGCGCCACCTTGTCGGGCAGCGGCCAGTGCGGGGCAAACGCGGCGCGCTTGCCCTTGATGGTGGCAATCTCGTCGCCCACGCGCGCGGTCAGGTAGGCGAGTTTTTCCGGACCTTCGAGGATGTACTTGCCGCGGAATCCCAGCAGCAGGCACATGTGGAACACCTCCAGCGCCTGCAGCCGCGCCGCGCCGCGTGCGCGCAGCGCTTCGAGCTTGTTGAAGAAGTTCTCGCCAGCCAGTTGCTCGCCAAACAGCACTAATTGCAGCGGGCGACGCTCCCAGTCGGCACGCATCGGGAAGTTCGACGACAGGATGGTTTCGTCGATGGCGGCACAGAACGCGTACTTGGCATCGAACACGTCTTCGGCCGGCACGTTCATGCGCTTGGCGCCGCGGTCGAAGTCATCGAGGAATGCGCGCACGCGCTGCAGAAATTCTTCCGCCGTGCCCGGCGCCTGCTTGTTGCGCAGCAGGAACAGCATGAAAAAGCCGTCGTAAAGCATGTCCAGCAGCGTGCGCGCGTGGCGCGTGCCGGCATCGGCGGGATCGTGCGCCGGGCCAGGAGCGGGCGCATGGGTGTCGCCAAACAGCGAAGGGGTGGAGGTTGCGCTCATGAAGTCACCGCAATCAGTTCGAGTTTCAGTTCCCGGATGCCGGCCGGGGTGTAGATCGTGATGTTGCCCGCCTGCAGCATGCGTTCATACAGCGCGCCGCGGGCTTCCAGGGCGAAGTAGCACGCGCCTGGGCGGACCGGAATGGCCGGCGGCACCTGCGGGGTGTAGCTCACCGGCACGCCGGGCATCGACGACAGCACGAGTTTTTCCACGTCGTCGGGCGCGCCCACCTTGAAACGCGCCGGAATCGCGTCGGCCAGTTCCGCGGCGGGCATGTCGGCCGATACGGACAGGTAGAAGCGCGTCTTGTCGTCGATCTTGCCGGAATCGAGGCGGCCGGCATGGAACGACGGGCGCGTCTCGTCGAGCTTGATCGCAAAGTAGCGCGTGGAGATCACCGTATCGAGCAGCTCGCGGACGATGCCGTCGATGCGCGCGAAGGCCGGGCCCGGATTGTCGTGGTCGTACACGGGCAGGTCGGTCAACGCATAGGCCTTGGAAAAGGTCATCAGCGATCCGGCCAGCCGCAGCATTTCCTGAAACAGGCGTTCGGGATGCAGCTCGGGATGGTGGTAAAGATGCGACAGCGCGGCGAAGGCGGCGTTGGCCGTATGCAGCAGCCAGAACGACGCGATGTCGCCCGAACGGAATTCGATGATGTCCTTCGACGGCTCGCGATGAAAGCCGTACAGCGCGCTGACCTTGGCCTGCAGCGCATCGAGCATGCGGCGCAGGCGCTGGTAGAGCACTGCCGACGCGTGGATCGCCAGGCTGGGCGCGACGAACGATTCGTCCAGCTCGAAGCCGCCGGTCGCGGTACGGCGGATGCGCACCACGGGCAGCGAGATGAACTGCTCGCGCGGATCGGTCTCCGCCACGAGCTTTACCGCCTTCTTCAGATACGTGATGGCTGCGGGCTCGGCCTCGGTGAACAGGTCCGCGGTGTCGCGCTGGTCGCCCACGAAGCGCGACGACGGCGCGCCATCCTCGGCTTCGCGGTAATTGCCGCCGGCATCGCGCAACGGATACAGCGCCAGATGAAAGGTCAGCTCGGACACGCCGGCGGGCAGCGTTTCCAGCACCAGCGGGGCCGGCAGTTCGTCGCCCTGCGGCGCCGCATAGCATTCGCCATCGGGAAAGAACAACGACAGCTCCGTGGCGCGCAACACGCCGCTGGCCAGCGCGTCGGTATCGAAGCGCGCGTGCTGCACGCCCCAGTCATAGGGCTGGATGGCGCGCACCGCGGTGTGCAGGCGCGACTCATGGTAGGCGTCCTGCTGCTGGAAATGCTGGGGTCGAAGAAACAGTCCTTCGCCCCAGAGGATCTTGGAGGAATAGCTCACGATTACCTTTTCTGTGCTGCTGTGGCGCTGCCGATATCTGCCGCGCCGCTAGGCGTTGCACGCGGTCGGAGACAGCATGTTCAGACCGGTGCGCGGCACGCCGTCGCTGGGGGCCACCGGATCGCCCACGGTCAGCGTCATGGCGCAGGCGTGCAGGCCGATGGTGACGCCCGATTTCTCGCTCTTGACCGCATCGACGGCAAATTTCCAGCGCTGCGCGGCAGGGCTGCGGAACAGCGCCACCACGCCAAGCGCATTGGCTTCACGCGACACCTTCTCGGTCACCTCGTAGCGCTGGCCGGGAATCAGCGTGATCTCGCGCACGTTCACCAGTTCGGCGCCCAGTACCTGCTTTTCGCGGGCCGGATCGGTGAACGCGTCGTAGGGCGCCTGCAGGAAGCTGGTGGATTCCCTGAGCGTGTACACCCGCACCACAAGCGCGGCCGGATGATTGTCCCGGGCGGCGTTGAGATTGGTGCCGGCATAAAGCCGCAGCGGCACCTGGCGCGGCGGTTTCTGCGATTCGGGCACGTTCGACGGCTTGAGCCCCACGGCCTCCAGCGCGCCGCTGGCCGCACCGGCCAGTACCTGGCCTCCCACTGCGCAGGACGCCAGCAGGGCAATCGCCGCCAGCGCGGCGCCCACGCGTATCGAAACGCCCAAAGTTCTTGAAACGCTCATGCCCCGGCCTCTTCTTCCCCGTTGCCCCGCGAAGTTACATTTCGTAACAACATCCGCCGTCGATGTAGTAAAAATGAAAAATATGGCGTATTTACAAACGGTTCCTTATACGACCGGAACCGTCTTTACCGGTCTTTGTGTGTGATTCGAGGAATGTGGTGTTGAAAGTCACAGTTGGTGGAGTGTACTATTCCCGCGGATCGGGGCCAACACCAAGGTTCAAACGCATATCGGGCCGTGTTGCTCATTAAATTGTCATTTGCATTTCCGCTGACAATTCTGTTGAATTCAGGCTTTCTTCCGGTCCCGCGGACATACCAACGCCAAGCTGCGATACGGTCAAAAACATGCTCGACACTCGCTTTACCCGTTCCCTGATCGCCTTTGGCGCCGCTGCGCTGATTGCCGGCTGCGCCTCGACGTCGCCCAGTACACCGTCGGAAGACTCCTATAACCAGGGCATGTCGCAGGCCGAGGCCGCGTTGACGTCCGGCCAGAAAGAACAGGCGCTGAGCCTGTTCGAACAGGTGGCGCGCAACAACCCGGCGCGTGAAGAGCCGTGGTCGCGCATCGCGCAGATCCAGTACGCAGACCAGAAATACCCGCAGGCCATCGTGGCTGCCGAGGAAGCGCTGCAGCGCGATGCCACGGACCGCAAGGCCAAGAGCATCCTGGCCGTGAGCGGCCTGCGCGTGGCGCGCCGCTCGGTGATGGAGTTGCGCGACGACAGCGCGCTGGCGGGCGACGTCAAGACCGACGCGCAGGTGCTGGCCAAGATGATGCGCGAGACGCTGGGCGAGCAGGTGCTGTTCCCCGACGAAAAGCCCAAGGTCCAGCCCGTGGTGAAGCGGCGCCCCGTGGCGCGCCCGACTCATGCCCAGGCGAATCAGGCAGCAAACGCCGCGGCCGGCGCCGCGACGAATGCCGTGACCGGTGCGGTCCCGCCGGCAGCTGCCACCGCGCCCGTCACCGCGCCTGCGCCTGCGGCCACCGCGGCGCCTGCCGCGCGCGGCGGCGATCCGTTTGGCGCGCTGCGCTGAACCGGCGACGTTCCAAACGTCGGTTTGAAACGACTGGAGTCCATCAGATGGCCAAGAAGGAAAGCGTTCAGAAGCGCCTGACCAAGGTGCGCCCGCCCCGTGTGCAGCTCACGTATGACGTCGAGAAGGGCGATGCGATCGAACAAAAGGAATTGCCGTTCGTGGTGGGCGTGGTCGCCGACCTGTCCGGGCAGTCCGAGGTGGCGCTGCCCAAGCTGCGCGACCGAAAATTCGTCAATGTCGATCGTGACAATTTTGACGATGTGATGGCCGCTGTGGAACCGCGCGCGGCCTTCCAGGTGCCCAACCAACTGACCGACGAGGGTGGCAAGTTCGGCGTGGAACTGAAGTTCCGCTCGCTGGAAGACTTCAGCCCGGAAGCCGTGGTCGAGCAGATCGAACCGCTGCGCAAGCTGCTCGAGGCCCGCTCCAAGCTGGCGGACCTGCGCAACAAGCTGGCCGGCAACGACAAGCTCGAGGACCTGCTCAGCGAAGTGCTGACCAACACCGAATCGCTGCAGAAGCTCGGCAACCACAGCGGCAACGAACCCAAGGGTGGCCAAGATGAGTAACGCGCAATTGGCCGCGGCGCCCCAGGCGCAGGCGGCGGAGGGCGGCAGCCTGCTGGACCAGATCGTCGACCAGAGCCGCGTGGCCAAATCGGAAGCCGAGCACGCCCGCGCCAAAGACATCATCGGCGAACTGGTCAAGGAAGTGCTGGACGGCACCGTGGTGGTGTCGGACAACCTGTCCGCGACGCTCGATGCCCGCGTGGCCGAGCTGGACCGCCTGATCTCCGCGCAACTGTCGTCGGTCATGCACGCGCCGGAATTCCAGAAACTGGAAAGCACGTGGCGCGGCATGAATTACCTGGTCAAGGAAACGCAGACCGGGACGATGATCAAGATTAAGGTGCTCAACGCCACCAAGCGCGACCTGGTGCGCGACTTCAAGACCGCGATCGATTTCGATCAGAGTGCGCTGTTCAAGAAGGTCTACGAAGAAGAATTCGGCACCTTTGGCGGCGCGCCCTTCGGCGCCCTGATTGGCGATTACGAGATCACGCGCCAGCCTGAGGACATTTACTTCATCGAACAGATGTCGCACGTGGCATCGGCCGCGCACGCGCCGTTCATCGCGTCCTCGTCGCCCGAACTGTTCGGCCTGGAAACTTTTGCCGATCTGGGCAAGCCGCGCGATCTGGCCAAGGTGTTCGACACCGTCGAATACGCCAAGTGGAAGTCGTTCCGCGAATCCGAAGATTCGCGCTACGTCGGCCTGACCATGCCGCGCTTCCTGGGACGCCTGCCGTACAACCCGAAGGACGGCACGTCGGTGGAAGGCTTCAACTTTGTCGAGGACGTGGATGGCACCGATCACGGCAAGTACCTGTGGTGCAATGCCGCCTGGGCCTTCGGTGCGCGCCTGACCGCCGCGTTCGAGGACTTCGGTTGGTGCGCGGCGATCCGCGGCGTGGAAGGCGGCGGCCTGGTGGAAGACCTGCCGACCCATACCTTCAAGACCGACGACGGCGAGATCGCGTTGAAGTGCCCGACCGAAATCGCCATCACGGATCGTCGCGAGAAAGAACTCAGCGACCTCGGCTTCATTCCGCTGGTGCACTGCAAGAACTCGGATTACGCCGCGTTCTTTGCCGCGCAGTCGGTGCAGAAGCCCAAGAAATACAACACGGACAGCGCCAATGCCAATTCGGTGCTGTCGGCGCAGCTGCAATACATCTTCTCGGTGTCGCGCGTGGCCCATTACCTGAAGGCCATGATGCGCGACAAGATCGGCAGCTTCGCGTCGGCGCAGAACGTCGAAAACTTCCTGAATCGCTGGATCTCGCAGTACGTGCTGCTCGATGACAACGCATCGCAGGAGCAGAAGGCGCAGTTTCCGCTGCGCGAAGCGTCGATCCAGGTTTCCGAAATCCCAGGCAAGCCGGGCGCTTACCGCTCGGTGGCCTTTCTGCGACCGCACTTCCAGCTCGATGAACTTTCCATCTCGCTGCGTCTGGTAGCAGATCTGCCGCAGGCCGCCAATCAGTAAGGGAACCGCAGGCATTGCCCGCCGCGCTCCACGGCGCGGCGGGGCGGCCCGCGCGTGAGGCAGATCGCTTCGTCTCAGTGCAAACAATTCGTTATTCCTCAGAGGGTCTCATGAAGGACATCTACGTCAAGTTCGGCAATCCGGTGATCAAGGGTGAATCGGCGGACAAGGATCACAAGGACTGGATCGAAGTCACCAGCTGGTCGCACAGCATCAAGCAGCCGCGTTCGGCCACCGCGTCGACCGCAGGCGGGCACACCGCAGAGCGCTGCGAACACGGTGAGATGGTGTTCACCAAGGATATGGACGTGGTCAGCCCGCTGCTGTATCAGCACGCATCGGGCGGCACCACGTTCGACGAGGTGACCATCGATTTCATGCGTGCCGACGGTGAAGGCAAGCGCGTGAAGTATCTGGAAGTCAAGCTGAAGAACGCCATCCTGGGCGCCGTCGATGCCAAGGTGGCCACCGAAGGCCTGCCGACCGACGTGTTCTCGCTCAAGTACGCGGCCGTGCAGTGGAAGTACACGCAGCAGAAGATTGGCGGCAACCAGGGCGGCAATTCGCAGGGCGCCTGGAGCCTGACCAAGAACGACAAGACCTACACGGTCTAAAGCGTGATGGGCGACACCGTGGCGCATGCCGCAGTGCCGTCCGTCTGCAACCGCCATGGCTGCCATCAAGGGCTTTGAACCGAGTCTGCTCGACAAGCTGTGCGACGACGAGCCCGGCGCGCCGCTGCCCGCGGCCATGCGGCGCCTCTCGCTGGAAGAGCTGAAGGCGACCGTGGCGCGCGACATCGAGTCGCTGCTGAATACCCGCATCGCATATCAGGAAGCGGATCTCGATGGACTGATCGAATGCCGGCGATCGGTGCTCACGTACGGGCTCAACGATTTTGCGGGCATGAGCCTGGCCAGCTATCAGGATCGCAAGGACATCTGCGACTCGCTCAAGCGCGCCATCCAGCGCCATGAGCCGCGCCTGCAGCACGTGGTGGTATCGCTGGACATCAGCGAGCGCGCCACCAATGCCCTGTGCTTTGGCATTTCCGCGGTGCTCGTGGTCGGGCCCGCCCGCGAGAAAGTTGCGTTCGATGCCATGCTTCAGCCGTCCACGCTGCAATACACGGTGAGTCGCGGCCGCGGCTGAACCGCGGGCGCGCCGCATCGGCTTCCCATCTCGCCTGGCACACTTCATGGAAGAGCTTCTCCCATACTACGAGCGCGAACTGGCCTACCTGCGCCGGTATTCGCGCGATTTTGCCGAGCGCTATCCGAAGATTGCCGGCCGGCTGGCCATGTCGGCGGACAACTGCGACGACCCGCATGTGGAGCGGATGATCGAGTCGTTCGCGTTCCTGACCGCGCGTATCAGCAAGAAGCTTGACGACGATTACCCCGAGCTGACCGATTCGCTGCTCGAGGTAATGTACCCCCATTACCTGCGGCCGTTTCCGTCCTGCTCGATCGTGCATTTCGAGGCCAGCGCGGGCACCGACAAACTGACCGCGCCAATTGCCATCGCGCGCGGATCGATGCTGGAGACGCGCGACATCGGCCGCACCCGCTGCAATTTCCGCACGGCCTACGATGTCCGGCTGTCGCCGGTGTCGGTGGCCGATGCGCGCTACGATCCCACGGTGCTGGCGCCGCGTACGGTGTCGCTGCCCAAGGGCGCCACCGGCGCCATCCGCATCACGATCGATGCCGGACCCGAGCGCGATCTCGCGCGGGTCGGCCTCGATTCGCTGCGCCTGTATCTGGACGGCGAGCCGTCATTCATCTCTGTGCTCGGCGATGCGCTGCACCTGCACACCGCCGCGGCCTACGTCGAAGGCAAGCTGCCCGGTGTATGGCACCGGCTCAAGGACGTGCCCGTCAAGCCGGTCGGCTATGCCGAAAACGAAGCGCTGCTCGAAACGCCGGCACGTTCGCATCCGGCCTATCGGCTGCTGACCGAGCACTTTGCGTTTGCCGAGAAATTCAACTTCATCGACATCGATCTCAAGGCGCTGTGCCGCGCGTTCGGCGTCGATGCCGAGGGCCGGTGCGGCGTGCGCCGTGCCACGCTGCATCTGGTGCTGCGCGACCTGCGCGCCGATTCGCCCGCCGCGCGCCAGCTGGAGAACCTGCGCGCCGATCATCTGCGCGAGCATTGCTCGCCGGTGGTCAACCTGTTCGATCTCAGCGCGGACCCGATCGACCTCGACCACACGCGCGTGGCCTATCCGGTCGTCGCCAGCAGCCAGGCGGCGTCTTCGTACGAGGTGTATTCGATCAATCGCGTCACGCTGGTGCGCAAGGGCGAGCAGGGGCAGGTGCTGGGCGAGTTCCGGCCGTTCTATTCGCTCCATCACGGCGAGACGCCAGGCGACACGCAAGGCTATTGGGTGGCGCGCCGCAATCCGGTCATGCTGGCCAAAAGTCCCGGCTTCGAGACTGAGCTGTCGCTCGTCGATCTGCACTTCGATCCCGTCGTGCCGCAGACCAGCACGCTGAGCCTGAACGTCACGTGTTCGAACCGTGATTTGCCGGCGAGCCTGGCCTTTGGCAGCCGCGAAGGCGACCTCACGCTGAAGGGCTCGTCGTCGGCGCGCACCATCCGCTTCCTGCGCAAGCCCACGGCGTCGATGCGCCTGGCCGGCGGCCGCGAATCGCAATGGCGGCTGATTTCGCTACTGGCGCTCAACCATCTATCGCTGGTGCAGAACGGCTTGTCGACATTGAAGGAGATGCTGCGGCTGCACGATCTCAGCCATGCGGGCGTGACGGCGCGGCAGATCGACGGCCTGGTGCAACTGGAATACCGGCCGACCACGCAGTGGCTGGCGGGCAAGCCATTCGCCACGTTCGTGCGCGGGCTGGAGGTGCGCCTGACGCTCGATGAAGATGCCTTCGTCGGCACTGGCCTGCATCGCTTTATCCGCGTGATGGACCATTTTTTCGGGCTCTATGTGCATCTGAACAGCTTTGTGCAGCTCGTCGTCGTCTCGCACCGTACCGGCAAGGAACTGATCCAATGCGCTCCACGAAGCGGCGAATCGATCCTTCTGTGATGCGACGGCTGCTGACGCAGCCGCATCGCTTCCACTTCTTCCAGGCGGTGCGGCTGCTGCAGAACCAGTTCGCGCGCGAGGCGCGCACCCCATCCGCGCTCGGTGAAGCCAGCGGCATCGATGGCGTCGATGTTGTCGATGGCGCCGAGGTGCCGCGCCAGCGCGCCGCATCGCCCGAACACGTGCTGGCTACGCGCGTGCGCTTTCCCAATACGCTGCGCCTGTCGTTCCCACCCAGCGAGATCGAGAGCCTGCAGGCGCCGGGACTGCCGCCCGACGCGCTCGACGACGATGCCGCATTCGCCGACGCGGTGGCGGCGGGCAAGCTCGATTCGGTGGCGCTGACGCCGGCGTTCTTCGGCATGCTGGGCGCGCAGGGCGCCTTGCCGCTGCACTACACCGAAATCGTGATGGAGCGCGAAAGCGTGCGGCGAGACCGGGCGCCGCGCGCGTTCTTCGACATCTTCTCGCATCGCGCTGCCGCGCTGTTTTACCTTGCGTGGCAAAAGTACCGCCTGCCCATGCAGCATGAGATCGATCGCACGCGGCACTACCTGCCGCTGTTGCTGTCGCTGGGCGGCATCGGCGAGCGTGCCGCGCGTGCCGATCTGCACGAGGCGCCCGGCACGATCCACGACGAGGCGCTGGCGGGCTATGCCACCGCGCTGCGGCACCGGCCGGTGTCGGCGGCATACCTGGGCCGCGTGCTGGCCGACTATTTCCGGGTGCAGATCCGCATCGAACAGTTCGTCGGCGGCTGGTACAACGTGCCGCCCGCGCAGCTTTCGCAGCTCGGCCTCGGCAACAACGTGCTTGGCGCGACCGCGCTGGCGGGCACGCGCGTATGGCAGCGCGACTTGCGCGCGCGCGTGTGGATTGGCCCGCTGGCGCGCGCCGACTATCGACGCTTTTTGCCCGACGCGCCCGATGCGCAGGCGCTGCGCAAGATGATGACCGTGCTGGGCGGCGCCACGCTCGAATATGAAGTCCGCCTCGTGCTGCGCAAGGAAGACGTCGGCGGCAGCGTGCTGGGCGGTGCCGGCGGCGGGCGGGTCGGCTTCGACACGTTCCTCGCTACGCGCCCCGCCGAGCGCGACCGGGACGACGCCCATTACACGCTGCAGCCTGTGCACTAACCCACCACGACCACCATGGCCACACCCCTGAAGACCCTGATCGCCAAACTGAACGGCACGAGCCGGCAGGCCGCCGAGCGCGCGGCGTCGCTGTGCATGGCGCGCGGCAACTACGAGGTGGATATCGAGCACCTGTTCCTGGCGTTGCTGGAAAACCCGCGCAGCGACGTTTCGCGCGCCGCGCAGGCATCGGGCATCGACAACGCCGCGATGCAGCGCGACCTCGAGGCCGAGATCGGCAAGTTCCAGACCGGCAACAGCCGCACGCCGGCATTCTCGCCGTGGCTGCCCCGGCTGTTCGAACAGGCGTGGCTGATTGCGTCGCTCGATTCGCAGATCACGCGCATCCGCTCCGGGCATTTGCTGCTGGCGCTGCTGACCGATCCCGCGCTGGCGCCGCTGGCCGAGCGCGGCACCCGGTTGTTCGCCCGCTTTCCCGTGGAGCGGCTCAAGCACGATCTCGATGCGCTGACGAAAGGCTCGGAAGAAGTCGAGCAGGCCGTCGATTTCGTGGATGGTGCGGGCGGCGCGGCGGGCGAGATGCCGCAAGGCAAGGGCGCGTTGTCGAAGACGCCGGCGCTGGATCAGTTCACGATCGACCTCACGCAATCCGCGCGGGACGGCCGCATCGATCCCGTAATCGGCCGCGATGCCGAGATCCGCCAGATGATCGACATCCTGATGCGTCGACGCCAGAACAACCCGATCCTGACCGGCGAGGCTGGCGTGGGCAAGACTGCCGTGGTGGAAGGTCTGGCGCTGCGCATCGTGGCCGGCGACGTACCGCCGCCGCTGCGCGGCGTGGTGCTGCGCACGCTGGACATGGGATTGCTGCAGGCCGGCGCGAGCGTAAAGGGCGAGTTCGAGAACCGCCTGCGCGGCGTGATCGACGAGGTCAAGAAGAGCCCGCAGCCGATCATCCTGTTTATCGACGAGGCACATACGATCATCGGCGCGGGCGGGCAGGCAGGCCAGAACGATGCCGCCAACCTGCTCAAGCCCGCACTCGCTCGCGGCGAACTGCGCACGATTGCGGCCACCACATGGGCCGAATACAAGAAGTACTTCGAAAAGGACGCCGCACTGGCGCGCCGCTTCCAGGTGGTCAAGGTGGAAGAGCCGACCGAGCCGTTGGCCGTTGCGATGCTGCGCGGCATGGTGGGCCTGATGGAGAAGCACTTCAACGTGCGCGTGCTCGACGAAGCGATCGTCGAGGCGGTTCGGCTGTCGCATCGCTACATCAGCGGCCGGCAGTTGCCCGACAAGGCCGTCAGCGTGCTCGACACCGCGTGCGCCAAGGTGGCGCTGGGCCAGAGCGCCACGCCGGCAGAGATCGAGGAAGACCAGAAGGCCATGGCGCGCATCGATGGCGAGATCGCCGCATTGCAACGCGAGGCCGCCGTCGGTGCGCCGCACCAGGCGCGGCTTGACGATCTGGCCGTGCGCAAGGCTGCGCTCGCGCAGCGCATCGCCGACGCCACCGCGCGGCTGGACCAGGAGAAGGTGCTGGTCGAGCGCATGGTGGCCCTGCTGCGCGAGCGCGATGTTGCTGGCGATGGCGCCAATGTCAATGCGGGCGCCGCGGCGGGCAATGACGAGTTGAACGCGCTGCGCGCGCAACTGGCCGATCTGCAGGGCGACCGGCCGCTGGTGCCGGTGCAGGTCGACGGCCACGTGGTGTCGGAGATCGTTTCGGCATGGACCGGCATTCCGCTGGGCCGCATGGTCAAGGACGAACTGCAGACGGTGATGAAGCTGAAGCCACTGCTCGAAGAGCGCGTGGTCGGCCAACCGCATGCGCTGGAAGCGGTGGCCCAGCGCGTGCGTACGGCGGCGGCCAATCTCGAAGATCCACACAAGCCGCGCGGCGTGTTCCTGTTTGTGGGGCCGTCCGGCGTAGGCAAGACGGAAACCGCTCTGGCGCTGGCGGACATCCTCTATGGCGGCGAACGCAAGCTCATCACCATCAACATGAGCGAGTACCAGGAAGCGCACAGCGTGTCGGGCCTGAAGGGCTCGCCTCCGGGTTATGTCGGCTATGGTGAAGGCGGCGTGCTGACCGAGGCCGTGCGGCGCAATCCGTACAGCGTGGTGCTGCTCGATGAAGTGGAGAAGGCCCATCCCGATGTGCTGGAGATGTTCTTCCAGGTGTTCGACAAGGGCTGGATGGAAGACGCCGAAGGCCGAACCATCGACTTCCGCAACACCATCATCATCCTGACCTCGAACGTCGGTTCCGCCGCGATCATGCAGGCATGCCTGAACAAGAGCCCGGAAGAGATGCCCGATGCCGACGGCCTGGCCGAAAGCCTGCGGCCGGCGTTGTACAAGGCGTTCAAGCCGGCATTTATCGGCCGTACCAAGGTGGTGGCGTATTACCCGATCTCCGACGACATCCTCGCGGAGATCATCGTGCTTAAGCTGCAACGCATTGCGCAGCGCGTGCACGCCAATCACGGCGCGAGCTTCGAATGGGACAACGCTACGGTGGAGGCAGTGCTCGACCGCTGCACCGAAGTGGATACCGGCGCGCGGGCCGTGGACCACATCCTGAACGGCACGCTGCTGCCCGAGATTGCGCAGTCCGTGCTCGCGCGCATGGCCGAGGGCGAGAAGATCGAGCGCATCAAGGTCAGCGTCGGCAAGAACGGCGCCTTCCGTTACAAGGTCAACTGAGATCCAACAGGAGCGGGGGCAGGCAATGGGCGGACTCTCCGATATGACGAACCAGCTGGGCGCGCTGATGCGTTCGGCCTTCACGCAGCAGGACCGCCTGCTGCGGCTGAAGACGCCGTTGGGCGACGACGTGCTGCTGGCCGAAAGCATGGTCGCGCATGAACGGCTTGACGACGGCGGCTTTCGCATCGAACTGACCGCGCTGTCCGACGATGCAGCGATCGATCCGGCCGCGATCATCGGCCAGCCGGTGCGCGTGGATCTGCTGACGCAGCACAGCCGCACCGCATTGCGGCCGTTGCACGGCCATGTCACTCGCTTCGAGCGGCTGGGCGCCAACGGCGGCCTGGCGCGCTATCGCCTGCGCGTCGAGCCATGGCTCGCGTTCCTGCACCATCGGCGCGACAGCTACCTGTTCCAGGACATGTCGGTGATCGATGTGCTCGACAACGTGTTTGGCGACTACCGCGGCCAGGGCATGCTGGTGCCCGAGTGGCGCTGGGACCTGGCCGACCGCGACGCATACGCGCGCCGCAGTGTGGTCACGCAATACGAGGAAAGCGATTTCGCCTTCGCCACGCGGCTGCTGGCCGAGGAGGGGCTGTTCTACTACTTCGAGCATGAATCGGGCGACGGCGACACGCTTGGCGTGCATCGACTGGTGATCGCCGACAGCAATCGCAATTTCGCCGACAACGTGCAGTCGCGCATCCGCTTTGGCCGCGCCGACGCTACCGCGCAGGCGGACGTGATCGACCACTGGCACGGCGAGCGTCAACTGCATACCAATGCGGTCGAATTTGCCAGTTGGGACTATCGCGCCGCGCGCACGCATGGCGCGACGCTGGCGTCCGCGCAGGACAATGGCAAGGTGCAGATCGCGCTGCGCGACGACGACTATCCGGGCCAGTACTGGTTCGAGGATGGCGATCAGGCGGCACGCGCCGCGCGCATCGCAATGGAATCGATCGAACTGCGCAACAAGCAGTTTCATGGTGGCGGCAGCGTCCGCACGTTGGCGCCCGCCACCTGCTTTACGCTGCAGGATCACTACGAGCATGACGGCGACGAGGGCGACCAGAATCGTCGCTTTGCGGTGCTTGCGGTCACGCATACCGCGCGCAACAACTTCAACGAGCGCTTTGGTCAGGCGTTGCGCGCTGCGCTGGGCAGTGTTCTCAATGCGGGCGGCGATGCCGGCAACGCCGAGGCCGAGGTGCCGTTCTACCGCAACACGTTTATCGCCGTGCGCGCAACCATTCCGTACCGGCCCGCGCTGCGCGGCGAGGACGGGCGTCTACTGCATCCGCGGCCGACGGTGGTGGGCAGCCAGACGGCCATCGTGGTGGGATCGGACGATCCGTTGCACACCGACCGCGATCATCGCGTGAAGGTGCAGTTCCACTGGCAGCGCGGCAGCAATTCCGCCACGCGCCAGGGGCACCCGGCCGGCGACGACAACGCGCAGGCCAACGCCGCGCTCGGCGCATGGGTACGGGTGGCCGCCGCGGTGGCCGGCGACAACTGGGGCAGCGTGGCACTGCCGCGCGTCGGGCAGGAAGTGGTGGTCGAGTTCGTGCATGGCGACATCGACCGCCCCGTCATCGTCGGTGCGACTTATAACGGCAAGGGCAGCGTCGATGCCCAGGCCAACCAGCAAGCGGGCGGCAGCGCCCGATCCACGGGCAACGCGCCCGCATGGTTCGCGGGAGAGGGCAAGGACGACGAGGCTTACGCGCACAACGCCGTGCTTTCCGGCATCAAGACGCAGGCGATGGCTGGCAGCCAGAAAGGCAGCGACGGCTTCAACCAACTGGTCTTCGACGACACCGCCGGGCAGGCACGCACGCAGCTGTCCACCACGCAGGCCGACGCCGGGCTGATGCTCGGCCATCACAAGGCGCAGAACGACAATGCGCGCAACGCCGATCTGGGACATGGCGCGGCGCTCTACACCGCAGCTGCCGGCAGCGTGCGCGCCGGTGCGGGGCTGCTGCTGAGCGCGCACCGGGCCAGCGTGACACAGCCGTTGCTGCATAACGACGACGCGGTACAGCAGATCGAACAGGCGCAGCAGCGTATCGAAGCGCTTGCGGACGTGGCCGCGAAACAGAAGGCCGCCAGCGAAAGCGAACCGCAGGCCGCGCAGATCCCGGCCATCGCCGCGCTCAAGCACAGCGCCGAGGTGCTGGCCGCCGAGCAGGATGCGCAAGGCGGCAAGGCCGTGGCCTACAGCGAGCCGTACATGCTGGTGAGCGCGCCCGATGGCGTGGTGGTATCGACGCCCGGCGACAGCACGATGGTCGCGGGCAAGCATGCGCTGCTGACGGCCGGCGCCGATTGCAATCTGGCCGCGGGCCGGAATCTCAGCGTGGCGGTGGCCGAGGGCATCAACGTGTTTGCCAATGGACAGGGCGCATCGGGTGGCGCGGGCGGCGGTGCAAGCGGGCTGCAGATGCACGCCGCCAACGGCAAGGTGGTGGCGGCCAGCCTCAAGCGCGACAGCCGCTATGCCGCGGACAAGACCGTGACGATCGCATCGACGCAGGGCCAGACGCTGGTGCAGGGCAAACAGCACGTTGCGCTGAAGGCGGGCGGCGCACAACTGCGCGTGCTGGACGGCAAGATCGAGCTGTACGCGCCGGGCAAGGTCGAGTTCAAGGGCGGTCAGCATAATTTCGTGGGGCCGGGTGGGGCGGGCGCTTCGAACACGCTGCCCAGTGGCGCGTTGCAGGGCTGCAGCACGCAGGCCCAGAGCAGCGCCGACGCCAACGCGCCAGTGCTGACGAGGTAGCGCGATGATTCTCAGGGAACTGGAACAGGCGCAGGCACGGGCGGACGAAAGCATCGATCCGCCGGTCGACGATGCCGTCGAGACATGCCCCCACTGCATCGCGCTGTGGCGCCAGTTTGTCGGCGGATCGCAAGCCGCGCGGTCTGCGCGCGGAACTGGCGATGCCGGCGGGCGCGTGTATTTTCTGCTCAATAGCTGGCGCGACAATCCATTCGCCGAAGCTTTCGCCGTTGCGTTCCCCGAGCATGCCGCGCAACGCACCGCGGTGCCCGATCCGTTCTTTGCCAACCAGGAAGATGCCGCGCCGGTGCTGGTGCCGATGCCGGACATCCTGCTGCCGGACGGACTGCCCGGGACCTTTGCGCAGGCCGGCGCGGAGCAGTGGATCGCGCGCGCGTTGACGGTCTCGTGCCGACAGACTGCGCAGCGCTTGGGCGTGGTGCCGATCGGTGGCCTGCTGGTGTCGGACCGGCCTGCGGCCATGCTGGCCGCGCACCTGCTGGCGCTGGGCATGCAGCCTTCGCCGGTGGGCGACGCGACGGTGTTCCGCTATCAGGATCCCGCCGTGATGCAACTGCTGTGGCCCGTGCTGGACGATGCCCAACGCGCTGCGTGGCTGGGGCCCGTGGTGCAGTGGTGGTCGCTGCGGCAATACTGGCAGCCGTGGGACCTGCTTGCCGAGCCGCCGTGCGACGCAACCTGGTGGCATGCACAAGCGCAGCCACCGTCGCAGCCGCTGCAATCGCCGCAGGCGCTGCAAGCCCGCACGGAGCCCTTGCAGTCGCCCGTCGGGCGACTGCTGCGCCTGTCGGCGGCGCAATGGCATCGTGGGGGCTTTTATCGCAGCGCGCAGGAAAGCTGGATGGACCTGTTCATCGAAACCCCGGACGTGGCGGACATGCCCGATGGTCCGCGCATGTTGCGCATGCTCGATGACGGCGCGGCACTGGGCCTGGTCTCCAACGACGCATTGAAGGACTACATCTGGCTGTCGTGGCGCGGCGCCAATGGCGGCTTGCCGGTGGACTGGACGGCCGAGCCGTTCCGCGCGCGGCTGCACGCGGCGCTGGACCTGCTGCGCAGGCGTCCGGGCACCTATCTTTCCTCCGCATACCACGAGATCGCGCAACCGACGCACACGCCATGACCTGCAAGACCCCCTGCCAGAACTGCAGCCGTACGGGCATGCCGATTCTCTTCACGCGCTACGCCGTGGGATATAGCGTGCAGCAGCCCACCATGGACACGCTGAAGCAATATGTGCCGCGCGGCCAGTTGCAGGCGTCGCCGCAAGGCATTGCGCTCAAGGCTGCCGCCTACAACGTGCGCATGCTGCGCGCGGGCTACCTGTACCTCCTGATCAGATGGAAGGGCGGCAAGCGCGCGATGCGCGGCTACGTGGTGCATCCGCACGGCTATCTGAATCCGTTTTCGGTCGGGCAGCCCGAGACCGCTACCGCCAAGGTGGCGTGCGAGCGCGATGCGCGGCAGGCCAACAACAGCCTGGTGTGGATCGAGGATGCGGCGAACGTCGAAGACATCTCGTATTTCTTCAACTCCGATCCGATCGAGGTCAGCCATCTACTCCATGACGTGGCCAAGAAATGGCCGAGCCATACGCAGACCTTCGACGTGGCCGGCTGGCTGAAAGGCACCACGGCGCAGAAGGACAGCGTGACCCCTCAGCAGCTCGACGCGCAGGTGGTGGAGTTTGGCGCGCTCAAGAACGACCGCCTGCGCGACGCCTGCGAGGCGATGATGTTCGGCCTGATGGGCGCGAACCCCGAAGAGCGCAAGTGGGGCGATTTCGAAGTGGACGTGGAAGGCCAGTCCTATGAGCCGTACGGCGGTTACGGCCAGACCTATCACTACAAGCTCACGCGCAAGCAGCCGGCCTACAGCGCCGCGCACGGCCCGCGCCTGGAGGGCATGCGCAAGTTCCTGCTGGCCAACCAGGGCGCGGTGCTGGCTTGCAACGATCCGATGGGCATCACGCAGGAACTGGGACATCTGCAGGCGGAGGCACAGGTCGTCTACACCGCGTGGCAGGCGCGCAGCGCCGAGGGTTTCCATGGCACGGTGAGCAACGAATGGGTGTACCAGTCCGCGCTGGGCGGCGAAGCGCTGCGCGACCTGGTGAAGAAGGGCGCCATCGACGCAACGGGCAAGAAGATCGCCAGAGGGCGATACGTGCCGCAGATGCCTTTGTCCTATCCGGGCGTGCCGATCTATCCAAGTTCCCAGCCGACGACGCGACCCTACGACAAGGAAGAGGCGGCTCGCATGCAGGCCGAGGCCGCCGCCAAGGGCGACAAGGAATTCCGGGAATTCTTCGACGTCAACGCCGCAGCGGCCATTCGCGCGGCGCAGCAAGCTGCCTTCGCCGATGGCGAAGCCACGAAGTCGCGACTCGGTGCCGACCAGCTTGCGTGGCTGGACAGCGATGCGCTCAAGCTGGTCGCCAGCCGATACAGCGCCGACGACAGCAAGATCAATCTCAGGGGCGGCGGCGCAACACTTTCGATGCGCCTGTGGGCGGCCTTGGCGGGCGTGGAAGTCAGCAAGGCGGGCCGCGACTGGCTGAAAAAGATCGATGAATGGCAGCACGAGATTTTCTCGCGGGCGCTGTCGTTCAATTCCGATACGCTCAAGCGCGCGCTGCAACAGGCCGAAGCGGCCGTCAAGGCATCGCAAGACGCGGCGCCGTTGCCCAATGCCGATCCGAAAGTGGCAATGGCAGACAGCATCACCACGTACTTGAAGCGGTTTGCCGCTCAGGTATCGCTTGGGGACAAGGCCATTGGTTTTCTGGAGGCCTTTCCGGCCATCAGCGAGTGCGACAAGCTGCAAAAATTCGCGTGGCCGTTGCATCTGGCATCGCTGATGTCCGTCAAGCTGATGCAGGGGATCAACGGCCTTCCCGGCAAACAGTTCGAGGCGGCGATCATGCGCTACGTGGTGCGCGTGTCGCTGGTAGCCATGGGGAAGAAGTCTGCGGAGCAGGCCGCCTCGCTGGCGCAGGCCGAACGCGACCGCGTCCGCAATGCCCAGCGTGCGATGGAGAACCGCTCGTTCCGCGTCGATTTCCGCGCACGCGCCCCAGGCGCGCGCGCTGCTGCGCTCGCCGGCATCATGGACACCGGCTTTGCGATTCTCAAGGGATGGCAACTGACCGCCAAGGTCGATGCCCGATCGGGGATGGAGATGACCCAGAACATGCTGCAGGCGGTCGGCAGCATCATGGACTGGCGCGCAAAGGTTTATGAAGAGACGATCTACAAGGGCCTGCGGGCCCACGAGATTTTCACTGCCCCGGGCATGCAGGCAACGATGTCGCGTTTGCAGGTCTCGCAACTGAGAGCCCTGAGAATTTCCGCGGCAAAATTCCTGATTCCCGCCGCGATCATCGGCGCATTCTTCGATTTCATGGATGCCATCAAATCGATCGATCGCGGGCAGTGGCTGCTGGGCAGTGCCCAGCTCGTCAGTGCCTTGGGCGCTGTGTTTACCGTCGTCGGGACCGGAGTGGCGGCACTGAGTACGGGCGCCTGGGCGACCGTGGCCGCGGTGCTGGGCGTGGTGGGCGTGGTATTGGCCGTGGTGGCGCTGATCGCGATCTGGATCCTCAGTGAAGACGAATGGGTGACCTGGCTGCGCGATAATCCGCTGAACCTGAAACGCAAGGGGCTCAAGCCTGTTCATGACAATCTGCAGGACACCCTGCAACAACTGGCAAATGCGCAAGGCGCGGTTTGATGCTGCGCTGGCGCTGAGGTGCGCAAGGCATGTTTACACAAGAAGCAATCTTTCATCACCAGCGTGGCAAGAGCCTGCAGCGCGCGCGTGACCGGATCGAGGCGGAGAAGCGTCGCAACTGGGCCGTGAACGAGCCGGGGCCGGCTACCGGGATCAACGTTCCCAACGCCTCGATCTTTGCCCAGAACGACGTCTACCTGGAGCTGACGAATCCCGGCTGGTCGTCGCAATGGCGGATGGTGTTCGGGCTCTCGTGGGTGATCCTGTGCATACCTATCCTGGTATGGGTGACCTACGGCATCACCTTGCATCCGCTGTTGTTCAATGCATATCTGCTCGGCCTGAAGCGCGTGGAATATGTACCGGAATCGGCGGTGCTGCTCTGGATAGGCTGGCTGTTGATCATGCCGTTGACGCTGGTCGCATGTTTGCTCGCGTATGTAAGCCTGAGACGGCGCGGGGCGGGATCGGCATTCTTTACCTATGCCCGCGGCCGCGTCCGCTTCAATCGCGTCACACGCAAGGTCTACGTCTTGCGGCCCGGCTACGCCGGCGGCAGCCGCATCTTCGATTGGGACAGCCTGGTGGCGCTGATTGCCGACACCCGCTCCATCCGGAACAAGCCGCTGGCCGACCGGTATCTGGTGCTCTATCACCGGGCGCGCGCGGAGGAGCCTGCGGATCAAGAGGACGCCATCTACGTGGGCGATGACCTGCTGGACGAGGAAGGTGTTGCCGCGCTGTGGGAATACATCCGCCTGTTCATGGAAGAAGGGCCGTCCGTGGACGCGATACCACCGAAGGCGCCTGCCAGCTATCGCAAGATTCCGCGCGACCTGCCGCCCGTCTACACCACGTACTGCGGCATGCCCGACCGTGACCAGTACAAGCTGGAACGGCGGCCCGGCATGATGGAAACGACGTATCACATGATCAGCCAGATGACTTGCACCTGGCCGCGATTTCCAGCGGCATGGCACAGCGATTCGGGCGTGGGAGAACCGGAGGATCGTCCCGTGCAGGCCGGCGCGGTCATGACGGCCATGGTCTACCGCGCCAAGGGCAAACTCAGCAAGGCGGACGAGGTGGAATTCCTGCGGCGCTGGGGCACCAAGGAAGCGCTGGCCGAAGCCATGGCAGCCTGAGCGCCAGGCGTCCTATGAAACTTCTGATGCGCACCGGCCATCGTCAGGGCGCAAACATGCCGTCGGTCGGCAACGACAGTTCGCCCTGATCGACGAAGCGGGTGCCGCCGATCGACGCGCCCGCCAGCTTGCCGCGCAATTCGTACGGAATCCTGCCGGCTGCCGCACCGCCGGCGAAGGCGAAAGCCTGGCGCAACGCGGTGAATGCCGGGACCGTCAGCGGCACGCTCAATACTGTCTCGCCGAAGCGCGGCACCACGCCGGCCTCGTCGCTGACACCGCTGGCGAACGGTTTGCCGTTCAGGTCCAGCTGCAGCGATACGCCTTGAAATTCCAGCGGCGTGTCATTGGGGTTCTGGATGCGCAGTTTCACATTGAACCGCATCTCCAGTCCCTCGCCCGCCAGCGGTTCCAGGCCCGCCACATTGACCCGCAGCGGTTCCCGGCCGGTCAGCCCGGCACACCCGGCGATGCAGGCGATGCTGACCGCGGCGAGGAAACAGCGGACGGCGCGTGTGAAACCGGTGGCTGCCATGGCAGGTACCTCGTTCTGGAAAGTGGCGCAAGCCAGTGGATACGGCGGGACATCGTACCGATGAAAGCTCGGTGACCGATGTGGACTGATCCAGTGTAGGTGATTGGCATGTCACTGCGCGGGCGCAATCGCGCGGGTGCGCACCCCCTGGCTGGCCGTGTGTGCAACGCGCCGGCGGTGGTCTTGAAATTTCTTTGGCCGCGCCTATCTTGCCCTTGCTCAGGCAGTCGCGCCGCCATGTTGCGGTGCGCTGCGTGTTTCGATTTGTTTGTCGGTGGCAATGACGAGCGAACTGGAGCGCGTGGCCCGTTCGCCCTCATTGCGCGTTTCTCAGGAGGGTAGATCATGAGCGACTTTTTCTTTGGGGGCGACCTCTTCAGCGAATTCGAACGCCTGCAAAGGCAGATGGCGAATCTCGCGGGCGGCTTTCCTTCCAGTCTGCGTGCCGGCCGCACCGGCAACTTCCCGCTGCTCAATATCGGCACGACCGACGATTCGATCGAGATCGTGGTATTCGCGCCCGGCATGCAAGCCGATGGCTTCGACGTATCGATCGACAACGGCATGCTGACGATCAGCGGCGAGCGCGCGCCGATCGATGCGGCGCGCGCAGGCAACGGCGGCGAAGGATCGCGCGTCTATGCGCAGGAGCGTTTCGCCGGCAAGTTCCGGCGCGTCATCGAGATGCCGCAACAGGCCGATCCGGACAACGTGCGCGCGCGCTACGTCAACGGCTGCCTGACCATCAGCGTCGGCAAGCGCGAGGCGTCGCGACCGAAGGCCATCAGCGTCCAGTAAAGCCCAGGCATACGAGTCCCACAGGAGTCAGATCATGAGCGACATCGCAAACACCCAGGTGACGACCAGTGAACCCGCATCGGTGCCCTCCACGCAGCCTCAGACCCAGCCGCAGACGCAGCGCAAGGGCGACAACCCATCGCAAGCGCGGCGGCCCACGGTGGTGCCGCCAGTCGATATTGTCGAGGACGCCGCGGGCATCACGCTTTTTGCGGATCTGCCCGGCGTCACGCGTGACAGCCTCGACGTGAAGGTTCACGACGGTCATCTGTTTATCGAAGGCGAAGCCATTGTCGATGTGCCGCCAAACCTGCGCGTGCAGCATCTGGAACTGCAGGCGCCGCGCTTTGCGCGCACGTTCGCGGTCAGCGCCGATTTCGATACGACGAAGATCGAAGCCAATCTCCAGAACGGCGTGCTGCGTCTGACGATTCCGCGCCGCGAGGAAGCCAAGCCGCGCCGCATCGTGGTCAACGCGGGCTGACGCCTGCAGCCGAGCGGAATCGCGATAGAACCAGCCGCCCCCGGCCGCCACGTATCGTGGGGCCGGCGGGCGGCTTTCTACCTTGGACGGCGCGGTTGTGCGATGCCTGAGACGGCCCCGCACCGGGCGCCGGCATTCTATACGACGCATATCATGCGTCGGCGCCGGCAGGCGCGAGTGCGCCCTCCTGTTCGAGCCATGCGCGAAACAGCGCGACCAGTGCATCGTCGCGTTTGTCGTCGGGCACGTAGGTGCAATAGCTGCGCGAGGGCAGACGGGGGCCCGTAAATGGCGTGACAAGCCGGCCCGCGGCGAGATCGTCCGCCACCAGCGCGGTTGGGCCCATCGCAATGCCGATGCCGTCGATGGCCGCTTGCAGCGTCAGGTAGAAGTGGTCGAACGTCAGCGCGGCGGCCGGCCTCAGCGCGGCAATCCGCGCGCTGGCCAGCCAGTCGGGCCACAGCCGTGGAAGACTCGAGGTATGCAGCAACGTGTGGTGCCGCAGGTCTTCCGGTGCGCGCAGCGGCACGCGCGCCAGCAGCGCCGGACTGCACACTGGCAATCTTTCTTCGCGCAGAAACGGCTGCATCGCATAGCCATAAAAGGTATCCGGGCCGCCGCGGATGATGAGGTCGTAGCGCTCTTCCAGGCTTTCCAGCGCGCCGTTCGAGGTGTCCACCCTGACTTCGATCTCGGGATGCGCGGCGCGAAACTTCGCCAGTCTCGGCACCAGCCAGCGCAGCGTGAAGGTGGCGGGCGCGTTCACGGACAGGGTGGGCGACTCCGTTTCGGGCACGCCGTATTGCGCCGTGGCCTGCGCAAGCTGTTCGAATAGCGGGCCGATTGCCTTCAGATACGCCTTTGCTGCAGGCGTCAGCGTTACGCGGCGGTTATGGCGTTCGAACAGCGGTGCATCGAGCCATTGTTCGAGCAGCCGCACATGTTGGCTGATCGCGCCGTGCGTCACATGCAATTCCGCAGCCGCGTCCTTGAAGCTGCCGAGCCGGCCGGCGGCCTCGAAGGCGCGCAGGGCATTGAGCGGCGGTAAGACTCGTTTCATTCGGATCGGATCAGTTTTTCTCGCGCGATGCGGCAATTTATCTGGTTTGTCGGGGCGCGACAAGATAGATATCCTGCGTTTTTCCGGAGCTTTCCGGCGCCACGCGGCTTTGCGGCGGGGCTCTCATCCTTCATATCTTTTCCGACATGCTCAGTCTTACGGGCGGCTTCGTGCTGCTGGCCGCCGTTCTCCACGCGAGCTGGAATGCGTTGCTGCATGGCAATCGCGACCGCTTCCTGTCGATGGCATGGATGAGCATCGCGATTGCGGTGACGTCCACGTTCGTGGTCGTGTCCCATCCGCTGCCCGCTGCCGCGAGTTGGCCCTACATCGTCGCGTCGGGGCTCGTGCATATCGTCTACAACATCAGCCTGGTGCGCTCGTATCGACGCAACGACCTTGCGCTGGCCTATCCGATCGCGCGCGGATCGTCGCCGCTGCTGGTCGCGCTCGGCGCGGCGGTGTTTGCGCACGAGGCGATCGGACCCGTCAGCGCGCTCGGCATCGCGCTGACCTCGGCCGGCATCATCGCGATCGCGCTGCAACGGCAACGCGTGTCGCGCGCCGGTGTGCTCGCCGCGCTGGCGACCGGCGCGACGATTGCGCTTTATACCGTGATCGACGGCATCGGCGTGCGTTTGTCGGATGGCCAGCCGTTGGTCTATACCGCGTGGATGTTCATGTTCTATTGGCTGATGCCGCTGCTGTTCGTCGCGACGCGCGGCATCGCGCCGTTGTGGACGCCAGTGCGCGACGAGCCGCTGGCCGTGGCGTCGTCGCTGGCTGGCGGGTTGGTGTCGCTCGCGGCGTATGGCATCGTGATCTGGGCGCTGCAGTCGGGCGCGATGGGGATGGTGTCGGCGCTGCGCGAAACCAGCGTGGTGTTTGCCGTGCTGATCGGGCGACTGTTCCTGCGCGAAACGGTCACGGCGACGCGCTGGCTGGCCTGTCTGGTAGTCGCCGCCGGAGCGGTGTGCCTGGGACTCTGACCCGGGTCGGCAAGCGCGCCGAGGCGGCCCAGGCGTGCTCGATCGACGCCGGGCCTCGCACGACGCGACCGGTGCGGCCGGTGACCAGGCGGTTTTCAGGCGGCTTGCGTCGCTGGAACGTCGTTGCCTTGATGGGCGGGCTGGGCGGTGGCGCCTAGCATCAGGTCGAGGTTCTGCACGGCGGCGCCGGACGCACCCTTGCCGAGGTTATCGAACACCGCTGCCAGCAGCACGTGACCGTGCTCGCGGCTGCCAAACACGCCCAGGCGCATGTCGTTGGTGCCGTTCAGCGCTTGCGGGTCAAGCCGCGTGGCGTCGGCCGATTCGGCCAGCGACATCACCTGCACATGCCGTGCGCCCGCGTAGTGATCCGATAGGCAAGCATGCAGCGTTTCGATATCGGTGCCGGGCGCCAGCAGATCGAGCTGCAACGGCACGGTGACCACGATGCCCTGGCGGAAAGCGCCATAGGCGGGCACGAAGATCGGCCGCCGTGCCAGTCCGGCGTGCTGCTGGATTTCCGGCGCGTGCTTGTGCGCGAGCCCCAGGCCATAGACCTGAAACGGCAGGGCGTTTTGGGCCTGCGGTCCCTCGTAGGTTTCCACGGCGCTGCGGCCGCCGCCTGAATAGCCGGACACCGCGTGGATGGCGAGCGGGTAGTAGACCGGCAGCAGGCCAGCTTGCGCCAGCGGGTTGAGCAGGCCGATCGCGCCGGTCGGATAGCAACCAGGGTTGCTCACGCGCTGCGCGTTGGCAATGCGTTGCGCCTGGCCCGCGTTCATCTCGGGAAAGCCGTAAGTCCAGCCCGGCGTCGTGCGATGCGCGGAACTGGCGTCGATGACGCGCACGGCGGGATTGACGATCGATGCCACCGCCTCGCGCGCAGCGGCATCGGGCAGGCACAGGATGGCGATATCGCAGCTGTTGATTGCGTCGGCGCGCGCGCGTGCGTCCTTGCGCTGGCCGGCCGGCAAGGTCAGCACGCGCAGATCGTCACGCCCGCGCAGCCGTTCGTGGATTTGCAGGCCGGTGGTGCCCTGGTCGCCGTCGATGAAAACAAGCGGATAGCGCATGGGATGGGTCCTCGTAGGTGGCGTCGTGGTCGGCACCCGGGCGCGCGGCATTTCGTTGCGCGGCGCGCCCGGTACAGGAAGCGCAATCTTGCGCCGACAGCTAGAATCGCGAAAGTTGAATTTCATGACGTTGAAATTCGGATTTCGTGAACGACCGCTTGGGCGCAGTTCGCCCCGTCACCTGGAGTGCCGCATCATGCGCGAGATCAGCCTGGACCGCCTGCGAACCCTTGTCGCCATCGCCGATCTCGGTTCCTTTGCCGAAGCCGCGCGTGCCTTGCATCTGGCGCCGCCCACGGTCAGCCAGCACATCGCCGATCTGGAGGCGCGCGTGGGCGCGCCGCTGCTGACGCGCAAGCGCGGCGAGGTGCGTCCGTCATCGATCGGCGAGACGCTGATCGACCGAGCGCGCCACCTGCTGGCCGATGCGGACCTGGC
Organism: Cupriavidus sp. GW822-FHT06G04; assembly: GCF_058799075.1. Lineage (NCBI taxonomy): Bacteria > Pseudomonadati > Pseudomonadota > Betaproteobacteria > Burkholderiales > Burkholderiaceae > Cupriavidus > Cupriavidus sp. GW822-FHT06G04. The sequence goes on along the minus strand of NZ_JBXALD010000004.1, from coordinate 68,267 downwards.
GCTCGACGATGTGCAGCGGCAGGTGCAAGGCCTGAGCGGCCGCGTGCGGCTCGGCGCCTCGACGGGCGCGATTGCGCACTTGCTGCCGCAGGCGCTGGCCGTGCTGGCCGAGCAGCATCCCGATATCGACGTGCAGGTTGCGGTGCTCACCTCGCAGGAATCGCTGTCGCGGCTGGCGGCCGGCACGCTCGAGATCGGCCTGGTGGCGTTGCCGCAGGCGCGCGTCGCGGGGCTGACCATCCGCCCCTGGCGGCGCGATCCGGTGCAGGCGTTCCTGCCTGCAAGCTGGCCGTGTCCGGCGCGCATCACGCCAGCGTGGCTGGCCGCGCGGCCGCTGATTCTTAACGACAGCACCACGCGGCTGTCGCGCCTTACCGCCGAGTGGTTCGCCACCGGCGGCTACCGGCCAGCGCCGCGCATCCAGCTCAACTACAACGACGCGATCAAAAGCCTGGTCGCCGCCGGCTATGGCGCGGCGCTGCTGCCGCACGAAATCACCACGCCCGCGCCAGATCCCCGCGTGGTGATGCGGCCGCTGCGCCCGGCGTTGTGGCGCAGGCTGGGGCTGGCACACAGCGCCGAGCGCGTGGAGCGCGCCACCGAATACGTGCTCGATGCGCTGTGGGCGCTGCGGGCGAAGTAGGGCGAAGTAGGGCGAAGTAGGGCGTTAAGCATCGCCGCGTTCGCTTCTGCAGGGCAGTCCAGCATCGGTATTCGCGCGGATTCATTTTCCTTGACGATTCAACGAAAATGGCGCTCCCGGCCTGGCAACGGCCGTCGATAACAAGAGCGTCCGCATGTCCCGCCTGTCCTCGCTGCGTCCCGTCATGCCGATCCTGATCGGCGCCTCGATCATGCTGTCGCTGGCCATGGGACTGCGACAGAGCCTGGGCATCTTCGTGCCGCCGCTGACGCGTGACATCGGGATTTCGGTGGGCGATTTCACCATCGCCGTGGCGGTACAGAATCTGACGTGGGGGTTGCTGCAGCCGTTTGCCGGCGCGCTGGCGGTCAGGACCGGATTTCGTCCGCTGATGCTGGGCGGCGCGCTGTTGTACCTGATCGGCCTGGTGTTGCTGGCGACGTCGCACGGCCTGTGGACCGTGGTGCTGGGCGCCGGTGTGCTGATCGGCATGGCGATGGCTTCGACGGGCACGGCGATGGCCATGGCCGCGGCTTCCAGCGCCGTTACTCCACAGGTGCGCAGCCTGGTGCTTGGCTGCGTGTCCGCGTCGGGATCGCTGGGCGCGATGATCGCCGCGCCGCTGGGTCAGGCCATCGCCACCGGCTGGGGCTGGCGCACGGGCGTGGCGGCGTTCGTGGTGCTGGCGCTGGTGATGTTGCCCGCCGCATGGTTTGCCGGCCGCACCGACCGATTGCGCGAACCCGTCTCGCTGGCCAGGCCGGAACTAAGCGGCCGGCAGGCGCTGATGGCGGCGCTGCGACATCCGCCCTTTGTTGTCATGGCGCTGGCGTACACCGTGTGCGGCATGCAACTGGTATTCCTGACCACGCACCTTCCCGCCTATCTCGACGTCTGCGGCATGGATCCGATGCTGTCTGCCAAGGCGCTCGGCATGATCGGGGGTTTTAACGTGCTGGGCAGCCTGTTCTTCGGATGGGCCGGCGGGCGCGTCAACAAGCTGCTGCTGCTCGGCGGCATCTACGTCTGCCGGTCGCTCGGCTTCGTATGGTTTTTCCACACGCTGCCGACGCCTGAAAGCACGCTCGTGTTTGCCGCCGTGATGGGCTTCCTGTGGCTGGGCGTTTCGCCGCTGGTGCAGGGCTGGATTGCCCAGACATTCGGCCTGCGCTGGCAGGCGATGATCGCGGGCGTGGCGTTCTTCAGCCATCAGATCGGCAGTTTCATCGGCGCGTTCGGCGGCGGCTGGCTGTACGACCTGATGCAGAACTATTCGATGGCGTGGAAGATTGGCGCGTCGCTGGGACTGACGCTGGGGCTGATCCAGATCGCGTTTGCGTTCCTGGGAAACAACCAGACGCCGCGCCTGGCGCCGCAGGCGGAATAGGCGCGAACGCACCGCAACGCGGCGCGCGTGCGCCGCTCGTGCGTCACTGCGTTACTGCATCGCCGCGTCGATCTGGCGGTCCTTCGCTTCCCACATGGCCTTCAGCCATTGGTGCAACGCGCGCCGGAAGGTTGGGTCCGTGGCGTAATTGCCGGCGCAGAAGTCCGCCGGAATCGGCGTCTGCTGGATCCGCACCACGATCCTGCCCGATCGGCCGCAGGCCAGATCCCAAAAGCGCGGTGCGCCATCGGGATAGATGATCGTGGCATCGACCATCGAACGGAACTGGGCGCCCATCGCGTTCAGCGTGGCCGCTAGCGCACCGGCCCGGGGTTTGAGCAGGTGGCGATACGGCGACGCCTGCGCCACGCGCTTTGCTTCGGTAAAGCGGGTGCCTTCGGCAAACACCATGACGCTGGTCGGCACGAGCTGGAATTTTTCGCAAGCGCGCTGCGCGATTTCACGATCGCGATGGGCCAGCGCCGGATTGCGGCGCAACTTCGCCTTGCTGTAGCGCTTGAGGAACGGAAAGTCCAGCGCCCACCAGGCCAGCCCGATGACCGGCACATACAGCAAGGTCTGCTTCAGGAAGAACTTGAGCAGCGGGATGCGCTTGTTCAGCACGCGCTGCAGGACAAAGATATCGACCCACGACTGGTGATTGCAGCTGACCAGATACCAGTCGTCCGGCTTCAGCTCAGTATTGATTTCGATGTCCCAGATGTCCGGCTGCAGACGCGTGATCCAGCCGGTATTGCGCGAGATCCAGCCCGTGGCGATGGCGTTGAGCCACGGATCGACGCGCCGGCGCACGGCTGGCGTCGGGAATGCCAGCTTCACCAAGGCCAGCGGCACGATGGGCACGACGCTCAGCAGCGTGTTGAGCACCAGCAGCGTTACGCTGACCACGCCGGTGAGCCACGCCAGGCGCCTGTGCTTGCGGGGCGCGGGCCGGGCCGTCGACGGAGCCGGCGCGGCAGTGCTGTCGGAAGTTGGGGTCGAGGGGGACGACTGCGAGGAAGACGAGGGGGAAGGCAAGGCGGAAGAAGAAGGAGAAGAAGAGGGCAAATTCATGGCCGTCAGTGTGCAAGAGCCGCGTCGGCCTGCGCTTGTCCGCGGTCAAGCCGGGCGGCGTTGCCTCAAGAAATTACGATTTGGTGGGGACGCCGCGCGTCGGCCCGGGCAAGGCCGGCCGGCGATGTCGGCGCAACGGCGCCGGCAGTTTGCCACGTCCAGCCACTGCGCGACAGGACCGATGACGATACGTCCGCAAAAGTGGCGCCAAATATACGCGGGACGGCGGTTTCTTGCTTGCCTTATCGTATCCCGGCTACAATTAAATGAGAATGATTCGCAAAAGCATCTGGCGAAGCCGTGTTATGGGCTTCGCCAGGAACATTGCGACGTTCCGGGTCATCCGTTTTTTCTTCCGCCGATCTGTCCGATATGGCGGGTTCCAGCAAGCAGACCATGTCAGGCAGTCCGCCATCCCCCGCGCCGCACCTGGGCGCGTTCTATCGCGACCATCACGGCTGGCTGTACCGCTGGCTGCAGCGTCGGCTGGGGCACGGCGGCAGCGCCGCCGATGCGGCGGATCTCGCGCAGGACACCTTCACGCGGCTGATCGGCACGCGCGACCTCGCGGCCGTGCAGGAACCGCGCGCCTATCTGACCACGGTGGCCAAGGGCCTGATGATCAACTGGCTGCAGCGACAGTCGCTGGAGCGCGCCTATCTGGAGGCGCTGGCGGCGTGTCCCGAGCCGTTGGCGCCGTCGCCCGAGGATCGCGCCATCGTGCTCCAGACCTTGCATGACGTCGACGCGATGCTCAATACGCTGCCGCCGCGCGCCAAGCGCGCTTTCCTGCTGTCGCAGCTCGAGGGCATGAAATACGAGGCCATCGCCGAACAACTGGGCGTATCGCTGACGTCGGTCAAGCGCTATATGCAGCAGGCGTTTCGGGTATGTCTGGGCGCGATGTCATGACGCACGACGCCACCATCGACGCGCGCATTCTCGACGAAGCGGCCCAATGGCTGATGCGCCTGCACGCCACCGATGCCAGCGCCGACGAGCGTCTGGCGTGCGCGCGCTGGCAGGCGCAAAGCCCGGTTCACGCGCAGGCGTGGGCGCGAGCCGAGCGCCTGATGGCGATGATGGGCGGCCTGCCGCCGGAGATCGCCATGCGGGCGCTCGATCGTCCCGCCAGCCCGGCGCGACGCAAGGCGCTCGCGCGGCTGGCCGGCTGGCTGGCCGTGGCGCCCGCGGCGTGGGCGGTATCGCGGCTGGCGCCCTGGGAGCAATGGGTGGCCACGCACGGCACCGGACGCGGCGAGCGGCGCGAGGTGCGGCTGGCCGACGGCACGCGCATCACGCTCGGCCCGATGAGCGCCATCGACGTGGAGTTCGACGCGCAGCAGCGGCGCATCACGCTGCGGGCCGGAGAAATCCTGGTGGAAACGGCGCACGACCCGGCCGCCGTGGCCCGGCCGTTTCTGGTCGAAACCGGGCAGGGCCAGCTGCAACCGCTGGGCACGCGCTTCGACGTGGCAATCGAGGACGACGCGACGCGCGTGGCGGTCTTCGAGGGCGCAGTGCGTGCGCGGCCGCGTCGGCCCGGCGCCGAAGCGCGCGTGCTGCGCGCCGGCGAGCAGTCGGTCATGTCAGCGGCGGAGGTTGCGCCGCCGGCGGTGGCCGACGACAGCGTGGCGGCATGGACGCAAGGCATGCTGGTGGCCGACCGCATGCCGCTGGCGCAGGTGGCCGCGCAACTGGCGCGCTATCGCAGCGGCATCGTTCGGTGCGATCCGGCCATCGCGGCGCTGCCGATTTCCGGCGCGCTGCCGGTGGCCGACAGCGACCGCACGCTGTCGATGCTGATGGCCACGTATCCCGTTGACGTGGTGTTGCGCACCGCGCTGTGGGTCACGCTGGTGCCACGCCGGCCCGGCGCCTGAGGCCGGCAAAATTTTTCGTTCGAACTGGTACTTTTCGCGCGTTCGGCTGGCAAGGGAAGAGAACCACCTTGCCATCCACCGAAGAGGACCGATTTTCATGGCCGTCATCCGCTCCCGTTTTTCCGAGCAACCCACCCATCGCGCCGTCAGGCTGGCCGTGCTGGCGATGTCCCTGGCTGCCGCCACGCTGCCGCCGCTGGCGCGGGCCGACTCGGCCGTGCAGGCCGATGCGTCCGCGCGGCAGGCGTTCGACGTCGCACCCGGACCGCTGGGCCGTACGTTGTCGAGCGTTGCCGCGCGCAGCGGGATCGCGTTGTCTTTCGATCCGGCGCTGACCGAAGGGCTCGCCAGCCCCGGCGTGTCGGGTCGGTACACGCCCCGTGAAGCGCTTGAAAAGCTGTTGGCCGGCAGCGGCCTGAGTCTGGTGGAACGCCGCGATGGCAGCTTGATGCTGACGCCGGGCGGCGGCAACCGCGGCGCAGCCGAGGCCGATAACCACCGGCTTCCCGCCGTCACGGTCACCGCGGCCGGCGCCGAGAGCGGCCGTAGCGCCGTGGTTGGCTATGTGGCGCGCGAATCGGCCACCGCCAACAAATCCGATACCAGCCTGATGGCCACCTCGCAATCGGTGTCAGTGATCACGCGCGACCAGATGTCGGACCAGGCCGTGCAGAGCGTCAGCGACGCGCTCAAGTACACGGCCGGTGTCAATGCCGATCCGTATGGTGCCGACCCGCGCGCCGACTGGTTCTATATCCGCGGCTTCAACGCCGACGTCTACTGGGACGGCCTGCGCGTGCCGCAGATCGCCAATCGCGCCGGCAGCTACGCGGCGTTTCGTGTCGATCCGTCCTCGGTCGAGCGCGTGGAAGTGCTGCGCGGCCCGAGCTCCGTGCTGTACGGCGCGGGCAATCTCGGCGGCTTCGTCAACCTGATCAGCAAGGACCCGCAGGCCGAGCCGTATCGCGAGCTGGCGCTGGACTACGGGTCGCATAACCGGCGCCAGGCACGGTTCGATTTCACCGGCCCGCTCAACGACGATGGCACGCTGCTGTATCGCGTCAACGGCCTTGGCCGCCTCAGCGACACGCAGACCTACAACGTCACCGACAACCGCGTCAACATCAACCCGTCGCTGACATGGCGCCCCAACGGCACCACCAGCCTGACGCTGTCGGCCACCTACCTGTACGACGACATGGGATCGTCCGCCAGCTACGGGCCGGCGCTTGGGATGGTGACCCCGTCGCGCTTCGGCAAGATTCCGCCCAGCCTGCTGACCGGCGATCCATCGTTCGACAAATACCGCAAGACGCAGGCGGCCGTCGGCTATCGGCTGGAACATCGCTTCACGGATCAGGTCGTGTTCCGCCAGAACGTGCGATACACGCACCTCGATCTCGACTACAAGTCGCTGTTCGGCAGGTCGCTGGCGGCCGACCAGCGCACGCTGAACCGCACCGCGTACCAGGCGCAGCCAAACCTCAATGGCGTGCAGGTCGACAACAACGTGCAGGTCGATGTCGCGACGGGGCCGGTGTCGCACAAGATCGTCACGGGCGTGGACCTGCAATGGCAGGATTTCCACAACCGCGTGTGGAGCATCAACGGCCCGTCGCTGGACCTGTACGCGCCCGTCTATGGCCTGAATCCGGCGCTGCCGGTCAACGCCACCACCAGCACCGACCAGCAACAGAAGCAACTGGGCCTGTATCTGCAGGACCAACTGCGCTGGGGCCACTGGGTGCTGTCGCTGGCGGGCCGCCAGGACTACACGCGCTCAAGCACGCGCAACAACCGCACCGGCGTCACGACCGATCAGGATCCATCGAAGTTCACGTGGCGCACCGGCCTGCTGTATGAGGCGCCGATCGGCCTGTCGCCCTATGTCAGCTATTCGACGTCGTTCCTGCCGACGCTGTCCACCAACCTGGCCGGCGATCCGCTCAAGCCCACCACGGGGCAGCAGGTGGAAGCCGGCGTCAAGTACCAGCCGCCGGGCAGCCGCTCGATATTCACGGTGTCGGCTTTCAATCTGACGCAGCAGAACGTGTCCACCACCGATCCGGCCAATACCGCCAACACCATACAGACCGGCGAGATCCGCTCGCGCGGCGTGGAACTGGAGGCGCGCACCAGCCTGATGTCGCGCCTGAACCTGGTGGCCAGCTTCACCTATCAGGACCCGGTGGTCACGCGCAGCAACGGCGCGGACCTGGGCAAGCGTCCGTACGGCGTGCCGCGCACGATGGCGTCGGCGTGGGCCGACTACACGCTGCCGCCGCTGCACGACGTGCGACTGGGATTCGGTGGCGGGGTGCGCTATATCGGCAATACCGCTGGCGACGCGGCCAACACGTTCGACGTGTCGTCGGTGGTGCTGTTCGATGCGTCGGTGCACGCCGATTTCGCCTCGCGCTGGCGTCTGCAGATCAACGCCGCCAACCTGTTCGACCGCGAATACGTGGCGGGCTGCAACTCGACGATCCAGTGCTACTACGGCAACGGCCGCACTGTGATCGCCACGCTCAGCACACGCTGGTAAGCGCGAAGCCGCCGTGCCGGAGGACTGCGGCCCCGGCTCATGCCGGACCGTGCGCGAGCGGCACGCTCATCGACGTCACGCGCCAGCTATCGCGATAGGCCGACAGCGTGGTGATCGATATCGGCGCGATATCCAGTTGCCAATAGGCGGTGGGCGGGGCCTTCAGCGCGTGGATCAGCGCGGCCTTGATCACGCTGGCGTGCGTGATGACGAGGGTGTGACCGGCAGTGCCGGCCGCATCGCCCACAGTGTCGCCCGTGCCGGCGGTGCCGATCCCGGCGCTGACCCGATCGGCCCAGCGCCCGACGCGCGCGATGGCGTGGCATATCGACTCGCCGCCATGCGCATCCATATGCGGATCGACGAGCCAGCGCGCCAGCGCGTCCGCCTCCGACGCCGCGACGTCCTTGAGCGCCAGCCCGGCCCAGCGCGCGTAATCGATCTCGCACAGCGCATCGTCGATGTTTGCCGCCAGATGTAGCGCGCGCGCCGTATCGCGCGCGCAGGGCATCGGGCTGCGCAGCACGCGATCGACGTGTCCGATTGCCGTGCCAAGCGCCGCGGCGACGCTTGCCGCCACGGCGCCTTGCGCGGGATCGAGCGGCTCATGAGCGGGGAAGCGGCCGGCGCGCAGTGCGGCGGTGGCGGGGACGCAGAGCAGGGTCAGGCGGGTTTTCATGCGCGGTGAGGGCCAGTGGACTAGAATGCACGCAGTTTCGATGCGGGGAAGCTGGTTGGATTCCAGCACGGTCGCGCCACTGTATCTCACCCTGACGGCTTTTCACGCCGCGGCGGTGACAAGTCAGACCTCCGCAACGATGTCATCGACCCGCGACAGGACGCGTCATCCTGAAGGAGCCATCATGCAAACCAGCGCCACGCTTTCGCCCGCCATCGAGCCGATCTCGATCCCTGTTCGTGAACTGTTGCCGTGGGCCGTCTTCGGCAGCATGCTGCTGCTTCTGGCGATCTATTTCGTCGGCGTGGAAGAGGGCGCGATGGCGATCTTCAACACCATGTACGTCCACGAGTTCGTTCACGACGGCCGCCATCTGCTCGGTTTTCCCTGCCACTGAGAAGGCGCTCCCATGGTGAGAAGTCTGTTGGTCCGCGGCATGGTCGCGGGCTTTGTGGCGAGCCTGTTGGCGTTTGCTTTTGCCACGGTGGTCGGCGAGCCGCAGGTGGCAGGCGCCATTGCGTACGAGGCGCACATGACGCACGCGATGGGCGCAAGCCATGCGCATGAAATGCCGGAACTGGTCAGCCGCGAGGTGCAGGCGGGCGCGGGGCTGTTTATCGGACTCGCCGTGTTCGGCGCTGCTGTGGGCGGCCTGTTCGCGCTGGTGTTTGCCTTTGTCCACGGGCGCGTCGGCGCGCTTGGCGCACGCGCGACGTCGGTGCTGCTGGCGCTGCTCGGCTATATCGCCATCGTGCTGGTGCCGTTTCTCAAGTACCCGCCCAACCCGCCAGCCGTTGGCGATCCGTCCACCATCGGCATGCGCACCGGGTTGTTCTTCACGATGATCGGCCTGTCGCTGGCAGCGATGGTGGTGGCCGTCGTGGTGGCGCGGCGCCTGCACGCGCGCGGCGATGCGTGGCGCGCGACGATCGGCGCAGGCCTACTGTTTCTGGTGCTGGCCGCGCTGGTCCACGCGCTGCTGCCCGAGATCAACGAGATCCCCGACCATTTTCCGGCCGTGCTGCTGTGGCGCTTCCGCGTCGCCGCATTCGGCATCCAGGCGGTGTTGTGGGCCGCGCTAGGGCTGGTGTTTGCCAGTCTGGCGCAGCCGCTGCTGCAAGCGCGGCGCATGCGCGCGGGCTGATTCGCCCGGTCCCGCTCGCGCCGCGCCTGCCATTTTTATCTCAGCCCGCGCGATAAATCTCGCTGGGCTCGACATGCACATACACATCGCGGGCCTGCGCCACGCCGGGCATCAGCAGGTCCAGCCGCGTAGTCGTGCCGTTGATCGCTTCCAGAAACGTCCATCCCAGGCTTTGACCACTCGCCCGGAGCGTCACCGATTCGCCCGACGCGACGCGGATGTAGTGGGTGTCGGGCGTAACGTCGATGGTGCGCGTGACGACCGCGGACGGCGCGGGATTGCCGAACAACGCGGCATCGTGGCTGGGCGCGCCGGCCCAGGCAAGTACGGGCGCAAGCAGCAGGGTGGGGAGCAGAAGGGTCTTCGGAGTCATGGTTCTGGAGGTTCTCGTTCTTGGTGTGGGCCCACATGGCAGTGCGGGCAGTGCGGCCCGATCCTGACGTCGCCGGCATGTCGCTGGTATTGCGCCGGCCCGCTGCCGACATCGATCCCGAAGTCGGCGCGACGCGCACAGGCCGCTGTCATGCGAGCCATGCCTTGGAGCGATGCTTGCGACCGTTTGCGCGGAGCCAGTGGTCTGGCCGTGCGGACAGAGTAGACCCGGTGCGATGATTCTAAAAATGACTTGATTTCACTAAAGTCATTCGCTTTTTTCTTATTTGTCGAATCGGGCCGCCCACGCCGCGCTCTGGCCACCGGGTGTGGGGGCGACGCGCGCGGCATCGACCGACGGTGTAGTATCCGTGCCCGAACCTGTACCGAACCTGTTCCAGTTGGAGAAGAAGATGATCGTTTTCGTTACCGGCGCCACCGCGGGATTCGGCGCCGCCATCGCCCGCCGTTTTGCCGGCGCGGGGCACCGCGTGATTGCGGCCGGCCGTCGTGAAGACCGTCTGGCGGCCCTGGCCGACGAGCTTGGGCGCGACAAGGTTTTGCCGCTGGTCCTGGACGTGCGCGACCGCGCCGCGGTGGCCGCCGCCGTGGCCGGCCTGCCGCCCGAATTTGCCGAGATCGACCTGCTGGTCAACAACGCCGGGCTGGCGCTGGGGCTGGAGCCTGCGCAGAGCGCCGACCTGGACAACTGGGACACGATGGTCGACACCAACGTCAAGGGCCTGATGTACATGACGCGCGCCGTGCTGCCCGGCATGGTGGCGCGCAATCGCGGCCACGTCATCAATATCGGCTCCACCGCGGGCGCCTACGCCTATCCGGGCGGTAACGCGTATGGCGCGACCAAGGCGTTTGTGCGCCAGTTCTCGCTGAACCTGCGCGCCGACCTGCAAGGCACGCGCGTGCGCGTGACCGATGTGGCCCCGGGCCTGGTCGGTGGCACGGAATTCTCGTCGGTGCGTTTTCAAGGCGACCAGTCGCGCGTCGAAAAGGTCTATGAAGGCGCCGATGCGCTCACGCCCGACGATATCGCCGAGACGGTGTTCTGGGCCGCCACGCTGCCTGCGCGCGTGAACATCAACTTCGTGGAAGTAATGCCGGTCACGCAGTCGTTTGGCCCGCTGGCGATTCACCGCGAAAAGCACTGAGGCGTCGCCAGATCGGTTTTTTTTCGCCGGCGACGGAATAGAACCGAAGTCTCATGTGTTTATCCCCGTGAGTTTTCTCTCATCGGGGGTTCGCATTGACTGACCAATCTTCCAACCGTGGCGCGCGGCCTTGCGTGCCATGCCGGCTCGGCGCGATCGGCGCCGTCGTGCTCGTGCTGGGCGGCGGCTTTGCGTGGACGGCGGGATGGCTCACGCCACAGCGCCTGTCCACGCAGACCATCATCGATCAGTTCCAGCGCAACGCCGGGCTGCATGAGGGTTACCGGCGCAATCACGCCAAGGGCGTTTGCGTCGACGGCTTCTTCGAAAGCAATGGCGCGGCGGCGTCGTTGTCGAAAGCGACGGTCTTTGCGGCCGGGCGTACGCCGGTGACCGGGCGTTTCGCCATTCCGGGCGGCAATCCGCAGGCGCCCGATGGCAGCGTGCCGATCCGCAGTTTCGCGCTGAAGTTTACGCAGGCGGATGGTCAGCAATGGCGCACCGGCATGAATTCCGTGCCGCTATTTCCAGTGCGCACGCCGGAGCAGTTTTATCAGCAACTGATGGCGGCGCAGCCCGATCCGGCCACTGGCAAACCTGATCCCGCCAAGTTGAAGGCATTTGCCGCGGCCAATCCGCAGGCGCGGCCGTTTCAGGACTGGATCAAGGGACACCCGCCGTCGTCGGGCTATGCCAACGGCGCCTACTACAGCGTCAATGCGTTCTACCTGGTCGATGCCGCCGGCAAGCGGCAGGCCGTGCGCTGGTCGATGCAGCCCGAGTTGCCCTATACGCCTGTGGGCGATGGGCAAAAAGCGCAGCCGTCTTTCCTGGCCGCCGCGCTGGCGCAGCAGCTTGCATCGGGCCCGCTGCGCTGGCGCCTGGTGCTGACGCTCGCGGCGCCGGGCGACCCGACCGACGACGCCACGCAAGCCTGGCCTGCCGACCGCCGCCAGATCGACGCGGGCACGCTGGTGATCGAACGCGCCAGCGCGCAGGACGACGGCGACTGCCGCGACATCAACTTCGATCCCACGATTCTGCCCGCGGGCCTTGCGCCGTCCGGCGATCCGCTGCTGGCGGCGCGGTCGGCCGCGTACGCGTTGTCGTACCAGCGCCGCACGCGCGAGGTCGCGCTCGATGCGCATCGCCAGCAGGCCCCGCAATGACAGGAGATCCCGGCATGAAGACTTCGCAGACGTCCCGCGCGCATACATCGCATCTGCCGCCCGCGCACGGCAGCTTCAGCGCGCTGCAAAAGCTGCTCCATTGGTCGATGGCGGCGATGATCCTGGCGATGCTGTTTGTTGGCGTCGGCATGGTGGCCACCGTATCGCGCGCGCATGACGTGTTGATCGACCTGCATCGGCCGCTCGGTGCCGCCTTGCTGCTGCTGGTGATCGTGCGTCTCGTGGTGCGTCTGCGGCGCGGCGCCCCGGCGTTGCCGGCCAGCATGCCGCCGCCGCAGCGCGCCATCGCCGCGCTGTCGCATTTGGTGTTGTATGCGCTGATGCTGGCCATGCCGCTGATCGGATGGGCGATGTTGTCAGCGGGCGGCTATCCGGTGACGATGATCGGCGCATTTCATCTGCCGCCGATCCTGCCCGTCGATGTGCGCCTGTTCGCGTTGCTGCGCGCGCTGCACACTTGGCTGGCGTTCGCCTTGTTCGCGGTGGTGCTGATGCACCTGGCCGCAGCGCTGTTGCATGCGCTGATTCTGCGCGATGGCGTGTTCGCCGCGATGGCGCCGCGCGTGCGCCATCGCAACTGATCGGAGCGGCGCTTCGCCGCTCAGGCCGGTACGGGCTCGCTGCCGAATGCGGCGAGTTCGGCGGCCAGGCTGCGCGCGGCCAGTTCCACCAGTGCACGGCCTTTTTCCGGTGTTGCCTGGCCCGGATCGGAACCCATCCGGCCGTCGGGATAGCGCGCGCGGAAATCGAGCGCTTCGCGGATCGGGCCCGACGGCGCAATGCGCGGCGCGTAGTCGGCATACTTGATCGCGTCGGAAAACGCCCATTGCGTGATGGCAATTTCCGATGGCGTGGCATGTGCGCCGTGTCCGGTCGGGAACTGCTCGCGCGCCAGTTCGCCCACGCCTTCGAGGTCCCACCAGTTGCACAGCTTCATCGCAAAGCCGGCGCGTCGGCCGGCAAAGCTCGCTTCGGCGTAGATCTCCGAAAACGCGGCTTCGATCGACGCGATATTGCCGCCGTGGCCGTTCAGGAACAGGATTTTTTCAAAGCCGTGCCGCGCCAGCGAGCGCGTCCAGTCGACGATTGCCGCGATAAACGTGGAAGGGCGCAGCGAAATCGTGCCGGCAAAGCCCAGGTGATGCTGCGCCATGCCGATGTTGAAGGTTGGCGCGACCAGGATATCGGCCTGCTTTTCTGCTTCGCGGCAGATGATTTCCGGGCACAGCCAGTCCGTGCCGAGCAGTCCCGTCGGTCCATGCTGTTCGTTGGAGCCGATCGGGATGACGATGGTCTGGTTGCGCTTCAGAAACTGTTCGACTTCGGACCAGGTGGAGAGATGCAGCAGCATGAAAGGCTCCTTTTTGCGGGGGAGTGAATCGTTATTGCCGGTCGGCGCGCGGCCTTGAACGGGCGCGCTTCAGCGCCGCGTCGGCATCTTGTTTGCCAGCAGGATCAGCGCGGCCACCAGCGGCATGACCGCCATGATCAGTACGCCGGGATGGAGGCTGCCGGTGGCGGTCTTGGCCCAGCCGATGATGGCCGGCCCCCAGAATCCGCCCGACAGGCCGATGGTGTTGATCAGCGCAATGCCGCCAGCCGCGGCGGGGCCCTTGAGGTATTCGGAAGGCATGGCCCAGAACACGGTGTAGGTCATCCACAGTGACGCGGTGCCCAGTGTCAGCAGCGCGAGCGTGACGGCGAGATGGCCGTCGGCCAGCGTGGAGCCGGCCAGCAGCGCGGCCGCGGCCAGCGCGGGGATCGCGGCGTGATAGCGGCGTTCGCGCTTGCGGTCGGAGCGGCGTCCCATGTAGACCATGCCGATGGCGCCGCCGACATAGGGCAGGGCGGTGTACCAGCCAAGCTGCACGGTGTCGGCCACGCCCTGCGCCTTGATCAGCGTCGGCAGCCAGAAGCTCAGCGCGTAGATGGCCGCGATCACGCAGAAATAGGCGAACGCCAGCACGTAGATGCGCGGGTCGCGCGCCACGGCGCCGAACGAATGCTTGTGCGCGACGGGCACGGCCAGATCCTGTTCGAGTCGGCGCTTTTCGTCGGCGCTCAGCCAGTCGGCGTCGGCGGGCCGGTCCGGCACCAGCTTGAGCGCCAGCACGCCCAGCAGCAGGCAGGGCAGCCCTTCGATCAGGAACATCCATTGCCAGCCGGCCAGGCCGCCGTGACCGGCCAGCGAAGTCATCAGCCACGCGGATGCCGGGCCGCCGACGATGCCCCCGATCGGCCCCGCCAGGAACACGATCGCAATCGCCCGCGCCATGCGCTGCGGTCCGTACCAGCACGACAGGTAATAGATCATGCCGGGCGCGAAACCGGCCTCGAACACGCCCAGCAGGAAGCGCATCGCGTAGAACGTCGGCACGTCGCGCACGAACAGCATGCTGGCCGATGTGATGCCCCACAGCACGAGAATGCGGCTGAATGTCTTGCGCGCCCCGACGCGCGGCAGCATCAGATTGCTCGGAATTTCGAACAACACGTAGCCGATGAAGAAGATGCCCGCGCCCACGCCGTAGGCGGCATCGGAGAACCCGAGATCGCCCTGCATCTGCAGTTTCGCGAAGCCGATATTGACGCGGTCCAGATACGCAAACAGGTAACAGACCAGCAGGAACGGCAGCAGCCGCAGGTTGATCTTCCGATACAGCGCGGCCGTATCGTCGATCGCGACGGGGTTCGACATCACTAACATTTGCCAGTCTCCAGAGCGTTTTGTAATCGATGGGGATGAGCTTGATAGTGGCAGCGCGAACCATTTACACCAACAGCAACAAAGTCCACACTTCGTTCTTTCCAGGGCAACGCAGGCGCGGGTTTTCAGTGGAAAAGTGACTTTTGGTCGATAAAAAGGCGTTTCGATGCGAGAAATCAATCAGCAACGGCTGCGGTATTTCCGGGAAGTGCTGGCGCACGGCACGATCCGCGGCGCGGCGGAAAGCCTCAACACGTCGCCGTCGGTGATCACCCGGCAGATTCGTCTGCTAGAGGACGAACTCGGCACCACACTGTTCGAGCGGCAGGCGCGCGGTGTGCGCCCCACCGAGGCCGCCGTGCATCTGCTGGAGTTCTGGCGTGGCTACCGCTCGCACCAGGAAAAGCTCGAAGACCAGCTCCACGCGTTGAAGGGCCTGCAGCAGGGGCTCGTGCAGATCGCGCTCAGCGAAGGCTATGTCGACGCGCTGATCAACGAAGTCATCGCGCCGTTCTGCGCGCAATATCCGATGGTCGATATCCGCATGGAAACGCTGCCGGTTGACGATGTGCTTAACGAAGTGGCCGAAAGCCGCGCGCACATCGGGCTGGCGTACAACCCGCCACTGCATCCGCGCATCGAATATCGCGCCAGCGCGGCGCAGCCAATCGTGCTGCTGACGCGCCACGATCATCCGTTGGCGCTGCGCGGCACCGCAGTCAGCGTTCACGACCTGATGACCTATCCGCTGGCGCTGATGCCGGAGTCCTACGGCATCGGACACGCCGCCAAAATGCTGGAATTTGCCGAAAACGTCCGCATCCGGCCCACGCTCGTCACCAATTCGCTTGCGGCGCTCAAACAGTTTGTGGCGTACGACAATTTCGTCACCCTGATCGGGCAATTCGCGGCCTATCGAGAGGTGGCCGCCGGCACGCTCGCGACGGTGCCGATCGACCATCCACTGTTTCGCGGCACGCAGGCGCGGCTGCTGGTCAAGGCCGGCCGCCCGCTGCCGGCCGCGGCGCTGGAAGTGCTGGCCTTTATCCGGCAGCGGATGGCGATGTTTGCCCAGGCCGCCTGAATCACGTAGCCGCCGTCGATGGTGCGGCGGTACTTCCTACGTGAGCGGCTCGAACGATCTCGCTGCCCGGGGTCACGCCGCGCCATTCGCGCTGTCCGTGCCTGCCGTTGCGGCGTCGGCTGACCGCGTTGCGGACCATCGCGCAATCCAGGCGTAGAGCAGCGGGATGACCAGCGTGCCGAGGACGGTAGCGCCGAGCATGCCGCCCAGCACGCCGGTGCCGACCGCGCGTTGTGCACCCGCGCCCGGGCCGGTGCTGATGGCCAGTGGCACCACGCCGAGAATGAAAGCCAGCGATGTCATCACCACGGGGCGCAGACGTTGCCTGGCGGCCTGCGTGGCCGCTTGCACGCGGTCGAGGCCATCGCGGCGCAGCTGCTCGGCATATTCGACGACGAGGATCGCGTTCTTGGCGGCGAGTCCCATGATGACCACCACGCCGACCTTGAAGTACACGTCGTTGGGCAGGCCGCGCAGCCACACTGCCGCAGCGGCGCCGATCAATCCCGCCGGCACGATGGCCAGCACGGCCAGCGGCAGCGTCCAGCTTTCATAGAGCGCAACCAGGCACAGGAAGATGAACAGCAGCGACAGCGCGAACAGCCACGGCGCCTGCGATCCGCTCTGTTGCTGCTCGAAGGCCCGGCCGTTCCAGCGCACTTCGTAATCGGGCCCGAGCTCGCGCACCAGCGCCTCGAGCCGCGCCATGGCCGTGCCGGTGCTGACGCCCGGCGCGGTGTCGGCGTTGATGCGAACCGATGTCAGGCCGTTGTAGCGTTCCAGCGTCGACTCGCCGTTGCCCCATTCCAGCGTGGCGAAGGCGCCCAGCGACACCATCTTGCCCTGGGCGTTGCGCACGTGAACGCGCGACAGATGCTCGGGCTGCATGCGGAAGCGCGCATCGGCTTGCAGGATCACGCGGCGTACGCGGCCTTCGCGCGCGAGTTCGTCGATATAGCGCGATCCGATCGTGGCCGACAGCGCATGGTGGATCGCTTCCGCATCGACGCCGAAGCTCTCGGCCTTGCGATAGTCGATCGCCAGATCCAGTGCCGGCGTTGGCAGGCCGGCGGGCGCGCGGACCTCGGCGAACAACGGATCGGCCTTGGCACGCTCGATCAGCTTGTCGCGCGCGGCGTAGAGCGCCTGGCGCCCGCCTTCCTGCCGCGTGACCAGTCGCATGTCCAGCCCGCTGGTGCTGCCCAGTTCCGGTAACGCCGTGCCGTTGTAGGGATAGAGCTGCGCATCGCCGCGGCCCGGCCAGTGTTCGAGACCCTTGGTCAGCCGCGCCAGCACGATGTCCGCCGAGGCGGCGCGCCCGCGCTGCTGCCAGTCTGTCAGCGAAAGAAATACGCTGGCGCGTTGCTCGCCCGAACCGCCGTTGTTCCAGCCAAGCAGCGAAAACGTCGTCCTGATCGGAAACTTCTCGTGCTGCAGCCACTGTTCGAGGCGCGCGATGGTGTCGCGCGTCTGCGCTTGCGTGCTGCCCGGGGGCAACTCGACGTCGATCACCAGCTCGCCGGTGTCCTCCTCGGGCAGAAAGCCGCCCGGCAATTGCCACAGCATCAGCGCGCACGCCGCCGTGATCGCCAGATAGACGGCCAGCCAGCGCAGGCGTCGGCGCTGCAGGCGCTGGATCCAGCCCGCGTAGCGCGCGGTGAACGCGGCGAAACGCGCCTCGAACCAGGCCAGCGGCCCGCGCGCCGGGGCTGCGCCATGGCGCAACAGGCTCGCGCACATGGCCGGCGCCAGCGACAGCGCGAAGAACAGCGAAAAGGCAATCGAGATGGCGAGCGTCATCGCGAAATGGCGATAGATCACGCCCACCGCGCTGTCCATGAATGTCATCGGCACGAACACGGCGCACAGCACCAGCGTGACGGCCAGCAGCGCGCCGGACACCTCGCGCATCGAGCGCGCCGCGGCGGTGAAGGCGTCGACGTGTTCCTCGCGCATGATCCGCTCGACGTTTTCCACCACCACGATGGCGTCGTCGACGAGGATGCCGATGGCCAGGACCACGCCGAACAACGTGATGACGTTCATCGACAGCCCGAACGCATACAGGCACGCCACGGTGCCCAGCAGCGAAACCGGCACCACGATGCACGGGATCAGCGTCGCCCGCAGGTTGCCCAGGAACAGGTACAGGATCAGGAACACCAGCACCGTGGCTTCGCCGAGCGTAAGCAGCACGCGTGTGATCGAGTTCTGCACGAAGTGGGCCGAGTCATAGGAAATCTCGTAGGCCACGCCGGCGGGAAAGCCGCGCGCGGCCTCGTCCAGCGCCGCGCGCACCGTGCGCGAGGTGGCCAGCACGTTGGCGCCATCGGCCAGCTTCAGCCCCATCGACGCCGCCTCGCGGCCATCGACCGTGGAGCTGTAGCGGAAGTCGGCCGCAGCCATTTCGACACGGGCCACGTCGCGCAGCAGCACGGCCGAGCCATCGGCCCCCGCGCGCAGCACGATGCGTTCGAACGCGTCGGCGTTGGCCAGCGGGGCCGGTGGACGCACGATGGCCTGAAACGATTGCCCGGTCCGGGCGGGCGCGCCGCCGAGCTGGCCCGGCGTGACGCTGCCGTTGCGGGCGCGGATGGCGGCCTCGACGTCGGCCGTGGTCAGGCCGTAGGCGTGGAGCTGATCCGGATCGAACCAGACGCGCAGCGCGTATTCGGCGCTGTAGGGTTCCACCTTGCCGATGCCGGGCAGGCGCCGCAGCATCGGCAGCACGCTGCCGGCCGAGTAGTCGGCCAGGGCGGTCTCGGACATCGATCCATCCGACACCAGCGACACATACATGAACGGGCTGGCGCTGGCCTGATCGACATAGACGCCACTGCGGCGCACCACTTCGGGCAGCAGCGGCTCGGCCTGCGCCACGCGGTTGCGCACATTGACCTGCGCCAGTTGCGGATCGGTGCCCTGGCGAAAACCGATGGTGACCGTGGCCGTGCCGGCTTCGCTATTCGAATCGATATAAAGCAGGCCCGGAATGCCGTGCATCTGCTGCTCCAGCACCGCGGTCACGCGGTCTTCCACGGTGCCGGCGGTCGCGCCCGGGTAGTCCGCGTAAAGGATCACCATCGGCGGTGCCACCGCCGGGTATTGCGCCACAGGAATCCGTTGTAGCGCGACCAGGCCGGCGACCATGGTCAGGATGGCCAGCACCCACGCAAAGGCGGGGCGGCGGAGGAAAAATTGCGCCATGTGTTGACGATTGACGATTGACTGCTGGCGCCGGCGGGTCGCGCCGCATGCGGCGGCGCACCGAGGCTCGGCGCGGATGGATAGGCGGTTCTATTAACTGCCGCCGTGGGAGGGCGGCGGGCCGGTGTGGCCCTGTGCGACGCTAGGGGCGCGGTCGGCGGGCCCGATGGCTCGTCGGGCGGGCGCTGCGCGCGCTTGTGGGTATGTCGCCCCGGCCGCGCTGGATGGGCGGTGGGCGAGTGTGGCGGATTATAAACATTGCACGTCATTGGTGCAAAGCCGATGCATGTGTGAGCGGCCGGCATCGACATCGCTGCGCCGCCCGATGCGTGCATGACGTTTTCGGTTTGCGCAATCGCGCACTGGCGAACTATCGTTGTTGAGGTGCAGACCTCGGCGCAGGACATCGATCAGGCCGCCCCCAAGGAGACGTCATGAGCAAGAAGTCAAATATCACGACCTGGATCCTGATAGCCATGATCCTCGGTGCGGGGGTGGGTTACGCCTGCAACACCGCTTTTCCCGATCCGAAGGTGGCCAAGGAAATCGCCGGCTATATCTCGATCATCACCGACGTGTTCCTGCGGCTGATCAAGATGATCATTGCGCCACTGGTGTTCTCGACGCTGGTGATGGGCATCGCGCACATGGGCGATGCCAGCACGGTCGGGCGCGTGGGGGTCAAGGCGCTGGGGTGGTTCATCACGGCGTCGCTGGTGTCGCTGACGCTGGGCCTGATCATGGCCACGCTGCTGCATCCGGGCGTGAATATCGGCTTGCCGCTGCCCGACGTCGGCGCCGCCACCAATCTGAAAACCAACGCCTTCACGCTCAAGGATTTTGTCGCGCACCTGGTGCCCAAATCGGTGGCCGAGGCGATGGCCAACAACGAGATCCTGCAGATCGTGGTGTTCTCGATCTTCTTTGGCACGGCGCTTTCCACGCTGGGAGAACGCGGCGCGCGCATGGCCGGCGTCATCGAGGATCTGGCGCAGATCATGCTGAAAATCACCGGCGCAGTGATGTGGATGGCGCCAGTGGCCGTATTTGCGGCGATCGCCTCGACGGTGACCACGCAGGGACTTGGCATCCTGATCACGTTTGCCAAATTCATGGGCAGTTTCTATCTCGCGCTGTTCGTGCTGTGGGGCTTGCTGACGCTGGCCGGCTTCGTCTTCCTGGGCCGGCGTGTATTCGATCTGGTCCGGCTGATCCGCGAACCGTTCCTGCTGTCGTTCTCGACCGCCAGCTCCGAGGCGGCGTATCCGAAGATGCTCGATTCGCTGGACCGCTTCGGCGTGAATCGCAAGATTTCGAGCTTCGTGCTGCCGCTCGGCTATTCGTTCAATCTGGACGGGTCGATGATGTACTGCACGTTTGCCGTGCTGTTTATCGCGCAGGCGTATGACATCCATCTGCCGCTGGCCACGCAGATCACCATGCTCCTGCTGCTGATGCTGACCTCGAAGGGCATGGCGGGCGTGCCGCGCGCATCGCTGGTGGTCATCGCCGCCACGCTGAACCAGTTCGGCATCCCCGAGGCGGGGCTGCTGCTGATCATGGGGGTGGATCAGTTCCTGGACATGGGGCGCTCGGCTACCAACGCGGTGGGCAATTCGATTGCGGCGGCCGTGGTGGCCAAGTGGGAAGGGCAGTTGACCACCGGGCCCGTACCGGAAACCGAGCCCGATATCCCCGGGCCCGGACCTGACGCCGCCAAGGCGTGAAGCCATGCGCGCCGCCATTTCGAAAATCCTCGCGGCATGGTTGATCGCCGCGGTGTGGGCGCCGCTGGCCATGGCGCAGGATGCCGGCGCGCTTCACGGCACGTTGCGCAAAGCCAAGGATTCGGGCGTGCTGATCATCGGCTATCGGGAATCGTCGTTGCCGTTTTCCTACCTGAACCAGGCCCAGCGTCCGATCGGCTATTCGATCGATATCTGCAAGGCCATCGTCGAGACCGCGGGCGCGGAAATCGGGCGTGACCTGACTATTCAGTGGGTGCCCGTGACCTCGGAGAATCGTTTCGATGCGATGACGTCGGGAAAGATCGATCTGGAGTGCGGATCCACCACGCGCAATGCCGATCGCATGCGCACCGTGGCGTTTTCGCCGGTGATCTTTATCGCCGGCACCAAGCTGATGGTGCCGCATGGATCGCGCATCAAGACATTCCGCGACCTGAAAGGCAAGACCGTTGTGGCAACCGCCGGCACGACCAACGCCGACGCCATCGAAAAGCTCTCGACCCGCTTCAGCCTCGACATCAAGCTGATCCGCGCGCGCGATCACGCCGATGCATTCGAGATCCTGCGTCGCGGCGGCGCCGATGCCTATGCGGGCGACGATGTGCTGCTGTACGGATTTCTGGCGCGCTACGCCGCCGCCAAAAGCTTCGACATCACCCGCGATTTCCTGTCCTATGACCCGTACGGCGTGATGCTGCGCAAGGATGATCCGCAGTTTGCCGCCGTGGTGGACCAGGCGGTGCGCGGCCTGATGACTTCGGGCGAAATAGAGCGGCTGTACAAGCAGTGGTTTCTGGACAGGCTGCCGACCGGCGAGCGCATCGGCATCCCGATGAGTCCGCAGCTGGAAGACATCATCAATGCCACCCCCGAGCAGCCCGATTGAGGCGCCGCCAGGGGCCGGCGCGCGCAGGTGTGTCATGCGCCACACGCATCAATTCATCGAATATCGCCTAAAAATGAAAGTACAGTTTCAAGATTGTGCACTGCGATAGTGCAAACTGTACTCTTCTTCGTCTTGCCGTTCTGTACGCCCACAACATCACTTGGGCGACCTAGTCTGCAACCATCGCATCGAGTGGCCGGACACCACAAAAACGGGCCGGACGCTCGGGCTCCCGTTCAGAAAGTCGCCCCCGATGAGTACTCCGACGCCCGAAAAGGGCCATGTTGCCCCCTATACGCACGCCGCCGCCGGTTGGGGTGCGCTCAAGCAGGTCGCCATCAATCTGGTCAAGGAAAAGGTTGCCGGCGGCAAGTACAAGACGCTGTTCAAGCAGAACCAGCCGGACGGTTTTGACTGTCCGGGGTGCGCGTGGCCCGATCGCCAGCACGCGTCGACCTTCGAATTCTGCGAAAACGGCGTCAAGGCGGTGGCCGCCGAGGCGACCAGCAAGCGCGTGACCAACGCGTTTTTCGCGCAATACACGGTCGCCGAGCTGATGCGGCAATCGGACTACGAACTGGAACAGCACGGCCGGCTTACGCATCCGATGAAGTACGACGCCGCCACCGACAAGTACGTGCCGGTGGACTGGGACGAAGCGTTCCGCCTGATCGCCGATCACCTGCGTCGTCTGGACGATCCCAACGCCGCCACGTTCTATACCTCGGGCCGCGCCAGCAACGAAGCCGCGTTCCTGTTCCAGTTGTTTGTGCGGATGTATGGCACCAACAATTTCCCCGACTGCTCCAACATGTGCCACGAGGCCACCAGCCGTGGCCTGCCGGTGACGGTCGGCGTGGGCAAGGCGACAGTGCTGCTCGACGATTTCCAGCTGGCCGACACGATCATGGTGTGGGGCCAGAACCCCGCTACCAACCATCCGCGCATGCTCAACGAATTGCGCGACGCGTCGCGGCGAGGTGCGACCATCGTATCGATCAATCCGCTCAAGGAGCGGGGACTGGAGCGTTTCGTCAGCCCGCAGCACGTCACCGAGATGCTCGGCGGCGGCGGCACCCGGATCGCGTCGATGTTCGTGCGTCCGAAGCTGGCGGGCGACTTCGCGCTGCTCAAGGGCATCGGCAAGCGCGTGATCGAACTGGACGACGCGGCCGTCGCCAGCGGCGGCAAGCGCGTGATCGACGTCGATTTCATCGCGGCCCACACTGCGGATTTCGACGCTTTCGCCGCTGACCTGCGCGCCGAAAGCTGGCCCGACATCGTGGCCGAATCAGGCGTGTCGCGCGACGAGATCGATGCGCTGGCGAACGTCTATGTCAATAGCGAGCGCACCATCATGTGCTGGGGCATGGGTCTGACGCAGCATAAGGAGTCCGTGCGCACCATCCAGCTGTTGTCCAACGTGATGATGATGCGCGGCAATATCGGCCGGCCCGGCGCCGGGCTGATGCCGGTGCGCGGCCATTCGAACGTGCAGGGCGACCGCACGATGGGCATCGAGGAGCAGCCGGACGAGGCATTTCTCAAGCGGCTGGGCGAGGTGTTCGATTTCGAGCCGCCGCGCGAGCACGGCCAGGATGTGGTGGGCGCGATCAATGCGATGCTGGCCGGCAAGGTCAAGGTGTTTGTCGGGCTGGGCGGCAATTTCTCGATCGCCACGCCCGACACCCCGCGCACGTGGCAGGCGCTGCGCCAGTGCGATCTGACCGTCAATATCGCCACCAAGCTCAATCGCAGTCATCTGGTGATCGGCAAGGATGCGCTGCTGCTGCCCACGCTGGGCCGCACCGAGATCGACGAGCAGGACGGCGTGGCGCAAGGCGTGACGGTCGAGGACTCGGTGTGCATGGTGCATATTTCGTACGGCATGAACAAGCCGGCCTCGCCGCACCTGTTGTCCGAAACGATGATCGTGGCGCGCATGGCCGAGGCCACGCTGGGCACGGCGAAGGTGGACTGGCGCTGGTACGCGCAGGACTATTCGCGCATTCGCGATGCCATCGGCAAGGTGATCCCTGGCTTCGAGGGCTATAACGAGCGCGTGGCCGTGCCGGGCGGATTCCACCTGACGCCGGCGTCGCGCAATCGCGTCTGGCGTACGGCCAGCGGCAAGGCGCAGTTCCTGGTGCTGCCGATCGACAAGGACACGCCGATCAAGCGCGCCCGCGACAAGTATGGCGACGACTTGCTGGTCATGATGACCACACGTTCGCACGACCAATACAACACCACGATCTACGGTCTCGACGATCGCTATCGTGGCGTGTTCGGGTTGCGTCGCGTGGTCTTTATCAACCGCGCCGATCGCGAACGGCTTGGGTTTGCCGACGGCGAGCGCGTTGACATCACCAGCGTCTGGGAGGATGGTGTGACGCGCCGCGTGCAGGACTTCCTGCTGGTCGACTACGACATCCCCGCCGGTTGCCTCGGGGCGTACTATCCGGAAACCAATCCGCTGGTGCCGCTGGAAAGCATCGGCGACCGCTCCGGAACGCCGACGTCGAAGTCGATCCCGGTGCTGCTGCAGCGCGCCGCCTGAGCGGCCATCGCCAACGGCCGCGCGCGCCAGCCGCGCGGCAGCATCGCCTTTGCCTTCGCCTTCGCCTCCGGAACGGTAGGGTCGAATACACTTCGGCTGTTCAAACCGTATTAGCATCGCATCCGCTGGTGGCGCAGGCTGACGCCTGGGTTGCCGGTGCGTTCCGGACAACCCTGAAAGCGAACCTTGGTGACCCTGTACGAAAAGCTTGCCGCCGATATCGAAGCGCTGGTGCAGCAGGGCGTGCTGCTGCCGGGCGAAAAAATTCCCTCGGTACGGCAGGCCGCGCAGCATCATCGGCTCAGTATCACCACGGTCATTCGGGCCTATCTGCTGCTGGAATCGCGCGGCATTCTGGAAAGCCGGCCGCAATCGGGCTATTTCGTGCGCGCACGGCCCGGCGAGCCGGCCATCGAACTGCAGCCCTCGCGCCCGGCCGCCCGGCCGTCGGCGGTCGATGTCAGCGCGCTGGTGCTCTCCACGCTGCGGTCGATCCGGGCCGACGACGCGGTGCCGCTCGGGTCGCCGTATCCGGATCCCAAACTTTATCCGTGGCAGCGCATCATCCAGTACGCCAATGCCATCGGCAAGCGCTTCGACACATGGAGCGTGCTCGACGATCTGCCGCCCGGATCGCCGCAACTGATACGGCAGATCACGCGGCGGTATCTGGAAAACGGCTGCACCGTGGATCCGCACGAGGTGATCGTCACGATCGGCGCCACGGAAGCGATCAACCTGTGTCTGCAGGCGGTGGCCCGCCCCGGCGACACGATTGCCGTCGAATCGCCGACCTACTACGCGATGCTGCATGCCATCGAACGTCTGGGCATGCGCGCGGTCGAGGTGGCCACCGATCCCGTTGAAGGCATCGACGTGCAGGCGTTGGCGCGGCTGCTCGATGAACGCCGTGTCGCCGCCTGCATGGTGATGCCGAATTTCCAGAATCCACTTGGTTTCCAGATGTCGGACGCGCGCAAGCAGGCGCTGGTGGAACTGCTGACGGCGCGCGATATCCCGGTGATCGAGAACGATGTGTATGGCGAACTGTATTACGGCGATGCGCACCCCACGTCGCTCAAAACCTACGATACGGCGGGTATCGTCCTGCATTGCTCGTCGTTCTCGAAGACGCTGACCAACGCATACCGTATCGGCTGGGCGTTGCCGGGGCGCTACAAGGAGCAGGTGGAGCGGCTCAAGTTCCTGAACACGTTGACCACTTCGACGCTGCCGCAACTGGCCATCGCCGAGTTCCTGCGCAAGGACGGCTACGACTACCATTTGCGGCGCGTGCGCAAGACCTATGCGCAGCAGGCGAGCATCATGGCGGCGGCGGTGCGGCGGTTTTTTCCTGCCGGCACGCGCGTGTCGCGCCCGGCCGGTGGGTATGTGCTGTGGGTGGAACTACCGGAAGAAGTCGACGCGATGGTGCTCTATCACGCGGCATTGGAACGGCGCATCACCGTGGCACCGGGGCACATATTCTCGCCGGTGCCCACCTATACCAATTGCATCCGCCTCAATTACAGCGGCGCGTGGTCGGCCGAAATGGAATCGGCGGTCATCACGCTGGGCAAGCTTGTGGCGACCTTGCAGCAACGGGACGAGACATGACCGATATGACCGACGACGATGCGGCGCAAGCGGAAAACGAAGCCCTCGATCCGGTTCTGGCGGCGATCTTGCGCGTGCTTTGGGAGCATGCGCGACAGCATCGCGCGTCGACACCGGAATCCGATGCCGAACCTGGCCGGCGCCGCGCCCCGACGGCAGATCCGTCAGCCGAAGACGGCAAGGCCCCCGACAACGGCCTATCGCTGGCGCGTATCAGCAAGCGCGCCGGCGTTCAGATGAGCGTGCTGCGACGTGTGCTGACACAGCTGGCCGACGCCGATCTGGTAAGGGTAGCAATGGAAGAGGACGGGCGCGGCGCGGCGCGTTTGACCGAAGAGGGTGCCGCGATATGCGAGCAATTGTTCGACGCGCCCGACCCTGGCGAGGCGCGGGGTCAGGCGCCGGTTCGCCATTAGGCTGGCATCGCCGAAGGTGAGCGCCGACTGGCTGGCCGGCGCCGCGCCGGGCGTGGCGCGGTGTCGCCAAGTGCGGAGCGGTGGTGCGGGATCGGCGCGTCGCTCGCGTCCTGCGCGTCAAACCACCTTTCCGGGATTCATTAGTCCCTGCGGGTCCAGGGCCGTCTTGATGGCGCGCATCATGGCCAGTTCGACTTCGCTCTTGTAGCGCCGGTTTTCCTCTCGCTTGAGTTGCCCCAATCCGTGTTCGGCCGAGATCGATCCATTGTGGGCGTGCACGCTGTTGTGGACGATCAGGTTGATGGCGTCCTGATGCGACAGGAATTGCTCGTGATCGACGCCAACCGGCGGCGACACGTTGTAGTGCAGGTTGCCATCGCCAAGATGGCCGAACGTGACCATGCGCGCGCCGGGATAAGCATCTTGCAGCAGCGCGTCGGTGGTCTCGATGAAATCGGCCACGCGCGAAATCGGCACGGCGATATCGTGCTTGATGTTCTTGCCTTCCTCGACCTGCGCCAGCGGGATATGTTCGCGCAGATTCCAGAAGTCGCGCGACTGCTGCACGGATTCCGCCACGACCGCATCAGTGACGACTCCCGCCTCGAAGGCGGCCTCCATCATTTTCTCGAAGATCGCGCGGGCGTGCTGCTCGCTTTCGCTGTCGGACAGTTCCAGTAATACCAATTGCGGATGCTGCGCCGTGAACGGATAGCGCAATTGCGGGAAATGCTTTGTCACCAGGCCGATGCACATCGCTGACATCAGTTCGAAACCGGTCAACATGGCGCTGGCGTGCGATTGCGCGATGGCCAGCAGAGCCAGCGCGGCGCGCGGGCTTTCCACGGCGGCCAGCGCCGTCACGCGTGCGCGCGGCGCCGGGTACAGCTTCATCACGGCGGCGGTGATGACGCCAAGCGTGCCTTCCGCGCCGATAAACAGGTCGCGCAGGTCGTAGCCGGTGTTGTCCTTGCGCAGGCCGCGCAGGCCGTTCCAGATTTCGCCCCTGGCGTTGACCACTTCCAGCCCCAGGCAAAGCTCGCGGGTGTTGCCATAGCGCAGCACCGCCGTGCCGCCCGCGTTGGTGGAAAGATTGCCGCCAATCGTGCAACTGCCCTCGGCAGCGAGCGAAAGCGGAAACAACCTGCCATGCTCGGCGGCCGCTTCCTGCAACTGCTGCAGGATCACGCCGGCTTCGACGGTGATCGTGTTGTTGAGCGGATCGACCTGGCGGATACGGTTCATGCGCTGCAGCGACAGGACCACCGCGCCGCGCGCCGCCACATTGCCAGCCGGCGGCGTGGCACCGCCGCATAGCCCCGTGTTGCCGCCCTGGGGCACCACGGCCAGCTTGTGCACATGGCAGGCCTGCATGACGGCGGCGACTTCCTCGGTACTGCCCGGGCGCAGCACCGCCAGCGCGTCGCCGGTGTAGCGGCCGCGCCAGTCGGTCAGGTAGGGCGCCTTGTCGGCGGCGTCGGTCAGCACGTTGTTCGCGCCGACGGCGGCGCGGCAAAGATCGAGAAAGGAATCGAGGTGCGCAGCGGTCATGACGGTCAGGATGGTTGGGCCGGGCGGGCGGCGGCCTTGGCGCGGCGCTTGTAGGGCCGCAGGTAAAGGATCGTGCTGAGGAAGAACAGCAGCGTCAGTGCCACCTCGCCCCAGGCCAACCAGACGGACGGCCCGCGGTCACTGGTGGCGCGCACGATGCCTTCCGTGAAATAGAGCAGGATCAGCATCGACGACCACTGCATCGTGTAACGGTTGCGCGTCCATACGCCGCGCAGCACGGGCAGCAGCAGCACGCACTTCAGGATCAGCCAAGAGCCGCCTGGGCGCAGCGGCGCAAGAAACCATTCCCACGCGATGCACAGCGCAATCAGCGCGATGACGCTGGCCATGGCCAGGCGCCAGAGTGCGGGCTGATGCAGGTCGCGGTCCGTGGCGGCGATCATCGCGCGCTCAGTTTCAGGGCGGTCTGGGCCAGTCGGCGGCCCATTGCCATGGCCAGCGACGCTTCGTGGTCGGTGACCGGACCGTGATTGTCGACGTG
Organism: Cupriavidus sp. GW822-FHT06G04; assembly: GCF_058799075.1. Lineage (NCBI taxonomy): Bacteria > Pseudomonadati > Pseudomonadota > Betaproteobacteria > Burkholderiales > Burkholderiaceae > Cupriavidus > Cupriavidus sp. GW822-FHT06G04. Next base: position 39,903 of record NZ_JBXALD010000004.1, on the reverse strand, counting down.
CGCATGGTGGCTTGGGCCGTATGGCGTGCCGCCGGCGGTGGTGGTCATCAGCCCGGCTTCGGAGTAGGGCAGGCCGACGATCAGCATGCCGTGATGCAGCAGCGGCAGCATCATCGACAGCAGCGTGGTTTCCTGACCGCCATGAAGGCTGCCGGTCGACGTGAACACGCAGGCCGGCTTGCCGGACAGCGCGCCGGAGAGCCACTGGGCGACCGTGCCATCGAGGAAATACTTCATCGGCGCGGCCATGTTGCCGAACCGCGTGGGACTGCCCAACGCCAGGCCCGCGCATTCTTCGAGGTCGCGCAGTTCGGCGTACGGAGCGCCTTCGGGCGGGATGTCCGGCGCGGTGGCTTCGCAGACCGTGGAAACCGGCGGCACGGTGCGCAGCCGCGCTTGCGCGCCCGGAACGCTTTCAATACCGGTGCCGATCAGTTCGGCCAGCTTGCGGGTGCTGCCGTGGCGGCTGTAGTAGAGGACGAGGATGTCGATCATGGATGCGAGAAGCGCGGCGGGCAGGCGAAACACCGATACGGAACGGAACGCCGCGGCGGCACGGGCGCGGCGCCGCCTGGAAGGCGAGACGGCGCTGCAAATCAATCCGCGTATTATAGTTGTGGCCCTGCCCGAAGTGCTCCATCGAAGACGCCAGTCGGGCATTTTCAGAATTGTCGTATCCAGGAGCCCGCCCCAGCATGCCTTTCGCCCCCGCCGTCCGCATCGCCCGCCTGCGCCGGGAATGGAATCTGCAGAAGGTGCGCGCGCTGGCTCGCTATGCGCTGCGCCGCGCCGGGCAAGACCGCCTGCCGCAGGTGTCCGCCAGCCTGACATTCACGACCGTGCTGGCCGTGGTGCCGGTGCTGACCGTGGCGTTCGCGCTGCTGGCCGCGTTCCCGGTATTCCGCGATTTCCGCGGGCAGATCGAGACGTTCCTGTTTCAGAACCTGATCCCGGGCGGCAATATCAGCGACTCGGTGTCGCGCTACATCGGCCAGTTTGCCAAAAGCGCGCGCGGGCTAACCGCGCTGGGTCTGGGCGGCCTGATGGTGACCTCGGTGCTGACGATGCTGACCGTGGAGGACGCGCTCAATGCGATCTGGCGCGTCAAGCGGCGCCGGCCGCTGGCACAGCGGATCCTGGTGTTCTGGGCGGTGCTGACGCTGGGTCCCGTGCTGATCGGTGCAAGCCTGTCGATCAGTTCCTATCTGTTGTCGGTCTCGCTCGGCTACGTCGGCAATCTGCCGTTCGGCGTGAGCCTGCTGGTGGCGGCAGTGCCGGTGGCGCTGTCGGCGCTGGCCTTTGCGTTCCTCTATATGGCGGTGCCGTATGCCTACGTGGACTGGCGCGACGCGATCGTCGCCGGCATCGTGGCGGCCGTGGCATTCGAGGTGGCCAAGCGCGCCTTCGGCTATTTCATCACCCATATCCCCACCTACACGGCGGTCTACGGGACCTTTGCCGTGTTGCCGTTGTTCTTGTTGTGGATGTATGTCAGCTGGCTCGTGACTTTGCTGGGCGCGACGATCGCGGCCAATTTGCCGGTGATTCGCGAAGGGCACTGGCGCCGCCGTACGTTCGCCGGCAGCGAATTCTTCGACGCGCTGGGCGTGCTGTACCTGCTTTACCGCGCGCGCGATGAAGTGCCGCGCAGCGTCGGCGAACTCGACATGGGGCGCAAGCTGCGTGTGGAAGCCGATTACCTGGCCGGGCTGCTTGGCAAGCTCAAGGCCATGCATCTGGTTGGCAAGCTGCAGCAGGATCGCGGCCAGGCGCATTGGGCGCTGCTTTGCGACCCGTCCCAGGTCACGCTGCGCATGCTGCACGATCGTCTGGTGCTGAATCTGGCGCGGTTGCCGCGCACAGCGCTGGCGCAGCAGATGCAGGGCGTGGAGGTGCTGCGCGGGATTCTGGACAACCCGCAGCTCGCTCAGACGCTCGAGGCGGTGTTCCGCCAGCAGACCGCCGGCCCGGCCGCCAACGAGGAAGGCGACGAGCGCGCCGTAATCGAAGCAATGCCGGCAGGCCGGCACGGACAGGCCTGAGTCCGCCCTTACCGCGGCTGCGCGCGCAGGCGGCGCGGCGTCAGAATTTGATGCGGCCGCGCAGTATGTCCGCGTACATCACCCAGTCGCCCATCAGGCTGTAGAACGGGTGCCGGAACGTGGCCGGACGGTTTTTCTCGAAGCCGAAATGTCCGACCCATGCGAATGCGTAGCCGGACAGCAACGCGGCCAGCAGCCACCAGCCGTTGCCGGTGACAGCCAGCGCAACCAGGCACAGCAGCGCCACCGTCGAGCCCGCAAAGTGCAGGCGCCGGCAGGTGAGGTTGCGGTGCTCGTTCAGATAGAACGGGTAAAAGTCGGCAAAACTGGCGAATTCCTTGGCTGGGGCCTGGGCCATGGCGGTCTCCTGATGGTCTTGTCCGGCCGTTCTGTGGGGCGTCCGGTGGCGCGTTCTTTGGGCCGTGCTGTCGTAGCGTTCCGAAGGCAAGTGTAGTGCGCCGCGCGCTACCCCGCAGCGACGACTTTTCTTGCAAAGGCCGCCAGCAGGTCGAGCACCTCGTCGGGCTTTTCTCCCATCATGGCGTGCCCGCTGGGCACTGCGCTCACGCTGGCCTTGGACATCCTGGCGGCCAACGCGTGGGCGGCCTTCGGCGAAGTCATCATGTCCTTGGTGCCCACCACGAACAAGGCCGGGCAAGCGACGGCGGCGGCCGCTTCGTCGCCATGCGCGTAGCCGTTGCACGCGGAAAAATCGTTGTGGAACACATGCGCACCGGGGTTGCGCGCCGACACGCGTTCCATCAGCCGCTGGCTGCCGCCATGCATCCACGCGCCCGGTCCCGGGGACGACGGCTTGCTGGCCAAGCTCGATATCGACCATTGGTTGACCATCGCGATGGCATCGCTCTCGCGATTGAGCGCAGCGTCGAGCAGCGCGTCGGAAACCTTCATCGGATAGGCGGTGGCCAGCAGCGCGATGGCGCGCACCGCGGCGGCGTGCCTGGCCGCGCATTCGAGCGCGATCAGCGATCCCATGCTGTGGCCGAACACCAGCGCGGGCGCCGTGACGCCGGCCGCGGCGACCAGCGCCATGACCCAGTCGGCCATCGCTTCGACCGACGTCAGCGGCGCGCCGATGCTGCGGTTGTGGCCGGGCAGGTCCACCGCCAGGACGGAAAAGCCGTGATTGGCGAACCAGCGCGTTTGCAACGCCCAGACGCTATGGTCGTTCTGCGCGCCGTGAACGAACACCACGCAGGGCAGGGTGGGGTCGAAACGTTTGCCGCCGGTATATGCGTAGGCCTTCTGGCCCGAAATGGTCAGTTCCATTGCTGTCGCTCCGTCACGCCTTGGCGCCCATCGCCTTCTCGGCGGCTTTCAGGCCGCGCTTGAGGTCGTCGATCAGGTCGTCCGGGTCTTCGAGCCCGATCGACAGGCGGATCGTGCCTTCGCCGATTCCGGCAGCCTTGAGCGCCGCCGCGTCCATGCGGAAGTGCGTGGTCGACGCGGGATGGATGACCAGCGAGCGCGCGTCGCCAACGTTGGCCAGATGCGAAAACAGCGCCAGGCTTTCGATGAAGCGCTGCCCGGCCTTGCGGTCGGTCTTCAGGTTGAAGCTGAATACCGCGCCGCAGCCGCGCGGCAGCAATCGTTTGGCCAGCGCATGGTCGGGATGCGATTCGAGTTCGGGGTAGGCCACCGATTCGACCATCGGATGCGCGGCGAGAAACTGCACCACGCGCCGCGTGTTGTCGACATGGCGGCCCATGCGCAGCGGCAGCGTCTCGATGCCTTGCAGCAGTTGCCATGCCGCCATCGGATTCAGGCACGCGCCGAAGTCGCGCAGGCCTTCGCGCCGTGCGCGCAGCAGAAATGGCGCCACCGTGCTTTCCTCGGTGAACACCATGTTGTGAAAACCTTCGTAGGGCTCGGACAATTCCGGAAAGCGCCCCGATTTTTCGAAATCAAACGTGCCGCCTTCGGCGAGCACGCCGCCGATGGTGGTGCCGTGTCCGCCCAGGAACTTGGTGGCCGAGTGGTAGAGCAGCCCGGCGCCGTGATCGAACGGACGCAGCAGATAGGGCGTGGTGAACGTGGAATCGACCAGCAACGGGATGCCATGGTCCTGGCCGATCTGGGCCACGGTTTCGATATCGAGCACGTCCAGGCCAGGATTGCCGAGCGATTCGCCGAACAGCAGCTTCGTTTGCGGACGAATGGCGGCGCGCCAGGCGTCGATGTCGCGCGGATTGACAAACGTCGTCTCAATGCCGAAGCGGCGCAGCGTGTAGTGCAGCAGGTTGTGCGACCCGCCGTACAGCGCCGTGGACGCCACGATATGCGAGCCGGCGCCCATCAGCGTGGCCACCGCCAGATGCAGCGCGGCCTGGCCCGAGGCCGTGCCGATCGCTCCAGCGCCGTTTTCCAGCGCCGCGACGCGTTCTTCGAATACGGCCACCGTCGGGTTGCTGATGCGCGAATAGACGTGACCGGCGCGTTCCATGTTGAACAGTGACGCGGCGTGCTCGCTATCGCGGAACACGAACGAGGTGGTCAGGTGGATCGGCGTGGCGCGAGCCCCGGTGGCGGGATCGGGCGCGGCGCCGGCGTGCAGGGCCAGCGTGTCGAAGCGGCTGCCGGACGAAGTGGACATGGCGGGATCGGCTCGTATGGTCGAGCTGTGGTGGTTGTCTCGTGTCCGGCATCCTAGCACCATGCGGCACTTGCGCGCCCTCGGGGTTTGTCCGCCGGGGCGGGGCGCCATATTGTCGTCCCGGCGCCGCGGATCGGCCTGTAAGGCAGGCGGCGAGCCGTGCTCGCTTTACTTGAGATGGCGGTTTGGGCTAGCATCGTCCATCGGGTTTTGCCCCATCCATCAAATCAGCCTGGCGCCCAGGCATTTGCCGGTATCGGCAAGCGCAACACAAGGCAGCGGAGACACCACCATGAAAGTCAGCGACATCCTGCAGATCAAGGGCAACACGCTCTACACCGTCACCCCGGATACGCCGCTGCAGCAGGCCATTCAAACCATGGCCGAGCACGATATTGGGTCGCTGGTGGTGATGGAATACGGCGATCTGGTGGGCATGCTGACCTTCCGCGAGGTCATCGAGACGCTAGCGGCCAACCAGGGCACGCTGGGCACCTACAGCATCCGCAAGATCATGGACGATGCGCCGCTGACCTGCACGCCGGAGACCGATGTCAACGAAGTGCGCCGCATGATGCTGGAGCGCCACACCCGCTACCTGCCGGTGCTCGACAGCCGCACCCTGATGGGCGTGATCTCGTTCTATGACGTCGCCAAGGCCGTGGTCGAAGAGCAAAGTTTCGAGAACCGCATGCTCAAGGCCTATATCCGCGACTGGCCGGAAGAAAAGGAAGAGCGCGCTGGCTGACCGCGCCGCGTCCGGCAAATCCGCGATTCTTCTTTTGAGAATTGTCCTGTAGCGGCCAATGTCGGCTGCTGGCATGATGGCGACGACTGATGCCCTGGCGGGTCACCGGGGTCCACCAACGTTTGCCTTTCATGAGCCAAGATAGTCAGTTTCGCCTGCTGGGAGTGCGCCGCTTCGCCCCGTTTTTCTGGACGCAGTTCCTCGGGGCGATGAACGACAACGTCTTCAAGGTTGCCTTCACGTCGCTGGTGACCTACCACGCCACACTGTTCGACGGCGTCGATCCACACAGCGCGGCATTCCTGATCTCGGCCATCTTCATTGCACCGTTCGTGCTGTTCTCGGCCACCAGCGGGCAGATTGCCGACAAGATCGAAAAATCCAGGCTGATCCGGCTGGTCAAGTCGCTCGAGATCGGCATCATGCTGCTGGGCCTGGCCGGCTTCTATCTGCATTCGGCGCCGCTGCTGTACGTGGGCACGTTCCTGATGGGGCTGCATTCCACGCTGTTCGGTCCGGTCAAGTTTGCCTATCTGCCGCAGCATCTGGACCAGACGGAACTGGTCGGCGGCAACGGCCTGGTGGAAATGGGCACGTTCGTGGCCATCCTGGTCGGCACGCTGCTTGGCGGCGAGCTGGCGGGCCTGGCGCGCGCCGACGGCACGCTGGTCGGGCCGTTCTATGTCGGCATGGCGTGCGTGGCATTGGCGGTTGCGGGCCGCGCGGTGTCGCAAGCGGTGCCGCTGTCGCCGGCGCCCCAACCCGACCTGCGCATCAACTGGAATCCGTTTACCGAGACCTGGCGCAATCTTGCGCTGGCGCGCGAGCGGCGCGTCGTGTTCCTGAGCCTGCTCGGCATTTCCTGGCTATGGTTTCTCGGCGCCACGTTCCTTACGTCGTTTTTCAGTTTCGCCAAAGACGTGCTGGGCGGCGATCAGAACGTGGTGACGCTGCTACTTGCGGTGTTTTCCATCGGCATCGGCATCGGGTCCTTGTTGTGCGAAAGGCTGTCCGGCCGCCATGTCGAAATCGGGCTCGTGCCGTTTGGCTCGATCGGCATGACGGTGTTTGCCGTTGACCTGTATTTCGCCACCCACGGTCACACCACCGGCGCGGCACTGAGCGGCGTCAGCGGTTTCCTGGCGCAATCGGGCCACTGGCGCGTACTGTTCGACCTGTTCGGGGTGGCAATGTTCGGCGGGTTCTACAGCGTGCCACTCTACGCGCTGATCCAGAGCCGCTGCGCGCCCACGCACCGGGCGCGCATCATCGCCGCGAACAATATCCTCAACAGCTTCTTCATGATCGGCGCGTCGCTGCTAGGCGTGGCGATGACCCAGGCGGGTTATTCGATCCCGCAGCTGTTTCTGGTGGTAGGGCTGCTCAATGCCGTGGTCGCCATCTATATCTACACGTTAGTGCCCGAGTTCCTGCTGCGCTTTATCGCCTGGCTGCTGGTGCATACGATCTACCGCCTGCGCCGCGTCAACGCCGAGCGCATTCCGGAAGAGGGCGCCGCCGTGCTGGTTTGCAACCACGTGAGCTTTGCCGATGCCGTGGTGCTGATGGCGGCCAGCCCGCGGCCTGTGCGGTTCGTCATGGACCACAACATCTTCAAGGTGCCGCTGTTGTCGTGGTTCTTCCGGCAGGCCAAGGCCATCCCGATTGCACCCGCGCGCGAAGATCCGGCGATGCTGGAGCGCGCGTACGATGCCGTGGCGGCTGCGCTCCAGGACGGCGAGTTGGTCTGTATCTTCCCCGAGGGCAAGATCACGGCGACCGGCGATGTCAATCCGTTCAAGAGCGGTGTGCAGCAGATCATCATGCGCACGCCGGTGCCGGTGGTGCCGATGGCGTTGCGCGGCCTGTGGGGCAGCTTCTTCTCGCGCAAGGGCGCGCCGGCCATGAGCCGTCCGTTCCGCCGCGGCGTGTTGAGCAAGCTGGAACTGGTGGTGGGCGAACCCGTGCCGCCGGAAACCGCAACGCCGGAAGGCTTGCAGCAAATGGTGCTTGCCCTGCGTGGCGATTGGAAATAGCGATGATTACGCTCTATACCTTTGGCCCGGCATTCGGTCTGCCCGACGCCAGCCCGTTCGTCATCAAGGCGGAATTGCTGCTGAAGCTGGCCGGCCTGCCGTATCAGACCAGGCGCGGCAATGTGCGCCGCGCGCCAAAGAGCAAGTTGCCCTATCTCGACGACATGGGGCGGCTGATTGCCGATTCCACGCTGATCCGCTGGCATATCGAGAAGACCTATCACATCGATTTCGATGAGGGGCTGACGCCCGCACAGCGCGGCACGGCGTGGGCGGTGGAAAAGCTGCTCGAAGACAACCTCTACTGGGCGGTGGCGCGTGTGCGCTGGCTCGAAGGCGACAACTTCGAGCGCGGTCCGGCGCAATTCTTCGGTTTCGTGCCGGCGCCGCTGCGCGGAATGGTGAAGACGCTGGTTCGTCGCAAGGTGCGTCAGATGCTGTGGGCGCAAGGCTTGGGACGGCATACCCACGAGGACATGGCGGCCATTGCGATACAGGGTGTGAGATCGGTCACGGACATCCTCGGCGACAAGCCCTATCTGATGGGCGATCGGCCATGCGGCGCTGACGCCACGCTATTCGCCTTCGCGGCGAGCCTGCAGTCGCCGGTATTCGAAACGCCCATCCGTGCCGAGGCCGAATCGCATGCGAACCTGCAAGCCTATCTGGCGCGCATGAAGGCGCGGTTCTATCCCGATTTTGCAGGGAGCGGCGTCTTTGCCGCCGATTTCGGCGCGATCAAGGGCAGCGACGAAGTGGGGGCGTCGGTGGTCAGTCGATAATCCTCTTGCGCGGGCGCGGGCGCGGGCGCGGGCGCGGGCGCGGGCGCGGTCGCGGGCGAGGGTGCCGTGGGATGCAGCGGGTGTGGCGCGGCTGTGCGGCGCAGGCACGATGCGCCGGCCGACGCTGCAGGCCGGGTTCCGTCGGAACGTCTCTGCAACGCGCTAATGGCCTTACAATGTAGGCCGTCCCCAATTTCTGTGCGGTTTCGATCATGTCTGGCAATACTCTCGGCCTGCTTTTCACAGTGACTACGTTCGGGGAGTCCCACGGCCCCGCCATTGGTGCGGTGGTGGACGGATGTCCTCCGGGCATGTCGCTGACCGAAGCCGATATCCAGATCGATCTGGACCGTCGCAAGCCGGGAACGTCGCGCCATGTGACCCAGCGTCAGGAAGCGGATCAGGTGGAGATCCTTTCGGGCGTATTCGAAGGCAAGACCACCGGTACGCCGATCTGCCTGCTGATTCGCAATACCGACCAGCGCAGCAAGGACTACGGCAATATCGTCGAAACCTTCCGGCCCGGGCATGCCGATTACACGTACTGGCATAAGTACGGCATTCGCGACTATCGCGGCGGCGGCCGGTCGTCCGCGCGTCTGACCGCGCCCGTGGTGGCCGCGGCCGCCATCGCGCGCAAGTGGCTGCGCGAACAGTTCGGTACGGAAATCCGTGGCTACATGTCGCAGCTTGGCGAGATCGCCGTGCCGTTCACCGACTGGAAGCATGTACCCGAAAATCCGTTCTTCGCGGCAAACGCGGAGATCGTGCCCGAACTCGAAACCTATATGGACGCGCTGCGCAAGGATGGCGATTCCGTCGGCGCGCGCATCGAAGTGGTTGCCAGCGGCGTGCCGGTCGGCCTGGGCGAGCCGCTGTTCGACAAGCTCGATGCGGACATCGCGCACGCTATGATGGGCATCAACGCGGTCAAGGGTGTCGAGATTGGCGCGGGCTTCGACAGCGTGTCGCAACGCGGCACGGTGCATGGCGACGAACTGACGCCGGAGGGCTTTCGCACCAACAATTCCGGCGGCGTGCTGGGCGGTATCTCGACCGGTCAGGACATCTCGGTGTCGCTGGCGATCAAGCCGACGTCGAGCATCCGCACCGCGCGCGAGTCGATCGACAAGGCGGGCAATCCGGCAAGCGTCGAAACCTTCGGCCGCCATGATCCGTGCGTAGGCATCCGCGCCACGCCGATTGCCGAAGCGATGCTCGCATTGGTATTGATGGACCACGCGCTGCGCCATCGGGCCCAGTGCGGCGACGTGCGCGTCGATACGCCCCGTATTCCGGCACAGGCAAAATCCTGAGCGCCGCCTCGTCTCGCCCCGGGTCGATCGATCCGGGGACCTATCTCCGTTTCGGACTGTTCTATCTCGGCTATTACGGCTACGTCGGCGTGATATCGCCCTACGTCAGCCTGTTTTTTGCCGATCGCGGCTTCTCGCCGGTGCAGATCGGCGTATTGATGGCCTGCTTTCAGCTAAGCCGCATCGTCGGTCCCTATCTGTGGGGTTGGCTTTCGGACGTCACGCATACGCGCGTGAAACTGTTGCGGCTGGCTGCGATTGCATCGCTGCTGGCGTTCCTGACCGTGCCCGGCGTGCACGGCTATGGCGCGATGATGGCGATGATGATCGGACTCAACCTGATCACCAGCGCGATGTCTCCGCTAGGCGACGCATTGACGATCTCCACGCTGCGACGCCATGGTGCGTTCGATCACCGTTACGGGCGCGTGCGCATGTTCGGCTCGGTCGGATTTATCGCGTCTGTGCTGCTTGGCGGCGCGCTGTTCGAATATGCCGGCATGTCCGCGTTTCCGTGGCTGGCCAGCGGCATGCTGGCGTTGTTTGCACTGGTGGTGTTTGGCTTGCGCGATGCACCCGACGAAGGGCCGCGCGTGCGGCCGCCGCCGGCGTTGCCCCTGTTGCGACGGCCCGACGTGGCGTGGTTTCTGGCTTCCGCGTTCCTGATGATGTTTGCGCACGCGGCGCTGTATGTCTTCTATTCGCTGTACCTGGAGCAATTGGGCTACAGCAAACTCGCCATCGGCGTGATGTGGACGATCGGCGTGGTTGCCGAAATCGTCTTCTTTTTCTATCAGGGCAAGCTGTTTGGTGCGCTGGCATTGCGCACGATACTCGCCGGCACTTTCGTGCTGGCCGCGCTGCGCTTCGGCTTGACCGGCTATTTTGCCCAGTACGTCTGGTTGATGGCCGTCGTCCAGATCCTGCACGCGGCCACCTTCGCGGCGCACCATAGCGCCAGCCTCAAGCGGCTGCAGCGCTGGTTCGCGGGGCCGCTGCAGGGCCGGGGCCAGGCGCTTTATACGGGGATTTCCTACGGCGTCGGTGGCACCCTGGGCGGGCTGGCGATGGGGTGGACCTGGAAGACGCTGGCGCCGATGCACACATTCGGTCTGGCCGCGCTTGCCGCGGTGATCGGGGCAGGATGCGCCGCGATGAGCTTCCGCGGCGAGCGCCGGGACGCGCAGGGCGCGTAATCGCGGCGCGTCGATTCCCGCGCATTGATCCCGAAACGTTGATTTCGAAGCGTTAATCCCGGCGCGTAAGCGCAGCATCGAATCCTGGCATGTGAACTGGTGCGCAGTGAGCTTGGCCCCGAGCGTTGCACCGGACGCTGCGCTGCGCAGCCTGATCCGCGCAGTGCTCCCCGTCAGGCCAGGAGTGTCGTCACGCGCTCCGCAATCGCCAGCGACGACGTCAATCCCGGCGATTCGATCCCGAACAGGTTGACCAAGCCCGGCACGCCATGTGTTTGCGGTCCATCGATGCGGAAATCGGCCGCCGTCTCTGTCGGGCCGCTGATTTTCGGCCGGATTCCTGCGTAACCGGGCTGCAACGCGCCATCGGCCAGTCCCGGCCAGTACCGTCGCACCTCGTCATAGAAGCTATCCGCGTCGTGTGGCGGCACGCTGTATTCGATTTCGTCGATCCACCGCACGTTCGGTCCGAAGCGAGCCTGGCCGCCCAGGTCCAGTGTCAGATGGACGCCGAGCCCGGCCGCTTCGGGCACGGGATAGATCAGGCGCGAGAACGGCGCGCGGCCCGCGAGCGTGAAATAGCAGCCCTTGGCGTAGTACTGCGGCGGAATGTGTTCGGGCGGGATCCCGGCGATACGCCGGGCAAGTTCCGGCGCGGTAAGGCCGGCCGAATTGACCACCGTGCGCGCCATCAGCGTGGTGGCGCCTTCGTCGCCGCCCACTTCCAGGCGGATGCCCTCGGGCGTGACCGCGCCCGACAGCACCGGCGACTGGACGGCCAGCATGGCGCCGGCCTGCTCGGCATCGCCAAGCAGCGCGGTCATCAGGCCGTGGCTGTCGATGATGCCGGTCGATGGCGACAGCAGCGCCGCGTGGCATTCGAGTTGCGGCTCGAGCGCCCGCGCCTCGTCGCGCGTCAGCCATTGCATGTCGTGCACGCCGTTGGCTTCCGCCTTGGCGCGGATGCCGGCCAGCGTGGCCATCTGCGCTTCGCTGGTGGCGACGATCAGCTTGCCGCAGCGCTGGTGCGTGACATGATGGCTGGCGCAGTAGTCGTACAGCATTGCCTTGCCGCGTACGCACAGTTCGGCTTTCAGCGAACCGGCCGGATAGTAGATGCCGGCGTGGATCACCTCGCTGTTGCGCGCGCTGGTGATCGTGCCGAAGGCGTTTTCGGCTTCGAGAATAATCACCTCGCGGCCTTGCTGAGCGAGCGCACGCGCCACGGCCAGCCCCACCACGCCAGCGCCGATCACGACGCAATCCACTTTTTCCATCTGTCTCTCCTGTTTTCTTTCCGCCGGTCTGTACCGGGACTTATGCAAGGCCCATCCGTGTTGCCGCCGCGCTCAGGTGCGCGCTGGCCGCCGCGCGTGCGGCAACGGGATCGCCGCTGGCGATGGCTTCGACCAGCGCCATGTGTTCTGCATCCGCCGCGCGCGGGGTGCCCTCGCGGGCGTGCAATTGCGCACTGTTTTCCCACGCATGCTGGCGGGCCGCGAGCAACTGCTGGCCAACGAAATCGGTCAGGCCGGTAAAGCAGGGGTTGTGCGCCGCTTGGGCAATCGCGTGATGAAAGGCGATATCGGCTGCCGCCGCCGTCGCGAAGTCGTCGGCGTGGCGCAGCATCGCGGCCAGCGCCTGTCGAATCCGCGCGAGATCGGCGTCGGTGCGTCGCAACGCGGCCATTTCAGCGCAAGCCGTTTCCACGAGGCGACGCAGCTCGAATAACTGGGCCAGCGTCGGGCCGCCATCGGGCGCACTGGCCACGCGCCAGACCTGTCCGCCCGGCGTCTCCGACACATAAGCGCCCGAGCCCTTGCGTGTCACGAGTACGCCATCGGCTTTCAGTAAGGCAATCGCTTCCCGGACGATGGGACGACTGACGTCGAATGCCTCGGCCAGCGCGGCCTCCGCGGGCAGGCGCGCGCCGACGGTATAACGGCCCGCACCGATGTCGTCGCGCAGCGATTGGGCGATGCGGGTCGCGAGCGAGGCCGGGCGGGGCAACGGATCCATGAGTATTGATATATGTCAGGCTGTCTGACAGATTTTGCGGATAAGTGGCGATTCTGCGTTGCTGTTCAATCCCAGTCAAGTATTGCATTGTCAGAGGGTGCGCAATGATCCACTTCGTGTTGGCTCCTGCGTACGCCAGCGGCGCCTTCCTCGAAGGTGGGGTCAAGGTTTTGTCACATTTTGTCGATAGCCCTCGCATTGAGCTCAGTGCCGGTGCGACAGCCCCGGCGGCTGCCATTCATCCCGATTTCCCGTGCGGGGCCGTCATCGCACCGCACGTGTTTCATGGAGAGTCAATCGCGCCATGATTCCGCTTTCTCCCCAAGACCTGCCCGTGGGGCAGCCGCTGCCATGGTCGCTACTCGACGGACAGGGCAATCTGATGTTGGGCAGCGGCAGCATCATCCCGGACGCGCGCGATCTGGCGCTGGTGTTCCGGCACGGCACGGTTTGCCGGCCCGATGAAATGCCCGAGGCGGGCAACGAGGCCGATGCGCAGGGCGGGTCGCGCCTCAGCAATGGGCCGCTGGGCCTGCAGGTCGGCACGCTGCTGCACGTGAAAACCCCCGGCGACAGTTCGCGCGCGGCCGCCAGCCGGCTGATCGGATTTATCGAGCAGGGGCTGTTCGTGACGTGGCCAACGCTGGGCGGGCGGGAGTTGTCTGTGACCGCCGGCGAGTCGCTGCTGCTGCGCGGGTTTTCGGGGCACGCGATCCACAGCTTTACATCGACGATCACCGCGGTGTGCCGCAGCCCGTTCCGGTATCTGGTGCTCTCCGCGCCGGCGCAGACCGAGCAGATGCCGGTGCGTCGCGCCACGCGCGTGGCCACCCGGCTGGCCGCATATCTGCTCGACAACATCGACGAAGCAAGCCCGACCGCGAGCGATGCCACCACCGAGGCGCAGGTGGGCGAGGGGCTGGCGCGGCTCGGTCTGCTTTCCGATCTCAGCACGGGCGGCGCGCTCGTGCAGACCTCGTCGCCGGCGCCTGCGGTCGGGCAGAAGGTGCGATTGCGATTTCATCTGCGCACGGCCTCGCTCGATGCGGAGGTCACCGTTGACGCAACCGTGCGCAGCGCGCCCGCGCAGGACGATGATGATTTTCCAGCGTTCGGCGTCGCGTTCGACGCGCTCGGCGAGCGCGAGCTGACGCTGCTGCAGTGCTTCATCTACGAGCAATTGCTGGCAACGACCTGCATGCCGGTTTGATGCGATGCGCATCGCATGTTTGAAACGGATTCTGCGTCCGCGTTAGTGCGTTGCCTCTAGCAACGCGCCTTGCCTTGCCGGCGGTTGGCATCTTTAGTTGTGCAGACAAAGACAAGACCAACCGTCGAAGAGGAGACATCGATGACGCCGACTCCCTGGCGCCGTGCCGCCGCATGGCTTTGCGCAGTGGTTGCAATAATTTTTTCGATGCTGCCGCCGCCCGTGCAGGCCGCCAGCGACTACGCAAGAACGCGCTATCCGATCGTGCTGGTACACGGCCTGACCGGGGCCGAGAAGATGGGCGGCGTGCTCGATTACTGGTACGGCATTCCCGAACTGCTGCGCGCCAATGGTGCGACGGTTTATGTGGCCACGGTGCCGGCCTTCAACAGTGACGAAGCGCGCGCACTGCAGCTGGCCGATTATGTGCGCAGCGTGAAGCTGGCTACCGGAGCGGACAAGGTCAATCTGATCGGCCATAGCCAGGGCGGACCGACGTCGCGCGTGCTGGCCGCCATGTCGCCACAGGATGTGGCGTCGGTCACCACCATCGGCAGTCCGCATCGCGGCAGCGAATTCGCCGACCTCGTGCTCGATGTGATCAACGGCGTCAACCAGGTGCCGGTGGTCGGGTCCGTGCTCGTTGGCTTGATCGCCGATGTGGCCAATGCGGTCGGCTGGTTCCAGGGCATCAGCAATGGCGTGGACAACGGCGCAGCCATCGATCAGGACGCACTGGCTTCGCTGAAGATTCTGACCACGCGCGCGGCGGCCGCGCAGAATGCGCGGTTGGACGCGACGTTGAAGCCGGGCACACCGTCGGCGCTGGGCGCCAATTGTGCGACGGCGGGTGCGGCAATGGAGCAGCGCCAGGCGCGCGATGCGTCGGGCAATCTGGTGACCTATACACAGGCCGCGTATTCCTGGACGGGGCGAGGCGGCGCGATCGACCTGTTCCGATCCAATCTGCTCGATCCCACCACCGCGCTGATGGCCGCGACGGGCGGCCTGATGAGTCTGAAAGGTTCCGGGCCGAACGATGGGCTGGTTTCGGTATGCAGTAGTCAGTGGGGCAGGGTGCTGGCCACCAATTACTACTGGAATCACCTCGACGAGGTCAACCAGATTGCCGGCTTGTTCCAGGACGTCGATCCGCGCACGGTGATCCTGCAGCACGCCAACCGGCTGCGCAATGATCGGCTCTGAGCCGCGCCGCTTGCCGGTCTGGTCGTGGATCTGGCTGCCTGGGGTAGTGCTGGGCGCTGCGGCGTGGTTTGCATTGAGGCCGCCGGAGGCGCTTGACAGTGGACCGTCCGCTATCCCGCCACACGCGCCGGGGATCGCCGACATGGCCGCAGCGCCGCCCGCGCCAGCGACGCGATTGCCCACGTTGCCCGACGTCGACGTGCCGCCCGGGCCGGAACTCGATGCGCACGGCAATCTCCGGCTGACACGCGCCTTGCGCAGTTACTACGACTATTTTGATGCGATCGGAGCGGACATCGCCATCGACCGCGCGGTGCGCGACGATATCGCGGCGCGCGTGCCGGAACCGGCGGCGTCACAGGGGTTTGCGTTGTGGCAGCGCTATCGTCAATATCTCGCCGCCGCGCGGTCGCTGGCCGCAGGGCGCACGCAGTTGTCGGCATCGGTGCAGCAGGCGTCGCTCGAACAAATTGAACGCCTGCGCACGCAATTGGCTGAGCGTCGCGCAATGCGACAGCAATATCTCGCCGATGTCGCAACGCTCTGGTTTGCCGACGACGATGCGTATGACGATGCGATGCTTGATCGCCTGGCGGTGGCGGCGCAGCCTGATCTCGATGCCAACGAACGCCAGCGCCGCTTGAATGCCGCCGAGGCCAGACTGCCGGCGGCGATGCGCGAGGCGCGCGCGTCGGGCGAGCAGCCGCTGCGGATTTCGGAAACCGTCGCCAGCATGCGGGCGCAAGGCCGCAGCACGCAGGACATCGCCGCGGCGTTGGCGCAGGACTTTGGCAGCGATGTGGCGCAGCGCTACGCGTTGCAGGCGCAGGCCGAGCAAGGCTGGAACGACCGGTATGCGGATTACGCGCGCCAGCGTCGGCAAATCGAACAGTCGACGGGACTGACCGAGGCAGATCGTCAGCAGCAGGCGGCGCAATTGCGTGCGCAAATGTTTGCCGATTCGAGCGAGGCGCTGCGCGCGTATGTCACCGATGTGGCGGCGACAGCAGGCCGGGCCGAGGCGAATTCCCGATAGCACGACACCATGACTGCATGACGCAGGCGTCGCCAGTGGCGCGTCAGGTCGTAGAAGCAGAAACGCCGGCAGTCGTGGCGACATGCCGGCGTTTCTGTTGGCACTTCTGTGGGCACTTCTCTTGCGTTCACGTCGCCGCGCGGACCGGAAGTCCGGCCGACTGCGGCGGCGCTTACATGCCTACGTAATTCGGGCCGCCGCCACCTTCCGGCGTAACCCACACGATGTTCTGCGTCGGATCCTTGATGTCGCAGGTCTTGCAGTGCACGCAGTTCTGCGCATTGATCTGCAGGCGTTCCTTGCCTTCATCGTTCTGCACGAATTCGTACACGCCAGCAGGGCAGTAGCGCGACTCGGGGCCGGCGTACTTTTCCCAGTTGATGTTGACGGGCACGCTGGCGTCCTTGAGCGTCAGGTGCGCAGGCTGGTTTTCTTCGTGGTTGGTGTTGCTGATGAACACCGACGACAGGCGATCAAACGTCAGCTTGCCGTCCGGCTTCGGATATTCGATCTTCTGGCACTCGGCGGCCGGCTTCAGGTAGACGTGGTCCGGCTTGGTGCGATGGATCGTCCACGGCGGATTGCGGATGCCGAGCTTGGGCAGCAGCCATTGCTCGATGCCGGTCATCAGCGTGGCCGTGGTGCGGCCCTTCTTGAACCACTGCTTGAAGTTCTTGGCCTGGAGCAGTTCCTTGTGCAGCCAGCTTTGTTCGAATGCGGCCGGGTAGGCGGTCAGCTCGTCATGCTGACGTCCCGCCTGCAGCGCGTCGAAGGCGGCTTCGGCGGCCATCATGCCGGTCTTTATCGCCGCGTGGCTGCCCTTGATGCGCGATGCGTTCAGGTAACCGGCGTCGCAGCCGACCAGCGCGCCGCCCGGGAACACCGTCTTGGGCAGCGACAGCAGGCCGCCGGCCGTGATGGCGCGTGCGCCGTAGCCGATGCGCTTGCCGCCTTCGAAGTACTGGCGGATTTGAGGGTGCGTCTTGAAGCGCTGGAATTCCTCGAACGGCGACAGCCACGGGTTGGTGTAGTCCAGGCCGACCACGAAGCCCACGGCCACCTTGTTGTCCTCCATGTGATAGAGGAACGAACCGCCGTAGGTGGCCGGATCGAGCGGCCAGCCGGCCGTGTGCACGACCAGGCCAGGCTTGTGCTTGGACGGGTCGATTTCCCACAGTTCCTTCAGCCCGATGCCGTAGCTTTGCGGATCCTTGCCTGCGTCGAGCTTGAACTTTGCGATGAGCTGCTTGCCAAGGTGACCGCGCGCGCCTTCGGCGAAAATCGTGTACTTGGCATGCAGTTCCATGCCGAGCTGGAAGTTCTCGGTGGGCTCGCCTTCCTTGTTGATGCCCATGTTGCCGGTGGCCACGCCCTTGACCGAGCCGTCGTCGTTGTAGAGCACCTCGGCCGCCGGGAAGCCCGGGAAGATTTCCACGCCCAGCGCTTCGGCCTGCTGGCCGAGCCAGCGCACGAAGTTCGACAGGCTGACGATGTAGTTACCTTCGTTGTGGAAGCACTCGGGCAGCAGCGGGGCGCCCTTGGCACCGGATTCGTCGAGGAACAGGAATTTGTCTTCGGTGACCGGCTGATTCAGCGGTGCGCCAAGCTCTTTCCAGTTCGGGATCAGCTCGTTCAGCGCGATCGGGTCCATGATGGCGCCCGACAGGATATGCGCGCCGGGCTCGGAGCCCTTTTCCAGCACGCAGACATTGACGTCGCCGCCCTTTTCCGAAGCCAGCTGCTTCAGGCGGATGGCCGTGGCCAGGCCGGCGGGACCGCCGCCGACGATGACGACGTCATATTCCATGGCTTCGCGCGGGCCGAACTGCTCGACGAGCTGTTGCTGATCCATTGTCTCTAACCCTCAGTGTCTTCTGGGCGGCAATACTGCCGCATGGTTGCAGCCCGTGGTGCGGGCTTGCGGTTTGTGGGATGCGGTGATTTTGCTCTGTGGAACCGGCACCGGGGCGGGGGGAGGCGGGCCCGGATGGGGCGCACGCGCGGCACGGGTCTGGTACCGTGCGGCATGCTCTGCGATCGGGCTATCGGCGGGTAACCGGCCTGACCTAGGCGTTTTTCCTCTTTCCCTTTGGGGGCCAAGTTCTTAGAATCTTCGGCATTGTCCGGGACTCGACACCCTCAGGCAAGTCATTTTTTGGAACGACCGTTCTTTTTTTGCTAAGCTGCGGCCGCGCCGCCTTACAGGCTGCTGTAAGGTGCCCGGCGCGCCATCCGGCCGCGCCGGATGCCCAAATACCGAGGTAAATATGGGTTTGTCGATCAATCTGGAAGGTAAGGTCGCGCTGGTGACCGGTGCGTCGAGCGGGCTGGGTACGCGTTTTGCCAATGTGCTGGCGTCCGCCGGTGCCAAGGTGATACTGGCTTCGCGCCGCGTCGAGCGGCTCAAGGAACTGCGCGCCTCGATCGAGGCCGATGGCGGCAGCGCCCATGTGGTGCGCCTCGACGTCACCGATCCGGACAGCATCCGCGCCGCGGTGGCGCACGCCGAAACCGAGGCCGGCGCCATCGATATCCTGGTGAACAATTCGGGCGTTTCCACCACGCAGAAGCTCACCGACGTCACCGCCGACGATTTCGATTTCGTGTTCGATACCAACACGCGCGGCGCGTTCTTCGTGGCGCAGGAAGTCGCCAAGCGGATGATCGCGCGGGCCAAGGGTGCGGAAAAGCAGGGCAACCCGCTGCCACAGGCGCGCATCGTCAATATTGCGTCGGTGGCCGGTCTCAAGGTACTGTCTCAGATTGGTGTCTACTGCATGAGCAAGGCCGCCGTGGTTCACATGACCAAGGCCATGGCGCTGGAGTGGGCGCGTCACGGCATCAACGTCAACGCGATCTGCCCCGGCTACATCGACACCGAAATCAACCACCACCATTGGGATACCGATGCCGGGCAGAAGCTGATCCAGATGCTGCCCCGCAAGCGCCTGGGCCGACCCGAAGACCTCGACGGCCTCTTGCTGCTGCTGGCGTCCGACGCATCGCGCTTCATCAACGGCGCGGTGGTCACCGCCGACGATGGCATGGTCTGACCGCCGACCTTTCCGGGGGAGGGGGCTGGCCAAGAAGTAGAACAACGTAAAAAGAGACTTCTCGGAACCGGACCGGAGGCCGGGCGCAGAAATGGATCAAAACAACAAGGCACGGCGCGAAGCCGTGCCGCAGCACGTCGTCGACTCGACAATCATTGCCGAGGCGGCCGACGAAGCGCGCGACAGCGAATTCCGCATTTCACCGCGCATTGAGGACTGGATCGGCGTGATCGTCATGGTGTTGCTGGTCGGCATCACGTTCGCCAATGTGGTGGTCCGCTATTTCACCGACGAATCGTTTGCCTGGACCGAGGAATTCTCGGTGTTCCTGATGATCGTGCTGGCGCTGGTGGCCGGCAGCGCCGCGGTGGCGCGCGATCGCAACATTCGCATCGAATTCTTCTTTGAACGTGGCAGCGCCGCGCGGCAAAAGCGGCTGGCCATCGTGTCGGCCCTGGCCGTGGCGGCGATGTTCCTGGCGCTGGCCGTGCTGGGCGTGCGCATTGCCTGGGACGAATACACGTTTGGCGAGACCTCGCCAGGCATCGGGGTGCCAAGCTGGTGGTACTCGGTGTGGCTGCCGGTGTTTTCCGTGGCGATCGCGCTGCGCGCGCTGGCGCTGGCGCTGCGCAACGCCCGCGCGCTCAGGGCCCTGAAGCAGGGCGGGGAGCGTGCGCAATGACGATCGTCGCCATTATCCTGTTCGTGGTCTTTATCGGCCTGATGCTGCTTGGCGTGCCGATCGGCGTGTCGCTGGGGCTGGGCGGATTGGTCGCCATCGGGCTGTCCAATCTCGATACGCAGATGTTCGGTCTGCTGGCCGTGCCGCAGAATTTTTATGCCGGCCTGGCCAAGTATCCGTTGCTGGCCATCCCGATGTTCGTGCTGGTGGGTTCGATCTTCGACCGTTCCGGCGTGGCGCAGCGGCTGGTGACGTTTGCGATCGCCATCGTCGGACGCGGCCCGGGCATGCTGCCGCTGGTAGCGATCCTGGTGGCGATGTTCCTCGGCGGCATTTCCGGATCGGGGCCCGCCAATGCGGCGGCCGTGGGCGGCGTGATGATCGCGGCGATGTCGCGCGCCGGCTATCCGGGCGCCTACAGCGCGGCGGTGGTTGGCGCGGCGGCGGCCACGGACATTCTGATCCCGCCGTCGGTCGCGTTCATCATCTACAGCGTGCTGGTGCCGGGCGCGTCGGTGCCGGCGCTGTTTGCGGCGGGCATGATCCCGGGCATCCTCGCCGGCGTGGCGCTGATCGTGCCGGCGGTGTGGCTCGCGCGCAAGCACAACATGGGACACATCGAAGCCGCGCTGCCGCGCCCGCCGTTCTGGCGCAGCCTGCGTGAGGCGGCCTGGGGGCTGGTGGCGCCGTTCCTGATCCTCGGCGGCATGCGCGCGGGCTGGTTCACGCCAACCGAAGCGGCCGTGGTGGCGGTGGTCTACGGCCTGTTCGTCGGCATGGTGATCTACCGCAGCATCGGCATGCGCGACCTGTTCACGATCTTCCAGGAAGCGGCCGAGACATCGGCCGTCATCCTGCTGGTGGTGGCGCTGGCCGGTATCTTTGCCTATGCGCTGTCCACGCTCGGCGTGATCGATCCGCTGGCCAATGCGATCGCCCATTCGGGCCTTGGCGAATACGGCGTGCTGGCGCTGATCGTGCTGCTGCTGATGACCGTCGGCATGTTCCTCGACGGCATTTCGATTTTCCTGATCTTCGTGCCGCTGCTGCTGCCGATTGCCACGGCGTTCCACTGGAATCCGGTGTGGTTTGGCGTGGTGTTGACGCTGAAGGTGGCGCTAGGCCAGTTCACGCCGCCGCTGGCCGTGAACCTGATGGTTTCCTGCCGCATTGCCCGCGTACGCATGGAGGAAACCGTGCCTTGGGTGATCTGGATGTTGCTGGCGATGTTCATCGCCATGCTGATGGTGCTGGCTTACCCGCCGCTGGCCACCTGGCTGCCCGATTACCTGGGCTACTGATTTGAATTGAACAACAAGATGAAACGAGGAGATTCCCGCATGAAACGCCGTGCCCTGCTGTTGTCCGTTGCCGCCACGATTGCCGCCGCCGCATTTGCCGCGCCGGCCGCCATGGCCCAGACCTACAAGTCCGAATACAAGATGTCGCTGGTGCTGGGGCCGGCGTTTCCGTGGGGCAAGGGCGGCGAAATCTGGGCCGATCTGGTGCGGCAGCGTACCAATGGGCGCATCAACATCAAGCTCTATCCGGGCACATCGCTGGTGGCCGGCGACCAGACGCGCGAGTTTTCCGCGATTCGCCAGGGCGTGATCGACATGGCTGTCGGCTCGACCATCAACTGGTCGCCGCAGGTGAAGGAACTGAATCTGTTCTCCCTGCCTTTCCTGATGCCCGACTACAAGGCGCTCGACGCGCTGACGCAGGGCGAAGTCGGCAAGTCGATCTTTGCGACGCTGGAAAAGGCGGGCGTGGTGCCGCTGGCCTGGGGCGAAAACGGCTTCCGCGAGGTGTCGAATTCCAAGCATGAAATCCGCAAGCCGGAAGACCTGAAGGGGCTGAAGCTGCGCGTGGTGGGGTCGCCGCTATATATCGAAACCTTCAACGCGCTGGGCGCCAACCCGACGCAGATGAGCTGGGCCGATGCGCAACCAGCAATGGCCTCGGGCGCCGTCGATGGCCAGGAGAATCCGCAGAGCGTGTTCGCGGCCGCCAAGCTCTACACGGTGGGCCAGAAATACGTGACGACCTGGGGCTATGTGGCCGACCCGCTGATTTTCGTGGTCAACAAGCAGATCTGGGAAAGCTGGACGCCGGCTGATCGCGAGATCGTCAAGCAGGCGGCCATCGACGCGGGCAAGCAGGAAATCGCGCTCGCCCGCAAGGGCCTGGTCGAGGCGGGCGCGCCGGCCTGGAAGGACATGGAGCAGCATGGCGTCAAGGTGACGACGCTGACGCCGGCCGAGCACGACGCATTCCGCAAGGCCACTGCCAAGGTCTACGACAAGTGGAAGAAGCAGGTCGGCGGAGATCTGGTGACCAAGGCCGAAGCGTCGATCGCCAAGCGCTGATGAAGCACGTATTCACCTGCGTGATGCCGATACGGTGGGGTGACATGGACGCCATGGGCCATGTCAACAACACCGTCTATTTCCGCTATCTGGAGCAGGCGCGGATCGAGTGGTTCGAGTCGATCGGGCGCAGTGGCCGCGATGCTAACGGCCATGGGCCCGTGCTGATCAACGCCCACATGACGTTCCTGAAGCAACTGCGCTACCCCGGCAACATCGAATGCCGCGTGTACGCAGGCCAGCTCGGCCGATCCAGCTTCGAAACCCGCATCGAGGTGATCCGCACCGATCTGCCCGATGTGGTGTGGGCCGAGGGCGGCGCGAAGGTGGTGTGGTGCGACTACGCGCAGGAAAAATCGGTCCCGGTGCCGGACGAGATCCGACGGCTGATCGAGGCGTAACCGAGCGGGGCCTCGTGCGGCCCCGGTCTTCTTCCGCGGCGGTTGCGTGGGCGGCCATCACCATCCGTCTGGCGACTGTCGCGGTTTGTCGTGCGCCTGTCGTCGGCGTCGCGCCAGGCGGGCGAGCCGCGCTCAGTGGTTCACCAGCCGCTGCACCAGATCGACGGCGGTATGGGCGCCGTATTTCTTCATCAGCCGCGCACGGTAGATATCCACTGTGCGCGGGCTGATCGACAACAGCTTGCCGATCTGCTTGCTGGTCTTTCCCTCTACCAGCTGCGCCGCGATATCGCGCTCGCGCGCGGTCAGTTCGGCAGTGACGGGCCGTTTCTGGGACAGGTCCTCGAAGGTCCAGATTCCGGCGCCCAACGGGTCCTTGCGATCGAGCGAGCGCCCCGTGACATGGCACCAGAACAGCTCGCCGCTGGCGCGCTTCATGATCCGTTCGTCGGAATACAGCCCCTTGGTGTTCATCACCGGCACGATGCGCGCGCCGGTACGTTCGAACTCGTCGGCCGTCGGGTATAGCACCTGGAACGATTCGCCCACCAGCGCTTCGCGCGACGTGCCGAAGATCCGGCAGACTTCGTCGTTGCAATCCTCGATCACGCGGGCGCGGGACAGCACCAGGCCAACGGGGGCCAGATGAAAGGCGGTCTGGTAGTCGATGGACGGCATTATCCCTTATGTACTTTTACGTAATGGCGTTGCGGGGGCGCGTTGACGTATGCTGTCGGTCGGCAACAGGCGGCGCTGACCGCCGATTGTACCGTTACAATTTCCGCGCGTGGCCCTGGGTCATACGCGGGTCAAAACGTCGCCGGACAACCCGCACGGTATTGGGTGAGTCCGCATGAGACTACCGAGGA
The DNA here is from genome assembly GCF_058799075.1 of Cupriavidus sp. GW822-FHT06G04. NCBI lineage: Bacteria > Pseudomonadati > Pseudomonadota > Betaproteobacteria > Burkholderiales > Burkholderiaceae > Cupriavidus > Cupriavidus sp. GW822-FHT06G04. The sequence goes on along the minus strand of NZ_JBXALD010000004.1, from coordinate 16,324 downwards.
AGGAGCAACTATGAACAAGGTCTTCGCCAGCGCCGCCGAGGCGCTCGCGGGCGTGGTGCATGACGGCCAGACGATCGCCGTGGGCGGTTTCGGGTTGTGCGGCATTCCCGAGGCATTGATTGCGGCGCTGCGCGACAGCGGCGCCAAGCAGCTTACCTGCATCTCGAACAACGCCGGCGTGGACGGCTTCGGGCTGGGCCTGCTGCTCGCCACGCGGCAGATCAAGAAGATGATTTCCTCGTACGTCGGCGAAAACAAGGAGTTCGAGCGCCAGTACCTGGCCGGCGAACTCGAGCTCGAATTCACGCCGCAAGGCACGCTGGCCGAAAAGCTGCGCGCCGGCGGATCGGGCATTCCCGCGTTCTTCACCAAGACCGGCGTGGGCACCATCGTCGCCGAGGGCAAGGACGTACGCGAATTCGACGGCCAGCAGTATGTGATGGAGCGGTCGCTGGTTTCCGACGTGGCGCTGGTCAAGGCGAAGAAGGCGGACAAGGCCGGCAACCTCGTGTTCCGCCGCACCGCGCGCAACTTCAATCCGGTGTGCGCGATGTCCGGCAAGATCACCGTGGCCGAGGTGGAAGAGATCGTCGAAATCGGCGAAATCGATCCGGACGACGTGCATCTGCCCGGCATCTTCGTGCACCGCATCGTGCTGAACGCCAGCCCCGAAAAACGCATCGAACAGCGCACCGTGCGTGCCAAGTAAGGAGACAGATCATGGCATGGACACGTGATGAAATGGCCGCGCGCGCCGCGGCGGAACTGCAGGACGGCTTCTATGTGAACCTGGGCATCGGCCTGCCTACCCTGGTGGCCAACCACGTGCCGCAGGGCATGGAAGTGTGGCTGCAGTCGGAGAACGGACTGCTCGGTATCGGGCCATTTCCGACCGAAGATGAAGTGGACGCGGACATGATCAACGCCGGCAAGCAGACGGTCACGACGCTGCCGGGTTCGTCGATCTTCTCGTCGGCGGACTCGTTCGCGATGATTCGCGGCGGCAAGATCAATCTGGCCATTCTGGGCGCGATGCAGGTCAGCGAGCGCGGCGATCTGGCCAACTGGATGATTCCGGGCAAGATGGTCAAGGGCATGGGCGGCGCGATGGATCTGGTGGCGGGCGTCGGCCGCGTGGTGGTGTTGATGGAACACACCGCCAAGAAGAAGGATGGCAGCGAGGACATCAAGATCCTCAAGGAATGCAATCTGCCGCTGACGGGCGTGGGCGTGGTGAACCGCATCATTACCGATCTGGCCGTGATCGACGTGACGCCGGAAGGGCTGAAGCTCGTCGAGACCGCGCCGGGCGTGAGCCGCGAGGAAGTGCAGGCCAAGACCGGTGCTGCGTTGATCTGAGCGGCCGCGCAGGACAGCGTCGCAAAAAAGCCCCTGTCGGTGATTGCCGGCAGGGGCTTGTTGCTTGCGGCCCGGACCATGCGCCCGGCGCGTGACGCAAGGCGCGAGGCATTCGGAGGAGTGCGCCGTCAGGTCTTGGCTTTGTTGTAGCTCGAAAACACCGAAGCTGCGCCGTCCGGCTTCACGATCAGTACATCGAACGGGTCCTTGCGTGGGCCATATTCCATGCCCGGCGAACCCGCCGGCATGCCGGGCACCGCCAGCCCGGCAGCCTTGGGCTTTGCGGCGATCAGCTTCTTGATGTCCGCGGCGGGTACGTGCCCCTCGATGCCGTAGCCATGGATGACGCCGGTGTGGCACGAGCCAAAACGTTCCGGGATACCGAATTTCGTGCGGTACGGCGCGGTGTCCTCGACATCGTGCGTGGTCACCTTAAAACCGTTGTCACGCAGATGCTTGACCCAGTCTTCGCAACATCCGCAGGTAGGAGTCTTGTAGACATCGATGGCCAGCGGCCTCGGCGCCTGCGCCAGGCTCGCCAGCGGCGACATCATCAATGCACCGCTGCCCAGCGCAAAGAGGGCAGCGCGGCGCGATGGACGACGCGTCATCATCGGGCTCCTTATTGCGCGACCCAGCCGCCATCCATGTTCCAGATCGCGCCGCGCACCTGCTTGGCGGCGTCGCTCGACAGGAACACGGCCAGCGCGCCGAGTTCTTCCGGCGTGACGAACTCTCCCGAAGGCTGCTTTTCGAGCACGAGCTCGCGTTTGGCCTGTTCGACCGGAATGCCTTCCTTCTGCGCGCGCGCTTCGACCTGTTTCTGCACCAGCGGTGTGAGCACCCAGCCCGGGCAGATGGCGTTGGCGGTCACGCCGGTCTGCGCCGTTTCCAGCGCAGTGACCTTGGTGAAGCCGACGATGCCGTGCTTGGCGGCGACATAGGCCGATTTTTCCGCCGATGCGACCAGGCCGTGCGTCGATGCCACGTTGATGATGCGGCCCCAGTTTTTCGTCTTCATCGACGGCAACGCGAGGCGCGTGGTGTGGAAGGCCGAGGTCAGGTTGATGGCGATGATCGCGTCCCAGCGATCCACCGGGAACTCCTCGATCTTGGCCACGAACTGGATGCCAGCGTTATTGACCAGGATATCCACGCCGCCGAAGTCTTTTTCCGCGTAGCGCATCATGTCTTCGATTTCGGCCGCCTTGCTCATATCGGCGCCGTGATAGCCAACCTGGATGCCACTGCCGGCCCGCGCGATTTCCGCCTTTGCGCCGTCTGCGTCACCGAAGCCGTTGACAATAATGTTCGCGCCTTGCGCGGCCAGGGCCTGCGCGATGCCGAGTCCGATTCCACTGGTCGAGCCCGTGACCAATGCCGTCTTGCCGTTGAGCATGTAAGCCTCCGTCGGGAGTGTCAGGATGTGCTGTGGCATTGTACTCGCTGGGCGTACAATCCGGCTTTGGTCGATCGCCTGCGCATGCCGCTTTGCAGGCTTTTCCGAAGTCCCGCTTCGAATTACTGACACGCCGCAGGGAATGCGGCGGAAATCGCAGGGAGTACAGATGTCTTCCAGTCCGCGTCTTGGTTTCGTACAGTGCATCAGTCCCGCGGGCCTGCATCGCATGGCTTATCACGAATGGGGGGATCCGGCGAATTCGCGCGTGCTGGTCTGCGTGCACGGGCTGACGCGCACCGGGCGCGATTTCGATGCGCTGGCGCGAGCGATGTCGGACGAGTATCGCGTGGTCTGCCCCGATGTGGTCGGGCGCGGCCGTTCGGACTGGCTGGCCGATCCGCATTTCTACACGGTGCCGCAGTACGTGTCCGATATGGTCACGCTGATTGCACGGCTCAACGTGGAACGGGTCGACTGGTTCGGCACGTCGATGGGCGGCCTGATCGGCATGGGCCTGGCCGGGCTGCCGAATTCGCCGGTGCGCAAGCTGCTGCTCAATGATGTCGGCCCGCGCATCGCGGCCCAGGCGATGGAGCGCATCGGCGCGTACCTGGGTCTGCCCGTGCGGTTCAAGACCTTCGAAGAGGGCCTTGCTTATCTGCAGACGATCAGTGCGTCGTTCGGCCGTCATACGCCCGAGCAATGGCGCGAACTGAACAGCGCAATCCTCAAGCCTGTACAGGGCGCCGAATCGCTGGAGTGGGGGTTGCACTACGATCCGGCGCTGGCCGTGCCGTTCAAGGAAACGCCTCCGGAGGCGGTGCTGGCGGGCGAAGCGATGTTGTGGAAGATGTTCGAGGCCGCCACGGGCCCCACGCTGATCGTGCGTGGCGCGCAATCGGATCTGCTGCTGCGCGAGACCGTCGCCGAAATGGTGGCACGCGGCAAGCAGGTCTCGACGGTGGAAATCGCCGACGTCGGGCATGCGCCGACGTTTGTCGATCCGGCGCAGATCGCGATCGCACGTAATTTTTTTCTTGGCACCTAAGCAATTTTCAGTTGAAGACAGCGATATGAGCACCAACACCCTGAAGCGCGCCCATGTGGGCAAGCGTCTGTCCGAATATGCCGTGCATAACGGCGTGGTCTATCTGGCCGGACAGGTGCCCGAAGTCGATCCCAAGGCCGATCTGCGCGGCCAGACGCGCGAAGTGCTGGGGCATATCGATCGCCTGCTGGCAGAGGCTGGCAGCGACAAGACGCGCATCCTGATGTGTCAGATCTTTCTGACCGACGTGACCCGCATCGGCGAGATGAACGAAGTGTGGGATGCATGGGTGCCGCAGGGCAATACGCCGCCGCGTGCGACCGTGGAGGCAAAACTGGCCAATCCCGATTATCTGATCGAAGTGGTGGTCACCGCCGCCCTGAACTGATGCCGGATGCTGTGAAATGGTGACGTCGACTGAGCTGACCGGTCAGACGGCCGGCGTTCCGGACGCCGGCCTGGTCGAACGGGCCCTGGCTTTCGTGCGCGAGGTGGCCGACGGCGCCACGCCCACGCTGCTGCCGACCGGCGAAAGCGTGCTGTCGCATGCCGAAGGGATGCTGCGCATTCTCGATGGCCTGCGTGTGGACGATGCGGCCCGTGCGGCCGCCTGCCTGTTCGCGGCCGAAGCATTCGTACCGGGCGTCGAAGACCAGATCGCATCGCGCTTTGGCGACGAAGTCACGCGGCTGGTGAAGGGCGTACGCCAGCTGCTGCGGATCGGCGCGATCGCCGTGACGCAGGCGGACGTATCCGAGGCGTCCAAGTCGCAGGTGGCTGCACGGCAGGAGCAGGTCGAGGCGCTGCGCAAGATGCTGCTGGCATTTGCGCAGGACATCCGCGTGGTGCTGGTGCGGTTGGCGTCGCGGCTGCAGACGCTGCGCTGGCTGGCGCAGACCAAGAACCCGCCGCTGCCAGGCGTGGCGCGCGAGACGCTGGATATCTACGCACCGCTGGCAAATCGTCTCGGTATCTGGCAGATGAAATGGGAACTCGAGGATCTCGCGTTCCGTTTCGAGCAGCCCGACACGTATAAGCGCATCGCAAAACTGCTCGACGAAAAGCGCATCGAGCGTGAAGGTTTCATCGCCCAGGCCATCGAACGCCTGCAGTCGGAACTGGCCGCGGCGGGCATTCGCGCCGAGGTGTCGGGACGGCCCAAGCACATCTACAGCATCTGGAAGAAGATGCGCGGCAAGGAGCTCGATTTTGCCGATCTGTACGATGTGCGAGCGTTCCGCGTGATCGTCGACGATATCAAGGATTGCTATACGGTCCTTGGCATCGTGCACCACATCTGGCAACCCATCCCGCGTGAGTTCGACGACTACATTTCGCGGCCCAAGGCCAATGGTTACAAGTCGCTGCATACGGTGGTGATCGGCGACGACGGCCGGGCGTTCGAGGTGCAGATCCGCACGCACGAAATGCATCACTTCGCCGAATACGGCGTGGCCGCCCACTGGCGCTACAAGGAAGCCGGCGGCAAGGGCTACAGCGGACAGTTTGCCGCCGACAATGCCTACGACGAGAAGATCGCATGGCTGCGCCAACTGCTGGCGTGGAAGGACGATGCCGATCACTCCGTCGCGCACGAGGACTCGCCGTGGGAGCAGCTCAAGCACGCGGCGATCGATGATCACATCTATGTGTTGACGCCGCAGGCGCGCGTGGTCGCGTTGCCGCAGGGCGCCACGCCGGTGGATTTCGCCTATTACCTGCACAGCGATCTGGGGCACCGCTGCCGTGGCGCGCGCGTGGACGGCGCGATGGTGCCGCTGAACACGCCGCTGAAGAACGGCCAGACCGTGGAAATCGTGGCCGTCAAGCAGGGCGGCCCGTCGCGTGACTGGCTCAATGCCGAACTTGGCTATCTGGCCAGTAGTCGTGCGCGCGCGAAGGTGCGGGCGTGGTTCAACGCGCTGGATTCGCAGGAAACCATCGCGCAAGGCCGTGCGCTGATCGAAAAGACACTGCAGCGCGAGGGCAAGACCGCGGTCAATCTCGACGACCTGGCGACGCGCCTGAATTTCAAGTCGACCGACGATCTCTACGCGGCGGTGGCCAAGGAAGAGTTCAGCCTGCGACATGTGGAGCACGCGCTGCGCCACCCAGAGGGCGAGGCGCAGCCTCAGTTCAGCGAAGAGGATGCGGTCACCAAAAAGAGCCGTGCCACCAGCGTGGCGCGCGGCGCCAAGAGCGGCGTGCTGGTGGTTGGCGTGGATTCGCTGATGACGCAGATGTCGCGGTGCTGCAAGCCGGCGCCACCCGACGATATCGTCGGCTTCGTCACGCGCGGCCGGGGTGTGTCGATCCATCGCCGCAACTGCAGCACCTTTCTCCAACTGTCCGGGCGCGCCCCAGAACGGGTGATCCAGACCGAATGGGGCAAGCGCAGCGATGCCGTCTATCCCGTCGACATCCAGGTCGAGGCGATCGACCGGCAGGGTTTGCTGCGCGATATTTCCGAAGTGCTTTCGCGCGAGAAGATCAACGTGACCGGCGTGAAGACGCTTTCCAGCAAGGGTGTGGCGCGCATGCAGTTCACGGCGGAAGTTGCCGAGGCCACCCAGTTGCAGCGCGCGCTGTCGATCATCGAGGATGTGCAGGGGGTGTTGCACGCCCGGCGAAAATAAGTTTATAATCTGCGCTTCGCTAGGCTCGTAGCTCAGCTGGTTAGAGCACCACCTTGACATGGTGGGGGTCGTTGGTTCGAGTCCAATCGAGCCTACCAACGAACAGGAAGTACCCTGCATCTGTCGGCAGTCGAAGGCCGCGGCATTCAGTTTCAGGCAGCAGATCCGATCAACCTTATCAGGGCACGGAAAAGCATCATGAACATGACAACTCGAACTACTACCGCTGGTTAGCGACAGTAGTCGAGGTGCGCCTTCGACCCGCAGAATAAAGCGGGGATTCAAAGAAAAACGCGGCCTTGGCCGCGTTTTTTTTCGTCTGTCGTCTACCAGCCTCCTGATAAGCTGCCGCGTTGCCCGCGACTGCGCGGGGCGGCAAGAAAGATTCGTAGCTGTTTCGTCCGGTGCATGCGTTGTCGCATCTGACGGATCGGCGCCACAAAAGTTGCTATGCTGCCGCGCCCAGGCCCCCAAGAAGCCGGCGTGGCGGAATCCAGAAGAGGTTCAAGATGATCGCAATCACGTTGCCTGACGGTTCCCGTCGTGAGTTTCCCGGTCCCGTCACGGTGGCCGAAGTGGCGCAAAGCATCGGCTCGGGGCTGGCCAAGGCCGCGCTCGCCGGCAAGGTCGATGGCCGCCTCGTCGACACGAGCCATACGATCGACCACGATGCGTCGCTGGCAATCGTCACGGACAAGGATGCCGACGGCGTCGATGTGATTCGCCACTCGACGGCGCACTTGCTGGCCTACGCCGTGAAGGAGTTGTATCCGGACGCGCAGGTGACGATCGGGCCGGTGATCGACAACGGTTTCTATTACGACTTTTCCTATAAGCGTCCCTTCACGCCCGAGGATCTGGCTGCTATCGAGAAGAAGATGATGGAGCTGGCGCGCAAGGACGAGAAAGTCACGCGCGAAGTCTGGAATCGCGACGAAGCGGTGGCGTTGTTCGAATCGATGGGCGAGAAATACAAGGCGGAGATCATCGCGTCCATTCCCGCCGATCAGGAAATTGGCCTGTATCGCGAGGGCAAATTCGTCGATCTGTGCCGTGGTCCGCACGTGCCGTCGACGGGCAAGCTCAAGGTCTTCAAGCTGATGAAGGTGGCGGGCGCGTACTGGCGCGGCGATTCGAACAACGAGATGCTCCAGCGCATCTACGGTACGGCGTGGGCCCGCAAGGAAGACCAGGACGCGTACCTGACGATGCTCGAGGAGGCCGAGAAGCGCGACCACCGTCGCCTGGGCAAGACGCTGGACCTGTTCCACCTGCAGGAGGAAGCGCCGGGCATGGTGTTCTGGCACCCGAAGGGCTGGAGCGTCTGGCAGGCCGTTGAGCAGTACATGCGTGGCCGCCTCACGGACGCCGGTTATCAGGAAGTGCGCACGCCCCAGGTGATGGATCGTTCCCTTTGGGAAAAATCCGGCCATTGGGACAATTACAAAGAGAACATGTTCGTCACGGAATCGGAGAAGCGCGACTACGCGATCAAGCCGATGAACTGCCCGGGCCATGTTCAGATCTTCAATCACGGCCTGCGCTCTTATCGCGACCTGCCGTTGCGCCTGGCCGAATTCGGCGCGTGCCATCGTAACGAGCCGTCGGGTGCGTTGCATGGCCTGATGCGCGTGCGCGGTTTCGTGCAGGACGACGCCCATATCTTCTGCACGGAAGAGCAGATCGTGGAAGAGGCGAAGGCTTTTAATGAACTGGCGTTTTCGGTCTATGAAGACTTTGGCTTCAAGGACGTCAAGGTGAAGCTGTCGTTGCGCCCGGAAAAGCGCGCCGGCTCGGATGCGATCTGGGACCACGCCGAAGAGGGTCTGCGCTTGGCGCTGCGCGCCTGCGGCGTGGAGTGGGAAGAGCTTCCTGGCGAGGGCGCGTTCTACGGTCCGAAGGTCGAATATCACATCAAGGATGCGATTGGCCGGTCGTGGCAATGCGGCACGCTCCAGCTCGATCTGGTGCTGCCGGAGCGTCTGGGTGCCGAATACGTCTCCGAGGACAATTCGCGCAAGCGTCCGGTCATGCTGCACCGTGCGATCCTCGGTTCGTTCGAGCGCTTCCTGGGTATCCTGCTCGAAAACCACGCCGGTGCGCTGCCCGCGTGGCTTGCGCCGGAACAGGTAGTGGTCATGAACATCGCCGACTCGCAGGCGGAATATGCCGAAAGCGTCGTGCAACTCTTGCAAAAACAAGGGTTTAGGGCCAAGGCGGATTTGCGTAACGAGAAAATTACGTATAAAATCCGCGAGCACTCGCTTCAGAAGATCCCTTACCTGCTGGTGGTAGGCGACAAGGAGCGGGACGCCAATCAAGTGGCCGTGCGTGCCCGTGGCAATGTGGATCTGGGTGTCATGCCCGTCTCCGCGTTTGTGGATCGTCTGCAAAACGACGTCTCCAGCAAAGCCTGAGGGTGGAAAGCACGGCTTGTTTTTTTGTCTTCTTGAGGTAACGGAACATCGCTACAGACAAAGGTCACCGTATCAACCGAGAAATCAGCGCGCCTGAGCTGCGCCTGGTAGGGGTTGATAACGAACAGCTCGGCATCGTCAAGTTCATGGACGCACTGCGCATGGCCGAGGACAAGGACTTGGATCTCGTGGAGATTGCGCCCAACGCAGTTCCACCCGTGGCCCGCATCATGGACTACGGCAAGTTCAAGTACGAGGAAGCCAAGCGCGCCCACGAGGCCAAGCTCAAGCAGAAGATCATCCAGGTCAAGGAAGTGAAATTCCGTCCTGGCACGGATGATGGAGACTACAACGTCAAGCTGCGCAACCTGAGGCGTTTCCTGGAGGATGGGGACAAGACCAAGATCACGCTGCGTTTCCGCGGTCGTGAAATGGCCCACCAGGAAATCGGCGCGCGCATGCTCGAGCGTCTGAAGGCTGACCTGGAGGAACTGGGTCAGGTCGAGCAGATGCCGAAGATGGAAGGTCGCCAGATGGTGATGGTGCTGGCCCCCAAGAAGAAGAAGTAATTCTTGTGCGAAGCGACGGCCGGGATGCCACGTGCATCCCGGCGTTGTTTTGCGCAGAACCCGTGCGTGACCGGCAGGCATCGCCTGCTGAGCTGCGTACAAAAACAAGTGGATGCGGGTCTTGCAAGCGATGGCGTGAGCCGTCCACCTGCATGCATGTCATAGAGCTGGAGTTTTTCATGCCTAAGATGAAGACCAAGAAAAGCGCTTCCAAGCGCTTTACGGCGCGCCCGAACGGTTCGTTCAAGCGTGGCCAGGCCTTCAAGCGTCACATCCTGACCAAGAAGACCACCAAGAACAAGCGTCAACTGCGCGGCACCCAGGACGTCCATGAGACGAACCTGAAGTCTGTCCGTGCGATGATGCCTTACGCATAACCCCAAACGATAACGAAAGGAGTTTTACATGCCTCGAGTCAAGCGTGGGGTCACTGCACGGGCCCGTCACAAGAAAGTCATCGACGCTGCCAAGGGTTACCGCGGCCGTCGCAATAATGTCTACCGTATCGCCAAGCAGGCGGTCATGCGTGCTGGTCAGTACGCGTACCGCGATCGTCGCAACAAGAAGCGCGTGTTCCGCGCACTCTGGATTGCACGTATCAATGCCGCGACGCGTGAGCATGGCATGACGTACAGCGTGTTCATGAACGGCCTGAAGAAGGCTTCGATCGAACTGGACCGCAAGGTGTTGTCGGACATGGCCATCCATGACAAGCCTGCCTTTGCCGCCATCGTCAACCAGGTGAAAGCCACCGTTGCCTGATGCCGGTTTCGGAAGCGCCGGATGGCGTTTCCGGGCAAGCACCGACCGTAAGGTCTGATGAAACGGGGCTCCTTACCGAGCCCCGTTTTCATTTCGAATGCCGCGTCGACAAGATGGCATGAGACACGTAAGACGAGTCTCAAGCGAAATCCGACGCAGCATCCGAAATGCCTCACTGCACGTAACATTGCGCGCGTAGTGCCATCCCTTCCACGTACTGTCCACGTATTGCCGTCATGTCCCAGGATCTGGATCAAATCGTCGCCGACGCACAGGCCGCCTTCGCTGCCGCCAACGACAACGCCACGCTGGAAAACGAAAAAGCACGCTTCCTCGGTAAGACGGGCGCGCTGACCGAACTGCTGAAGGGGCTGGGCAAGCTGGACCCCGAAGCGCGCAAGACCGAAGGCGCCCGCATCAACCAGGTCAAGCAGCAGGTCGAGGCCGCACTGCAGGCGCGTCGCCAGGCGCTGGCCGATGCGCTGATGAATGCGCGCCTGGCTGCCGAAGCCATCGACGTCACGCTGCCCGGCCGCGCCGTGTCGCGCGGCAGCACCCACCCGGTGATGCGCACGTGGGAACGTGTCGAGCAGATCTTCGGTTCAATCGGTTTCGACGTGGCCGATGGTCCGGAAATCGAGACCGACTGGATGAACTTCACCGCCTTGAACAACCCGGACAATCACCCGGCGCGTTCGATGCAGGACACGTTCTATGTGGATGGTCGCGACAGCGAGGGCAAGTTGTTGCTGCTACGTACGCACACCAGCCCGATGCAGGTCCGCTACGCACGCATGCATGTGCAGAAGTACGCAGGCAAGCCGATGCCGCCGATCAAGGTCATCTGCCCGGGCCGCACCTATCGCGTCGACAGCGACGCCACCCATTCGCCGATGTTCAATCAGGTGGAAGGCCTGTGGATCGGCGAGGACGTGAGCTTTGCCGATCTGAAGGGCGTCTATACCGATTTCCTGCGCAAGTTTTTCGAGCGCGACGACATCCAGGTGCGCTTCCGCCCGTCGTACTTCCCGTTCACGGAGCCGTCGGCCGAAATCGACATGGCGTTCGGTAACGGCAAATGGCTGGAAATCTCCGGCTCCGGCCAGGTGCACCCGAACGTCCTGCGCAACATGGGGCTCGATCCCGAGCGCTACATCGGCTTCGCGTTCGGCTCCGGCCTGGAGCGCCTGACGATGCTGCGCTATGGCATCAATGACCTGCGGCTGTTCTTCGAAGGCGATGTGCGCTTTCTGCGCCAGTTCGCCTGATTGCCGCTGATGGCCTGACGCCCAGCACAGAACGCATATCGTCACAGACATTACAGAATACCTACCGGATCAGAAGCGCCATGCAATTCTCGGAATCCTGGCTTCGCACGTTCGCCAATCCTGCAAAGATCTCCACCGACGTGCTGTCGCACACCCTGACTATGGCGGGGCTGGAAGTGGAGGAGGTGGGCCCGGTTGCGCCGCCGTTCAACAAGATCGTCGTGGCCAGCGTGCTTGCGACCGAACGCCATCCCAATGCCGATCGCCTTAACGTGTGCCAGGTCGATGCGGGCACCGGTGAGACGCTGCAGATCGTTTGCGGCGCGCCCAATGTCAAGCCTGGCATCAAGGTGCCGTGCGCGCTGGTGGGCGCCGTGCTGCCGCCGGCCGAAGCCGATGGCAAGCCCTTCGAGATCAAGGTGGGCAAGCTGCGCGGTGTCGACAGCTACGGCATGCTGTGCTCGGCGCGTGAACTGAAGCTCTCGGAAGATCATGGCGGACTGATGATCCTGCCGGAAGATGCGCCGGTGGGGCAGGACATCCGCCAGTATCTCGATCTCGACGATCAGGTCTTCACGATCAAGCTGACGCCCAACAAGGCGGACTGCCTGTCGATCCACGGTGTGGCGCGCGAAGTATCGGCCCTCACCGGCGCCGACCTTGTACTGCCCGACATGACGCCCGTGGCGGTGACGCTGCAGGACAAGCTGCCGGTCAGGATTTCAGCCCCCGACCTGTGCGGCCGTTTCTCGGGCCGCATTATCCGCGGCGTCAACGCGCGTGCCGCCACGCCGGCGTGGATGGTCCAGCGCCTCGAGCGCTCGGGGCAGCGCAGCGTGTCGGCCCTGGTCGATATCTCGAACTACGTCATGCTCGAACTTGGCCGTCCGTCGCACGTGTTCGACCTGGACAAGATCCATGGCGGGCTGGACGTGCGCTGGGGCCGCAAGGGCGAACAGCTCAAGCTGCTGAACGGCAACACGGTGGAAGTCGACGAGCAGGTCGGCGTGATCTCCGACGACAAGGAAATCGAGAGCCTGGCCGGCATCATGGGCGGCGATAGCACCGCGGTGTCGCTCGACACGACCAATATCTATCTGGAAGCGGCGTTCTGGTGGCCGAATGCGATCCAGGGCCGCGCGCGTCGTTACAACTTTTCGACCGACGCGGCGCACCGCTTCGAGCGTGGCGTGGATTACGCCACCACGGTGGAGCATATCGAGCGCATTAGCGCGCTGATCCTGCAAATCTGCGGCGGCCAGGCTGGCCCGGTCGACGATCAGATCGTCAATCTGCCGCAGCGTCAGCCGGTCAAGCTGCGCGTGGCGCGTGCCGAACGCGTGCTGGGCATCGAACTCTCGTCGGCGGAAATCACCGATGTGTTCCAGCGACTGCAACTGCCATTCACGCGCACGGTTGGCGCCGATGGCGAGGTGTTCGAGGTGACGCCGCCCAGCTACCGTTTCGATCTCGAGATCGAGGAAGACCTGATCGAGGAAGTCGCGCGGATTTATGGTTTCGAGCGGATTCCCGCGCGCCCGCCGGTGGCGGAAAGCGAAATGCGTCCGACCAACGAAGGGCGCCGTTCGCAGCATGTCGTGCGGCACGCGCTGGCGGCCCGCGACTTCAACGAGGTGATCAATTTCGCGTTCGTCGAGGAGAAGTGGGAACGTGACTTCGCCGCCAACGACAACCCGATCCGCCTGCTTAATCCTATCGCCAGCCAACTGGCGGTGATGCGTTCGACGCTGCTTGGTGGGCTGGTCGACAAGGTGCGCTACAACCTCAACCGCAAAGCGTCGCGTGTACGCCTGTTCGAGGTGGGTCGTGTATTCCATCGCGACGCGAATGTTGCCGATGGCGGTCTGACCGTGGCCGGCTATCACCAGCCGATGATGGCAGCGGGGATTGCCTATGGTCCGGCCTTCGAAGAGCAATGGGGCGTGGCCACTCGCCAGGTCGACTTCTTCGACATCAAGGGCGACGTGGAATCGCTGTTTCATCCGCGCACGCCGCGCTTCGAGCCGGTTGCGCATCCCGCGTTGCACCCGGGCCGTGCGGCTCGCGTGATTGTCGACGGCAAGCCGGTCGGCGTGGTCGGCGAATTGCATCCGCGCTGGCTGCAGGAGTACGAACTGACCAACGCACCGGTGGTGTTCGAACTGGAGCTCGATGCGCTGCGTGACGTCGGTCTGCCGGCATACTCGGAAATCTCGAAATTCCCTGCCGCCGTGCGCGATCTGGCGGTGGTGGTCAAGCAGCAGGTGCGCGTGCAGGACATGCTGGACGCCATGCGCGCCGCGCTCGATAACGCCGGCCTGGGCCATTTCGTCCAGAGCCTGGCATTGTTCGACGAGTTCCGTCCGAAGGCCGCTTCGGCCGCCATCGGCGTGGATGAGAAAAGCCTTGCGTTCCGCCTGACCTTGCAAGATACTGGGGCGACCCTCCAGGACGAGACAGTCGACAGTGCGGTACGCTGCATGATCGATGCGCTGACGGCAGGCTTCGAAGCCCGGCTGCGCGGTTAAGCAGAACGCCAGCCATTGGAGCGCCCGAGCACAGCTCCCGGGCGGATCGCCACACAGAGTTAACAGAGCGATCAAGGATGAACGATCGAGACGCGATTTCCATGAATGCTGCAGATTTGGGCGAGGTGAGCGACCGGCACACTGCCTCCCTCGACGATGCATCGCCGGAAGCCCGCGCAACCGAGGTGCCGACCCTGACCAAGGCCGAACTCGCAGAGATGCTGTTCGACCAGGTTGGCCTGAACAAGCGCGAATCGAAAGATATGGTCGAAGCGTTTTTCGACGTGATTCGCGAAGCGTTGGAGCAGGGCGATAGCGTCAAGCTGTCGGGCTTCGGCAATTTCCAGTTGCGCGACAAAGCCCAACGTCCTGGCCGCAATCCTAAAACGGGTGAGATCATTCCGATCACGGCGCGCCGGGTGGTGACGTTCCATGCCAGCCAGAAACTCAAGAGCCTGGTCGAGGAGCGCGCCGATCAGGCGCATCCGGGCTGACGCATCGGCCAATATTTGAAGCGCCATGTTCGCGCGTCAGATTGCAGTCCGCCGTAGCGTCGCCCATACACCCCCCTCCTTTTCGCTCGACAAGCGGATTGCCCGCGGCGTTTGCTATAGGTATCCTGCAATGCTGCGCGCCGGACGCGCCAACCGAGTCTCGCCCTACGGCCTGACATCAGTCTCTTGATCGCATGACGGAAAAATCCAGCGAGCGCGTCGCGCTGCCGCCGATTCCCGCAAAACGCTACTTCACCATCGGTGAGGTCAGCGACCTTTGCGCCGTCAAGCCACACGTGTTGCGCTACTGGGAGCAGGAGTTCACGCAGCTCAAGCCAGTCAAGCGCCGTGGAAATCGCCGCTATTATCAGCACCATGAAGTGCTGTTGATTCGGCGAATCCGCGAACTGCTGTACGAACAGGGCTTCACGATCAACGGCGCGCGTAATCGTCTCGACGAAGGACGTCACCATGGCGCCGCCATGCCGTTGGAAAAGGATGACGCGCAAGTTGCGTCCGGCAACGCTGCACAAGTACTGTCGGTGGACCTAAACACGCTGCGCCGCGACCTCGTAGAGGTGCAACATCTGCTGGCACAACTCAAAGAGATTGCGCGACACGAATAAATTGCCTGCAACCCCTAGCCATCGGCAATGGCTCTGATATAATCTCGTTCTTCTTCGGGGCGTAGCGCAGCCTGGTAGCGTACCTGCATGGGGTGCAGGTGGTCGGAGGTTCAAATCCTCTCGCCCCGACCAGATATAGCCCGCACAATCACTAGGTTGTGCGGGCTTCGTCTTTTCTGATTCCCGCTTTTCTAATCCCGGATGTTGGAGAGTGTCCAATATCACGCGGCAGGCGGCGTCAATTTCACCACCGAGAGAGCAGCACGTCGTGCTGCTTACTGTATCCCTCGGTCGTCGACCTATCGGCATACGCGCCGGCCATCCGCAGCGCTTCGACGTCAAAGCCCGCGTCTGACATTCGTCAGTGCTTTCGTGCGAATGCCTTTCCTCACATAGTCAATCTCGCCCAGCTTCGAGTGGTCCAGCGCGTCGCTGTCTCTTGGCACACCGCGGCGTTCTTTGCCTTCCGTTGGCGGTTCACGCAGCCCTTGATCAAGCGCGACAGGCCGCCTTCCAGCTCGTCGATCTCCACCCACGGTCCGGGCATTGGGTAGTAGTCGGCAAGATGGAGTTGAAGTCGTTCTTGCAGATCGACCCTTGGAAATTTTCCAAAATATCTCGATTAGCATATTTCAGAATTAAAAATTTCTTATATCGGAGTGTAGTGTATTTTTGTTTGTGATTTAAATAAAAAATAAATATCTGTAAATCATAAAAATATTATTTCAGATTTTATTCAGTTTCTGTTGTTTGCGCGACGCATTGGCTGTTCTCGCTTGTCGGATAGCGGCGTAAGGTTTTGACGCACGAGAATGTCGGCCTCGCGTCGCAAGCGACGGCCTGTTCGGAGAACGCGATCACGGCTGGTAAGGAGCAAGCAACAGTGACGGATGTGACGGACGAACTGAAATCATGGGGCGACGGGCTGCCGAGGTCCGTGACTGGACTGCAGCCCTATCACTTGAAGGTGCCCGGTGCCAGCAGTGCTGCTGCCCTGTCCGTGGTGTCATTCGAAGCCACGGAGCGCCTGGGCGAACCCTACAGCGTCAAGATCCGATTGACCCATCCGATGGACCTGGACCGGATGGAGTACGTGGGCCGCGATGCCACGTTCTCGATCGACCCGGGCGACGGCTCGGAGCCTCGGCAATTCTCCGGCTGCATCTTCCGCTTTTCAAAAACCCGTCAGACCCGCGACTTCTGCGCCTATGAAAT